>NZ_CAJCKE010000002.1:0-387901 GCF_903970925.1 Serratia sp. ME47 | reverse complement strand
GCCGGTGCTGTATACAGTTTTTTTTTTTTTTTCAAGCAGAAGACGGCATACGAGATGGAATCTCGTGACTGGAGTTCAGCCGTGTGCTCTCCCGATCCCGGGCGGGCGGTGCTGTGCAACCCGCCGTTCCACCAGCAACACGCCATTACCGATCACACCGCCTGGCAGATGTTCTGCGACGCCAAGCGCTGCCTGCAAGTGGGCGGCGAACTGCGCATCGTCGGCAACCGTCACCTCGACTACCATCAGAAGCTCAAACGTCTGTTCGGCAACTGCACGCTGGTGGCCTCGAACAAGAAGTTCGTGATCTTGAGAGCGGTGAAATCCGGCGCGCGTCGCTGAGCGTGAATAACAAGGGGCGCGATACGCCCCTCAGGCTGTAGACAAAGGGGGAAAAAGCGTGGTTTTTCCCCCTTTGTGGTTATCAGCCGAAAATCAATAAATTGATTTTCCTTGTTTTCTATTCGCTGCTCTCTGCCAACCCGGCATGGGGATGAGATTTGTCATCAATATCAGGGGCGCGATGCGCCCCTTTTTTACAGCGCCATCGCCAGCCGCGTGCCCTGATCGATCGCGCGGCGGGCGTCCAGCTCGGCGGCCACGTCGGCGCCGCCGATCAGATGCACGGTTTTCCCCATCGCCAGCAGCGGCTGCTGCAGTTCGCGGCGCGGTTCCTGCCCGGCGCAAATGACCACCGTGTCCACCGGCAGGCAGCTGTCTTGCTCGGCGCGGGTGATGTGCAGCCCTTCGTCGTCGATCAGCCGATAGCTGACGCTATTGAGCATCTTCACGCCGCGCATCGCCAGGCTGGCGCGGTGGATCCAACCGGTGGTTTTCCCCAGGCCTTCGCCCACCTTGCTGGTTTTGCGCTGCAACAGGTAGATCTGCCGGGCGGCGCGCGGTGCCTGCGGGCCTTGCGCCGCCAGCCCGCCGCGCTGTTCAAGGCGGCCGTCGATGCCCCATTCGCGGTTGAATTCCGTCTGATCCAGGCTGCTGGAGACGCCGTGCTGGCTAAGGTACTCGGCGGTGTCGAAGCCGATGCCGCCGGCGCCGATGATCGCCACCCGCTGGCCGACCGGTTTTTTATCGCGCAGCACATCCAGATAGCTCAGCACCTTGGCGTGCCCGATGCCGGGAATATCCGGGGTGCGCGGCACGATGCCGCAGGCGAGGATCACCTCATCGAATTCGCTTAAATCCGCCGCCTCGACCTTGACGCCCAGTTTGACCGTCACTTCACGCAGCGCCAGCTGACGGCGGAAGTAACGCAGGGTTTCATGGAATTCTTCCTTGCCGGGGATCTGCTTGGCGATGTTGAACTGGCCGCCGATCTGCTCGGCGGCGTCGAACAGCGTCACCTGATGACCACGGCTGGCGGCGGTGGTGGCAAACGCCAGCCCGGCGGGGCCGGCGCCGACCACCGCCAGTTTTTTCGGCTTTTCCGCCATCGTCAGCGGCATTTCGGTTTCACGGCAGGCGCGCGGGTTGACCAGACAGGAAGTCAGCTTGCCTTCAAAGATCTGGTCGAGGCAGGCCTGGTTGCAACCGATGCAGGTATTGATCTCGTCGGCGCGCCCCTCGGCGGCTTTCTGCACAAAGGCGGCGTCGGCGAGGAACGGACGCGCCATCGACACCATGTCGGCGCAGCCGTCCGCCAGCACCTGCTCGGCCACCGCCGGATCGTTGATGCGGTTGGTGGTGATCAGCGGGATGCTGACCTTGCCCATCAGCTTGCGGGTCACCCAGCTGAATCCGGCGCGCGGCACCATGGTGGCGATGGTCGGAATACGCGCTTCGTGCCAGCCGATGCCGGTATTGATGATCGTGGCGCCCGCCTGTTCGATCGCCAGCGCCAGCTGCTCGATCTCCTGCCAGCTGGAGCCGTCTTCCACCAGATCGAGCATCGACAGCCGGTAGATCAGAATGAATTCCGGGCCCACGGCCTGGCGTACCGCCCTGACGGTCTCGACGGCGAAGCGCATGCGGTTGGTGAAGCTGCCGCCCCATTGGTCGTCGCGCTGATTGGTGCGCGTCGTCAAGAATTGGTTGATCAGATAACCCTCGGATCCCATCACCTCAACGCCGTCATAGCCGGCCTGCTGCGCCAGCGCCGCGCAGCGGGCGAAGTCGGCGATAGTCTGCTCGATCTCCGCTGCGCTGAGCGCGCTCGGCGTAAACGGGTTGATCGGCGCCTGCAGCGCGGAAGGGGCCACCAGCTTGGGTTGATAGCTGTAGCGGCCGGTGTGCAGGATCTGCAGCGCAATTTTGCCGCCCGCCCGGTGGACGGCTTCAGTCACCGGGCGGTGGTGAGGCAATTGCTCCTCGCTGTTGAGGATCGAACCGCCGCGAAACACCACGCCCTGTTCGTTCGGGGCAATGCCGCCGGTGACGATCAGCGCCACGCCGGCGGCGGCGCGCTCGGCATAGAACGCGGCCAGGCGCTGCGGGCCGTCGGGCAGCTCTTCCAGGCCGGTATGCATCGATCCCATCAGCACCCGATTTTTCAGGGTGGTGAAGCCGAGATCCAGCGGCGCCAGCAGGTGAGGGTAATTGCTCATTGCACTCTCCATCGTTCATCCCCCGCCTCTTTCAACCTGCAGCGTTGTTGCCTGCGTTCGCTCGCCCCAGTCACTTACTTGAGTAAGCTCCTGGGAACGCCCGAACTTGCCGCCTAGCTGCAGGTTGAAAGCGATTGGGGATGAGCATCTGTTATTATTATGTGAACACAAGTGGTCGGATGAGATAAATCTAGCCGTTGTCGCGCCGCTTGGGAATTTGCGTTGCGCCGAATGTGATAGATGTCATGAATCTCAGACTCTGTTTGCATAACGAACAAAAGATCGGTTAGCCTTTACGCGTTGTAAATACCTTCTCTCTGCGGAGCCATTACCGAAAATGAACACCCACACCTGTTGATATCGTGTCCCACGCTGTGCGCTCTCGCGCCCTGTGGGGATGTTTTGATCTCATTCAGGAGTGCTTATGGCTCATTCAGCGCAGTCCCCTTATTTCGTTTTACATCAACTGACCTGCCAATTTGCTGACGGCGAAACGCTGTTCGGCCCGCTGGATCTCGCTTTCGACCGGCAGCGCTGCGGCCTGGTAGGGCGCAACGGCGTCGGCAAAACCCAGCTGCTGCGCCTGATCGCCGGGCTGGATCAACCGGGCAACGGGCACGTCGAATCTCATGCCGCAGTAGCTTACGTTGCACAGCAACCGGAGATCGCCGCGGACACCACGCTGGCCCAGCTGTTGGGCTATGGCGAGGCGTTCGCCGCGCTGGCGCGTCTCGAGCAGGGGCGGCCGCTGGCGGACGATATCGATCGTCTGGAAGGGCGATGGGATCTCCACGATCGCCTGCAAAACGCCTTCGCCGCCGCCGGGCTGCCGGCCTTCGATCCGTTGCGATCCGCCGGTTCGCTGAGCGGTGGCGAGCGGATGCGCGCGGCGCTGTGCGGCGCCTTGCTCGGCGAGGCGGATTTTCTGCTGCTGGACGAACCGACCAACCACCTCGACAGCGTCGGGCGCGCCTGGCTGTATCAGCAGCTGGATCAGTGGCGGGGCGGGTTGCTGATCGCCAGCCATGACCGGCAGCTGCTGGCGCGCATGGAGCGCATCGTCGAATTGACGCCCGGCGCGCTGCGCAGCTACGGCGGCAACTATGATGACTACCGTCGCCAGCGCGATACGGAGCAGCAGGCGGCGCGCTCCGATCTGGAGCATGCGCGCGAGGAGCGCCGCCGTACCCGCGCCCGCCAACAGAAAGAGCACGACATGAGCCAGCGGCGCTCGGCGCAAACGCTGCGCGTCGTCGATACGCTGAATATCGCCTCTTTCGAGCGGGTGGCCTACAAGTCGGCGGCGAAAGAGAGCCTCGGCACGCTGCGCAAACAGCATCAGGATCGGCGCGACAGCCTCGATGCGGCGGTGCGCGAAGCCTACCAGCGGGTGGAAGAGGAACAGCCGGTGTTGCTGGCGCTGCCGGGCAGCGAAGTGAACGCGAACAAGCAGGTGCTGGTGCTCGAGCGGCTGCAGCTGCCGTTCGTCAGCGCGCCGCCGCTCGATCTGCGTATCGACGGCCCGATGCGCGTGGCGTTGACCGGCCCCAACGGCTGCGGCAAATCCACCTTGCTGGAGACTATTCTCGGCCGGCTGGCGGCGCTTTCCGGCCATTGTCATTGTCCGCTGTCGACCGCCTACCTCGATCAAACCCTGTCGCAGCTCGACCCGGGCCTGTCGGTGATGGAGCATCTGGGGCTACAGGATTCGCCGTTGGCGGAAGGCGCGCTGCGCACCCGGCTGGCGCAGTTGCAGCTTGGCGCGGATCGCATCGCGTTGCCGCTGGGCTCGCTGAGCGGCGGTGAACGGCTCAAGGCGGCGTTGGCCTGCGCGCTGTGGCGGCGACAACCGGCGCAGCTGCTGTTGCTCGACGAGCCGACCAACCACCTGGATCTGGCGTCGTCGTTGGCGATTGAAACCGCGCTGGCGGATTTCCCCGGCGCGATGCTGGTGGTGTCGCACGACGAAGACTTCCTGCAGGCGCTGCGGCCGACGCACCGCCTGCACCGACAGGCGGACGGCTGGTGGCTTCAGGCCTGGTGAGGCAGGTGGGCGGCGCTCTGACTTAGTGCGGGGCGTTGATGCAGGCCAGCAGTTGGGTGAAGGCGGCGGCCATCTGCTCTTCCGGCACGCAGGCAAAACCCATCAGCAGGCCGCGCCGCCGATTGGGCAGCATGTAGTAGCGCGACAGCGGCCGCACCAGCACCCCTTGCGCGCCGGCGGCGGCGGCGATCGCCACGTCGTCGGCCTCGTCCGGCAGGTTGAGGATCAGGTGCAATCCGGCGTTGCTGTTGAACTCGCTGAGCGCCTGTTTGCCGAGGTGCCGTTCGATCAAGCCGGTCAGGAAGGCGCGCCGCCGGGCGTACAGCAGCCGCATGCGGCGGATATGCGCGGTGTAGTGCCCCGCCTGGATGAACTCCGCCAGCGCGCTCTGGATCAGCAGGTGCCCGCCGCGGTACAGCTCGGCGTGGGCGGTTTTCAGCGCCTGCACCAGTGGCGGCGGCAACACCACATAGCCGAGGCGCAGCGCCGGGTAGAGTGTTTTGCTGAAGGTGCCGATGTAAATCACCGGCGCGTCGGCTTCCAGCCCTTGCAGCGCCGGGATCGGTTGGCCGGAAAAGCGGAATTCGCTGTCGTAGTCGTCCTCGACGATCCAAGCGCCGGCGTTGCGCGCCAGCGCCAGCAGCCGTTGGCGGCGCGCCAGGCTCATCACCGAGCCGAGCGGATACTGGTGCGACGGGGTGACGAAGATCAGCCGCGGCGGGTTGGTCGGCTGCTCCGGCGGCACCAGCCCGGCTTCGTCCACCGCCAGCGGGCAGATGTTCAGCGCATTGATGCGCAGAATATTGCGGATCCCCCAATAGCCCGGCTCTTCGATCCAGGCGTCATCCCCCGGATTGCACAACATGCGCGTCACCAGATCGATCGCCTGATGGATGCCCTCGGTGATCAGGATCTGTTCCGGCGAACAGCGCACCGAGCGCGCCACCCGTAAATACTCCACCAACGCATGCTGCAGCTCCGGGCTGCCGCCCTGATTGCTGTAGGTCAGCCGCTGCGGCGTCGGGCGGCGGCTGAGGCGCGCCTGGATCTTGCTGAACAACTGATGGGGAAAGGCGTTGACGTCAGGGACGCCGGGAATGAACGCCCCCCACTGTTTGGGGCTGGCGCTGGCGTGGTGCAGCAGCGTGGCGCCGCGCGCCGACAGTTCGACGCGTCGCGGTTGCCCGCTGCCGTCCGCCGGGGCGCCGCCGGTGGAGAGGCAGCTGTCCGGCACCGTGTCGGCGACGAAGGTGCCGCTGCCGGCGCGCGCCGACACGTAGCCTTCCGCCAGCAGTTGTTCATAAACGGTTAACACGGTGTTGCGGGACAGGCTGAGCTCCTGCGCCAGATCGCGCGAGGCGGGCAGGCGGCTGGAGGGCGGCAGGCTGCCGTCGAGAATGCTGGTGCGGATCGCGTTGTAAAGCCGCTTGTGCAGCTTGTCATCGGGCTGTTCGCCGAGGCGCTGCAGCAACAGATCACCACTCAATGAGCGCAATTGGATCCCTCAATTATTCGTAACTGGCACTCGATTATAGGGCCACATCCTGTGTAAATAAACGGCATTGTTTCACGAATGTGAACGAAACGTGTAACTGGCACCGACCGGAGAGAACAGCATGAAAAACGCAGAATTGAACCAACGCCGTCAGGACGCCACCCCGCGCGGAGTGGGCGTGATGTGTGGTTTTTACGCCGAGCGCGCAGAGAACGCCACGCTGTGGGATGTGGAAGGCAAAGAAGTGATCGACTTTGCTTCGGGGATCGCCGTGCTGAACACCGGGCACCGTCACCCGAAGGTGATCGCCGCAATTGAAAAGCAGCTGCAGGCCTTCACCCACACCGCCTATCAGATCGTTCCTTACGAAAGCTATGTTTCTTTGGCGGAGCGCATCAACCAGCGCGCGCCGATCGCCGGTCCGTGTAAAACCGCTTTCTTCACCACCGGCGCGGAAGCGGTGGAAAACGCGGTGAAGATCGCCCGCGCTTACACCGGCCGTCCGGGCTTGATCACCTTCGGCGGCGGCTTCCACGGCCGCACCTATATGACCATGGCGCTGACCGGCAAAGTGGCGCCTTACAAACTGGGCTTTGGCCCATTCCCCGGCTCGGTGTTCCACGGCCAGTACCCGAACGCGCTGTACGGCGTGACCACCGAAGACGCGATGAACAGCCTGGATCGCCTGTTTAAAGCGGATATCGATCCCAAACAGGTGGCGGCCATTGTGCTGGAGCCGGTGCAGGGCGAGGGCGGTTTCAACGTGGCGCCGGCCGATTTCATGCAGGCGCTGCGCGCGCTGTGCGACCAGCACGGCATCCTGCTGATCGCCGACGAAGTGCAGACCGGCTTCGCCCGTACCGGCAAGCTGTTCGCCATGGAGCACTACAGCGTTAAGCCCGATTTGATCACTATGGCGAAAAGCCTGGCGGGCGGCATGCCGCTGTCGGCGGTGGCGGGCCGCGCCGAGGTGATGGACGCGCCGGCGCCGGGCGGGCTGGGCGGCACCTATGCCGGTAACCCGCTGGCGGTGGCCGCCGCGCACGCGGTGCTGGACGTGATCGAAGAAGAGCAGCTGTGCCAGCGCGCCGAGCGCTTGGGGCAGCACCTGGTGGAAGTGTTGCAGCAGGCGCGCAAAACCAGCCCGGCGATCGCCGATGTGCGCGCGCAGGGATCGATGGTGGCGGTGGAGTTCAACGATCCGGCTACCGGCAAGCCTTCGGCTGAGATCACCCGTCAGGTGCAGCAGAAGGCGATGGAGGAAGGGCTGCTGCTGCTGAGCTGCGGTGTGAACGGCAACGTGATCCGCTTCCTCTACCCGCTGACCATTCCGGACGATCAGTTCACCAAGGCGATGGGCATTCTGTCCCGCGCGCTGGCCCACTAAGGAGCGAACGGCATGAAATTGAACAATCCCGAGCTGTTGCGCAGCCAGTGTCTGATCAACGGCGAATGGTGCGACGCCCTGAGCGGCAAGCGCGAAGCGGTGATCAACCCGGCCACCGGCGCCGAACTGGCCAGCATTCCGCTGGTCAGCGAAGAGGAAACCCAGCAGGCGATCGCGGCGGCGCAGCGGGCGCAAAACGACTGGAAACAGCTGACCGCCAAGCAGCGTTCCGCGCTGCTGTTGGCCTGGGCTGATAAGGTGCTGGCCGCACAGGAAGATCTGGCGCAGCTGATGACTGCCGAGCAGGGCAAATCGCTGGCGGAAGCGCGCGGCGAAGTGGCGTACGCCGCGTCGTTCATCACCTGGTTCGCCGAAGAGGCCAAGCGGGTGGACGGCGCGGTATTGCAGGCGCCGCAGGCTTCGCAGCGTCTGGTGGTGGTGAAGCAGCCGATCGGCGTGTGCGCGGCCATCACCCCGTGGAATTTCCCGGCGGCGATGATCACCCGCAAGGTGGCGCCGGCGCTGGCGGCCGGTTGCGCCATCATCGTCAAACCGGCCGAGCAAACGCCGCTGACCGCGCTGGCGCTGGCCAAGCTGGCACAGGACGCCGGCATTCCCGCCGGCGTGTTGCAGGTGGTGACCGGCGAAGCGGCGCAGGTGGGCAGAGTGCTGTGCGACAGCCCGGTGGTGCGCAAGCTGAGCTTTACCGGTTCGACCGAGGTCGGCCGCATCCTGATGGCGCAGTGCGCGCCGAGCATCAAGAAACTGTCGCTGGAGCTGGGCGGCAATGCGCCGGTCATCGTGTTTGACGACGCCAATCTGGACGCGGCGGTGGCGGGCATCATGGCCTCCAAATTCCGCAACAGCGGCCAGACCTGCGTGTGCGCCAACCGTATCTACGTGCAGGACGGCATCTACGAGCGGCTGGCGGAGAAACTGGTGGCGGCGGTCGAGCAGTTGAAAGTGGGAGACGGCAGCCAGGAAGGCACCACCCAGGGGCCGCTGATCGACAGCGATGCGGTGGCGAAGGTGCAGAGCCATATCGACGACGCGCTGATCAAAGGGGCGCAGATCGCCACCGGTGGCCAGCCGCACGCGCTGGGCGGCACCTTCTTCCAGCCAACGGTGGTGACCGGCGTGACGCAGAAGATGCGCTTCGCCAAAGAAGAGACCTTCGGGCCGGTGGCGCCGCTGTTCCGCTTCCATGACGAGGCAGAAGCCATCGCCATGGCCAACGACACCGAATTCGGCCTGGCCGCCTACCTGTTCACGCAGAACGCCGCGCGCCAGTGGCGCGTGCCGGAGGCGCTGGAGTACGGCATGGTCGGCATCAACACCGGGCTGATTTCCAACGAAGTGGCGCCGTTCGGCGGCGTGAAACAGTCAGGGCTCGGGCGTGAAGGATCGCGCTACGGGATAGAAGAATATCTGGAGCTGAAATACCTGTGTATCGATGTGAGCTGTTGAGCGTCAGGACGTTAACCCATCCCGGCGGCCAGCGTCGCCGGGCGATAAAGGATGATGCATGTCTGATAATATCTCTGTTTCTCCGGCGCTTGCCGCCGGGGTGCGAGCACCTGCACCCGCCAAATCGTTAAGTTTCCTCGAAGGGGTGGCGATGATCGTCGGCACCAACATCGGCGCCGGGGTGCTCTCCATCGCCTACGCCTCCAGCAAGGCCGGCTTTCTGCCGCTGCTGTTCTGGCTGGTGCTGGTGGGAAGCCTGACCACCATCACCATGCTGTACGTTGCCGAATCCACGCTGCGCACCCGCGCGCATCTGCAGCTGAGCGGGCTGGCGAAGCGCTACGTCGGCGGCCTGGGCGCCTGGCTGATGTTCGCTTCGGTGTGCGTCAACAGCGTTGGGGCGCTCACCGCCTATATGACCGGCAGCGGCAAGCTGCTGCAATCGCTGTTCGGCATCTCGCCGGCGCTGGGCAGCCTGCTGTTCTTCGTGCCCGCCGCCGGCGTGCTGTACCTCGGTTTGAAAGCGATTGGCCGCGGCGAGAAGTTCATCAGCATCGGCATGGTGGTGATGTTGACCGCCCTGGTGGCGGCGACGCTGCTGAAAGACACCACCCAGATGCGCAACCTGTTAGACGGCGACTGGCGCTATATGGTGCCGGTGTTCAACGTGGTGGTGTTCTGCTTCTCGGCGCAATACATCGTGCCGGAAATGGCGCGCGGCTTTGCCGACAAACCGGAGCAACTGCCGAAGGCGATCATTGTCGGCATGGTGGTGACGTTCATTTTGCTGGCGGCGGTGCCGATGTCGGTGATTGCGCTCAGCGGGCTGGATGACATCTCCGACGTGGCCACCATTTCCTGGGGCCAGGCGCTGGGGCAGTGGGCGTTCTTCTCCGCCAACATCTTTGCGCTGTGCGCGATGCTGACCTCGTACTGGGGATTGGGCGGCAGCTTTCTGACCAATATTTTCGACAAGTTTAGGCTGGGCAACGACGAGCTGCCGCTGCGCCGTTTCGGCGTGCTGCTGCTGGTGGTGGTGCCGCCGTTCGTGCTGGCCTACAGCGGGCTGGTGTCGTTCGTCAACGCGCTCTACTTCGCCGGGGTGTTCAGCGGGGTGATCCTGTCGATCATGCCGATGCTGATCCTGCGCGGCGCGCGCAAACACGGCGACCAAACCCCACGCTGGCAGTGTAACTGGATCACGCATCCGCTGCTGCAGATCAGCATTGTGTTGCTGTACCTGGCCAGCGCGGTGTACGCCATCGCTTCATTGTTAGGCTATCTGCCCTCTGGATGGTGATTTGCCTTCCCTCAAGCAGTGATGTTGTTTCTCGGCATTGAGAACGGCGGCGTCGTGGCCGCCGATTTTTTTCTCACGCGCGCCGTTTTTCCGACAATGCCAGCCAGGCCTGCACCGACGGGCGCTGCCACTGCTTGTGCGCATAGTGGCGCACTCGCTCCGGCACCGGATCGCCGTGCATCACCAGCCGGTTAAGCATCAGCGCCAGATCGGTGTCGGCGATGCACCACTCCCTGAACAGATTGTCCTGCCCGTGGCTCAGCAGTTTTTCTACGGCGGCGATCAGCTTGCGCGCGGCCTCCTGCGCGGCTTCGGACAGCGGCGGGAACTTGCCGTTGTTGAACACCACCTCGGTCGAGCGCTCGGCGCGGATCGGCAGCAGATCGCTGCGCAGCCAGGCCTGGATCTCGCGCGCCTTGGCGCGCAGCTTCACGTCGCGCGGGTATACGGCGTGGGCCGGGTGGATGTCTTCCAGGTATTCGGCGATCGCCGAAGACTCCGAGAGCTGGAACTCGCCGATCGCCAGCGTCGGCACCCGGCGGGTGAGCGACAGCGCCGCGTAGGCCGCCTCTTTGTTCTCTTCTTTCGCCAGGTCCACCGGCTTCACGGTGAACGGAATGCCTTTTTCCGTCAGCACGACAAAGGCGGACATGGCGTACGGGCTGAAAAATTCACTGTCGGTGTAAAGCTCGGTGATCGGTTGAGACATCGGCGGTTCCTCGGGGTTAAGGGGGGAACATTCATCATTGTTGAGGGGAGGCTAAAAATCAATCTGTTAGCCTAAAAGTTCTTTTATGACGCGGCGGACGGCGGCGCTGGCGCGACGTGATATATTTGTTGCCAACACGTGAATTGAGCCGTATCGGGTAACATGAAGACGCAGTGGATAGAACGGGTAAGAGTGGGAGTTGCGCGCCTGTGGCCGCACCCGCTGGCGGTGGGCAAGCGAGAGATGCTGATTTCCAGCGTCGGCGCCGGTTTGGGGCTGATGCTCGCCGGCTGGATCAGCCACTTTATTTTGGGTGAGGTGAACCTGTGGTTTATCGCGCCGATGGGCGCTTCGGCGGTGCTGCTGTTCGGCGTGCCCAACAGCCCACTGGCGCAGCCCTGGTCGATCGTCGGCGGCAATGCGCTGGCGGCGACGGTGGGCGTCAGCGTCGGTCTGCTGATCCCCGATCCGGGCCTGGCCTGCGGCGCGGCGGCGGCGGTGGCCATCGGCCTGATGTTCAAGCTGCGCTGCCTGCATCCGCCGGGCGGCGCGGTGGCGCTGACCGCCATCCTCGGTGGCCCCGGCATTCACCAGATGGGCTATCACTTTGTGCTGTACCCGGTGCTGCTGAACTCGGTGCTGCTGGCGGCGCTGGCCATTCTGTTCAATAACCTGGCCGGGCGACGCTACCCGCACGCGCTGGCGCCGGCGGAGGCCAAGCCGGCCAATCTGCCGATCGATGCCGTTGCCATCACCCGCGCCGATCTGCACGAGGCGCTGATGGAGGGAGATCTGTTCGATATCGACGAGGACGATCTGCAGGAGATCCTGCTGCGCGCCGAGCAGCTGGCGCATCAGCGGCAAAGCAAGGCCGCCTGATCAGCCCAGCGTTTTGCGGTAAAACACCACCCGCTCCGTTTCTGCAAAGCCCAGCGCCGCATGCAGGCGCTGGGAGTCCAGATTGGCGATGTCGGTATCCGACGCCAGCTCGCTGCACCCCTGCTGCTTGGCCCACTCTTGCACCTGCGCGATCAAACGCGCCGCCCAGCCCTGGCGGCGGGCGCGTTCGACGGTATAAATCCCTTCCAAAAACGCCACCGGCGACGATTCGCAGCCGTTGACATAATCGTAGCGCAGCGCGACCTCGGCAAAGGCGACAAAAACGCCATCCAGCCCCCGCGCCATAAACGCGGTGTGGTGCGGCGAAGCCAATATTTCGCGCATTTCTGCGCGGTGTTCTTCCTGCGGGCAGGTGGGCCACAGCGCCGAGCGCAGAGCCAGCCAGGCATCGAGGTTGTCGTGGTCGCAGTTGACGATCATGCGGGGTCCTTATGAGTCGGAATAAATCAGGTATGCCGAGAGGGAAGTGTGGCACGGCGGCGGGAAACAAAAAAGCCATCCCGGACAGGATGGCTTGCGACAAAGATGGCGGCTTCACCGTGACCGTGGCGCGTACAGGCGATAGCGATTAAATCGGACGCCGTCATAGTCGATATCGCCATCGCATTGGAAACCCAGGCGGAATATCGCTTTAATTCTTACCCTGGTAGGAGGGAGCAGGATGGTAATGGATTCGAAGCCCATCTGGTTAAAAGCGCGATCCACAATTTCGTTATAAATCTGCTTTCCCAGCCCCCAATAATCGGGATGAAGTACTAAGGCTAAGTCAGCGTCCCCATTTTCATCTTGCAGGCCACCCCAGCCGACGAACTTGCCGTCTAGCGTAAATGCCCAGGGGCCGTAGCCGTGCTCATCCCATTGAGATTCTTTACCTTTTACCCATTCCAGACATGCAGCGTCATCGAAGCTTGAGTCCCCCAGCGGCATTTGTCGCAAAACCAATGGGTGAGTATTTAGGGCAACGATCTCACTGCGATCGATGGCGCTGAGGCGGATAAATTCAAGTTTCATGACTCAATTCGCTCGTTGTTATGGGGTTTTGCAAGATTCAGCCAAGCATGACTTGTTTGCCGTATCCTATCCGGGAAAAACCGCTCGTAAATCAGGCTGCGTCCGTTGTTTGTTATAACATGCCTGCAATGCGTGAAGGGGCATCGTTATTTCAGACATTAAAAAAGCCAGCACACAGGCTGGCTTAATTTACTGTTATATCAGCTAAAATTTGGTGGCCCCTGTTGGGTTTGAACCAACGACCAAGCGATTATGAGTCGCCTGCTCTAACCACTGAGCTAAGGGGCCAAGCCGCGAGATTATAGGGAATCCTTAAGCGGCGGTCTACTGTTACCCGCCCGTATGTTGCTTTTCTGCGCAGTTCTAGCCTGTTGTAATTGCTGGCGGATTTTGCGATAACCGCAGTAAATCCCTGCAATGGACTCACGATACTCATGGAACTTCTGGCGCCTGGCCTGCGGGTGGTGTTTTGCGGCATCAACCCCGGCCTTTCTTCCGCCCATCAGGGCTACCCTTTCGCCAACGGCAGCAACCGTTTCTGGAAGGTGATCCATCAGGCCGGCTTTACCGAGAGCCAGTTGGCACCGGAGCAGTGGCAGCAGCTGAAGGATAACGACTGCGGCATTACCGCGCTGGTGGCGCGCCCGACGGTGGCGGCCAGCGAGCTGTCGCGCGACGAGTTGCGCAGCGGCGGTGAGGCGCTGCAAGAGAAGATCCTGCGCTATCAGCCGCGCGCGTTGGCGATTTTAGGCAAGCAGGCGTTCACCACCGCCTTCGGGGTGAAAAACGCGCCCTGGGGCAAGCAGGCGATGATGCTGGGGCAAACCGAGGTGTGGGTATTGCCCAACCCCAGCGGATTGAACCGCGCCACGTTGGAGCAGCTTACCGCCAGCTATCGCGAGCTGTTCCTGGCGCTGCAATGACATAAGGGAGTATGCGATGACATCGATAATGAAAGGCTGTGTGATGGCGCTGTTATTGGTGACCGGCGCTGCCCAGGCGGGGCATTCACCACAGGAAGCGCGCAACAAGCAGAACGTGCTGGAGTTTTATCGGCAGGGGCTGAACAACAAGGATTTTGCGGCGGCGCGGCCGTTTTTGGGCGAACAGTACAAGCAGCATAACCCCAACGCCAAAGACGGCGTGGCGGGTTTTCGTCAATTTGTCGAGCTGCTGAAAACGCGTTATCCCAACTCGCACAGTGAGGTAAAACAGGCGTTCGTCGACGGTGACTATGTGATTTTGCATGTGGAAGTCAGCGGGCGCGAGGCCGGTAAAACCGCGGCGATCATCGATATCTTCCGTCTCGACAGCGCCGGAAAAATCGTTGAGCACTGGGACGTGACGCAGCCGGTGCCGGAGAAGACCGCCAGCGGCAACAGCATGTTCTGAGGCATAAAAAAACCCCGGCAGGCCGGGGTTTTTGTTTTGAGTGCAACCGCCGGACTTAGTCGTCCAGGAAGCTGCGCAGCACTTCGGAGCGGCTTGGGTGACGCAGCTTGCGCAGCGCCTTGGCTTCGATCTGACGAATACGCTCACGGGTAACGTCAAACTGCTTGCCAACCTCTTCCAGCGTGTGGTCGGTGTTCATGTCGATGCCGAAACGCATGCGCAGCACTTTCGCTTCGCGCGCGGTCAGGCCGGCCAGCACGTCGTGGGTGGCGGAACGCAGGCTTTCCGAAGTCGCGGAATCCAGCGGCAGCTCGAGGGTGGTATCCTCGATGAAGTCGCCCAGATGCGAATCTTCGTCGTCGCCGATCGGCGTTTCCATCGAGATTGGCTCTTTGGCGATCTTCAGCACCTTGCGGATCTTGTCTTCCGGCATCAGCATGCGCTCGGCCAGCTCTTCCGGCGTCGGCTCGCGGCCCATCTCTTGCAGCATCTGGCGCGAAATACGGTTGAGCTTGTTGATGGTCTCAATCATATGCACCGGAATACGGATGGTGCGCGCCTGGTCGGCGATGGAGCGGGTGATAGCCTGACGGATCCACCAGGTGGCGTACGTCGAGAACTTGTAGCCGCGGCGGTATTCGAACTTGTCTACCGCTTTCATCAGGCCGATGTTGCCTTCCTGGATCAGATCCAGGAACTGCAGGCCGCGGTTGGTGTATTTCTTGGCGATGGAAATAACCAGACGCAGGTTGGCCTCAACCATCTCTTTCTTCGCGCGGCGAGCTTTCGCTTCACCGATCGACATGCGACGGTTGATGTCTTTGACCTGCTCGATGGTCAGGCCGGTTTCTTCTTCGATCTGACGCAGTTTCTGCAGGCTGCGCTGCACGTCTTCAGCAACGTCTTTCAGCTTTTCCGACCATGGCTTGGCCATCGCCAGTGCGGCTTCGAACCAGGAATCGCTGGTTTCGTTGCCGGCGAACAGGGTGACGAAGTTTTTCTTCGGCATTTTGCACTGTTCAACGCACAGCTTCATGATGATGCGTTCCTGGGTGCGAACGCGATCCATCATGGTGCGCATGCTGTTGACCAGGAAGTCGAACTGTTTCGGCACCAGGCGGAACTGCTTGAACACTTCAGACAGCTTCAGGATCTCGTCCGCGGCGCTGGCGTGGCTGCGGCCGTTCTTTTTGATCACCAGACGCGTCGCTTCATACTGATCGCGCAGTTCGGCGAACTTCTGACGCGCCAGCTCAGGATCGATGCTGTTGTCGTCTTCGGTGTCGTCGTCTTCGGCATCCTCATCTTCTTCGTCGTCGTCTTGCTCTTCGCTCGACAGTTCGGAACCGATGTGGGTCGCGGTTGGGGCGATGTCCTCTTCCGCGTTAGGATCGACGAAGCCGGTGATCAGATCGGACAGGCGCGCTTCGCCCGCTTCGACGCGATCGTACTGCTCAAGCAGGTAGGTGATGGCTTCCGGGTATTCGGCAACCGAGCACTGCACCTGGTTGATGCCGTCTTCGATGCGCTTGGCGATGTCGATTTCGCCTTCGCGCGTCAGCAGTTCGACGGTACCCATTTCGCGCATGTACATGCGCACCGGGTCGGTGGTGCGGCCGATTTCGGATTCCACGCTGGACAGAACCTGTGCGGCGGCTTCTTCCGCATCTTCGTCCGTGCTGTTCGAGTTTTCGGCGAGCAGCAGGTCATCGGCGTCCGGTGCTTCTTCCATCACCTGGATGCCCATGTCGTTAATCATCTGGATGATGTCTTCGATCTGATCGGAGTCGACGATATCTTCCGGCAGATGGTCATTGACCTCAGCATAGGTCAGATAGCCTTGCTCCTTACCACGGGTGACAAGTAGCTTCAGCTGTGACTGCGGGTTTTGCTCCATAAGACGGTATCCACACTTCAGAGTATTTAGGTTGGTGTCGGTCGGCGAAACCGCCAACAATAGCATTTGGGGCGTTTTCGTTATCGCCGCGGCCCACTATGGCGGCACTGTGCAGGGCTCTGCCCTCGCAATTATCGGCACTTAAGCCGTTTGGTATTCAGTTTTTCTTCGCTAAAACCTGGTTGAGGGAACGGACTTCTTCACGTTCCTCCGGGCTCAGGCCGCGCGTTCTGGCCTGCGCGATCAGCGTTTCCAGCCGTTGCTCGAGCACCGAGTCGTACAGGCTGGCCAACGTATCCAAAAAGGTCTGTTCGACCATGTCCTCAACGATCATATGGTTCCAGGTCGCCAAGGTTTCAAGCTGCTGGCTGAATTTGTTGTCGCGATACAGCTCCAGCAATTGCCCGGTTGTCAGGCCCGGCTGCGCCAAACAGGTCTGCACCAGTTCGACGAACAGCGGCAATCCCGCCTGTTTGGTCTGCTCCAACCCTTCCAGCGAAGGGATAAGTGTAGCCAACTGCGGATTTTGCACCAGTAACCCTATCAGTATACGCATGGTTGTGCGTTTTAGCTGGGGCGCCTGATAAGGATTCGCATTTTCAGCCTGCTTGGGCATCAGCTTGTCGAGCTGGCTGTCGTCCAGCAGCCCCAGCTTGTTGCCGAGCTCCTGACGCAGGTACAAGCGCAACGTTTCGCCCGGCACCTGAGTAATCAGCGGCAGCGCCAGCGTGCTCAGCTTGGCGCGCCCGTCCGGGCTGCTCAAATCCACCTGCGGTAGCAGGCTTTCGAACAGGAAAGTGGACAGCGGCTGCGCCTGCTCCATTCGCTGTTCGAAGGCTTCTTTGCCTTCCTTGCGCACCAGGGTGTCCGGGTCTTCGCCATCGGGCAAAAACATGAACCGCAGCTGGCGCCCGTCGTTCAGGTACGGCAGCGCGGTTTCCAGCGCCCGCCAGGCCGCTTCGCGGCCGGCGCGGTCGCCGTCGTAACAGCAGACGACGTTGTCGGTAGCGCGGAACAGCAGCTGAATGTGTTCAGCCGTCGTCGAGGTTCCGAGCGAGGCGACGGCATAATCGATGCCGAATTGCGCCAACGCCACCACGTCCATATACCCTTCCACCACCAGCAGCCGCTGCAGGGTAGGGTGATTCTGCTGTGCTTCATACAGGCCATACAGCTGGCGGCCCTTATGGAAAACTTCGGTTTCCGGCGAGTTCAGGTACTTGGGCATGCCGTCGCCCAGCACGCGGCCGCCGAAGGCGATGACGCGCCCGCGCTTGTCGCGGATGGGGAACATCACCCGTTCGCGGAAACGGTCGTACGAACGCCCCTGATCGTTAGTCACCAGCATGCCGGCATCGTTCAATGCGCGGCGCGAGTCGGCGTCGCGGCCGAAACGCTTCAGGGCGTTGTCCCATCCCGCCGGCGCGAAGCCGATGGCGAAATGGCGAATAACGTCGTCACTTAATCCGCGCTGCTGCAAATAGCTGCGCGCCGGTGCCCCGGAGGACTGCTGCAGTGACTGTTGATAGAACGCGCTGAGCTGTTCCATCAGTTGGTATAGGCTCTGGCGCTGATGGCGTTCGATCTGGGTCGGCCCGGTGCCCGCTTCGTAAGGCACTTCCAACCCGTGCATGGTCGCCAGCTCTTCGATGGTTTCGACAAACTCGAGTCGGTCGTAATTCATCAAAAAGTCGACGGCGTTGCCGTGCGCACCACACCCAAAACAGTGATAAAACTGCTTTTCGCCATTAACGGTAAATGAAGGCGTCTTTTCGTGGTGGAACGGACAGCACGCGTGGTAGTTCTTGCCTTGCTTCTTGAGCTTCACGCGGGCGTCGATCAAATCGACGATGTCGGTGCGAGCCAGCAAGTCATTGATAAATACGCGCGGAATTCGTCCAGCCATAAGCCCTTACTTCATTAGCCTATAAACGAGAACAAGCCGCGCATTCCTTTCGGAAAGCACGGCCTTCGTATGCAACTACTCGGTCTGCGCGATTTTGAAAATCAGAAATTCACGCGGTGGGGTTGCCCCCGAAGAATTAATACAGACGAGTGCGGCGTGCGTTTTCGCGAGCCAGTTTCTTCGCGTGACGTTTCACAGCAGAAGCTTTAGCGCGTTTACGTTCGGTAGTTGGTTTTTCATAAAACTCACGACGACGAACTTCAGCTAAAACACCCGCTTTTTCGCAAGAGCGTTTGAAACGACGCAGAGCAACGTCAAATGGCTCGTTTTCACGTACTTTAATTACCGGCATGTGCCTCTCACCTCAATAAAATTCGGTTTGCTGCTGGCCAAGCGCCAGCCTTTTCAAAATGGTGCGGAATTTTACTCCAATGGATGCTGCTTTGTAAAGCATCACCGCAAATTGAAACCCGCGTCGCTCTGCCGCAACGTGCGCAATTTTGCACCGGGCGCTGATTATAGACTAATCAGAAAAAAATGCTCGTGTTTAATCGCTCGGGCATTTTCTGGATGAATCATCGACATAGGCGCAAGCCGGTGACAAGATGCGCCGCATCGGCGGTAAATGCGGCGGAATGTGGTAGACTGGCGGCCGCACGTGAATGATGGGAAATGTAATGCGAGTACTGGGTATAGAAACGTCCTGCGATGAAACCGGAATTGCAGTGTATGACGATCAAACCGGTTTGTTGGCCAACCAATTATACAGCCAGGTGAAGCTGCACGCCGACTACGGCGGCGTGGTGCCGGAACTGGCCTCCCGCGATCACGTGCGCAAAACCGTGCCGCTGATTCAGGCGGCGCTGAAAGAGGCCAACCTGACCCCGGCCGATATCGACGGCGTGGCCTATACCGCCGGGCCGGGCCTGGTAGGCGCGCTGCTGGTCGGCGCTACCGTCGGGCGCGCGCTGGCGTTCGCCTGGAACGTGCCGGCGGTGCCGGTGCACCACATGGAAGGCCACCTGCTGGCGCCGATGCTGGAAGATAACCCGCCGGCGTTCCCGTTCGTCGCGCTGCTGGTCTCCGGCGGCCACACTCAGCTGATCAGCGTCACCGGCATCGGTGAATATGAACTGCTGGGCGAGTCGATCGACGATGCCGCCGGCGAAGCGTTCGACAAAACCGCCAAGCTGCTCGGCCTGGATTATCCCGGCGGGCCGATGCTGTCGAAGATGGCGCAGCAGGGCACGGCGGGGCGTTTCACCTTCCCGCGGCCGATGACCGATCGTCCGGGGCTGGACTTCAGCTTCTCCGGCCTGAAAACCTTCGCCGCCAACACCATCCGCTCCAACGGCAACGACGATCAGACACGTGCCGACATCGCCCGCGCCTTCGAGGATGCGGTGGTGGATACGCTGGCGATCAAATGCAAACGCGCGCTGGAGCAAACCGGCTTCAAACGCCTGGTGATGGCCGGCGGCGTGAGCGCCAACCGCACGCTGCGCGCCAAACTGGCGGAGATGATGCAGAAACGCGGCGGGGAAGTGTTCTATGCCCGCCCGGAATTTTGCACCGACAACGGCGCGATGATCGCCTATGCCGGCATGGTGCGGCTGAAGAGCGGCGCCAACCCGGAGCTGAGCGTGTCGGTGCGGCCGCGCTGGCCGCTGGCGGAACTGCCTGCGGTATAAAACAAAGGGCCGGATTATCCGGCCCTTACGTTATTCGTCTTTCGGCTGGTCGCCGTTATCCTCATCCGCGTCGTTTTTCTTCTTGCGGAACTTGCCCCAAATCTTGCCTTCCTGGCCGCGCCACAGGCGCTGAATATTGTCGTGATGCCGCATCAGGATCAGGCAGGAGAGCATCGCCACCGGGAAGGTGAACTGCGGTTTGAACCACCAGACGTAGAACGGGGCGATCAGCGCGCTGACGATGGCGCCGAGCGAAGAGTAGCCGCTGAGCAACACCGTCAGCAGCCAGGTGCCGGTCATCAGGCCGGTCAGATCCCAGCCGATAGGCGCGATGGCGCCAAACGCCGTCGCCACGCCTTTACCGCCGCGGAAGTGGAAGAATACCGGATAGATGTGCCCAAGACAGGCGGCGATCGCCGTCAGGCCCAGATACAGCGGCGGCACATTGAGTTTGTAGGCCAGCCAGACCGGCAACATCCCTTTCAGAATATCGAACACCAGCACCGCCGCCGCCGCCAGCCGGCCGCCGATGCGCAGGACGTTGGTCGCCCCGGGGTTTCCTGAGCCATGCTCACGCGGGTCCGGCAGCCTGGCGATCCGGCAAACCAGGATCGCGCTCGAAATCGAGCCGCACAGATACGCGAAGATAATCATGCCAAGCGCGGTAGCACTCATAACGCGGTTCCGTTTAATAATGGTCGTTTTACTCGCAACATCTATGGATAATACGCACATTCCGCTGGAAGTGGTATCCGGCAAGGCCAAAAACAGAGAATGACGTGATGGATATCGTATTTATTGAAGAGCTTACCGTAATTACCACCATTGGCGTTTATGAGTGGGAACAGGGCATTCGTCAGAAGCTGGTGTTCGATATCGAAATGGGCTGGGATAACCGGCCGGCCGCCGCCAGCGACGACGTAAATGACTGTCTGAGCTATGCCGACGTCAGCGATGCCGTGATCCAACACGTGGAGTCGAACCGGTTCGCGCTGGTGGAGCGCGTGGCGGAGGAAATATCTGAAATTTTGCTCCAGCGCTTCAATTCCCCCTGGGTCCGTATTAAGGTCAGCAAACCGGGCGCTGTAGCACATGCCAATCGGGTCGGCGTGATCATTGAGCGCGGCACTCGTCCCGCATGATTTTATGTCATCTGCTTGCAACGAAAGACCGTTAACCTGGTCTTAATCCTGAGAATTGTTTTAGCGGCATTGTCTTTAAGCATTGCCGCTTTTTTATGTGATAGCCGTTATTTTATGGGGTGAGCGAAGCACATGGCAGACATGCATTCACTGTTTATTGCGTTTGTTCTTGGGGTTGTCGAGGGATTAACCGAATTTTTGCCGGTTTCTTCCACCGGGCATATGATCATCGTTGGCGAGTGGCTGGGCTTTACCGGCGACAAAGCCAAAACCTTTGAAGTCATTATCCAGCTGGGGTCGATCCTGGCCGTCGTCGTGATGTTCTGGCGCCGGTTGTTCGGTCTGATCGGCATCCATTTCGGCGGCAAGCCGGTGGAGCACGAAGGCAAAACCAGCGGCCAGCTGAAGCTGGGGCACATCCTGTTGGCGATGATCCCGGCGGTGGTGCTGGGGCTGGCCTTCCATGATTTCATCAAGTCGCTGTTTGCGCCGAAAAACGTGATGTACGCGTTGGTGGTCGGCGGCCTGCTGCTGCTGGCGGCGGAATGGCTGAAGCCGAAGAAGCCGAGCGCGGAAGGGCTGGATGACATCACTTACCGTCAGGCGTTCATGATCGGCTGCTTCCAGTGTCTGGCGCTGTGGCCGGGCTTCTCCCGTTCGGGTTCCACTATCGCCGGCGGCATGCTGGTGGGCGTGAACCGCTATGCGGCGTCCGAGTTCTCCTTCATTCTGGCTGTGCCGATGATGATTGGCGCCAGCGGCCTGGATCTGTACAAGAGCCTGCACTTCCTGACCTGGGGCGACCTGCCGATGTTCGCCGTCGGTTTCGTCACCGCCTTCGTGGTGGCGCTGGTTGCGATCAAGACCTTCCTGTCGCTGATCAAACGCATCTCGTTCGTGCCGTTCGCTATCTACCGCTTTATCGTGGCGGCCGTGGTTTACATGGTGTTCCTGTAAGCCTTCACGCCAGGAAAAAACCCCGCTCCGCGGGGTTTTTTTATGCCTGATCGTTGATGATAGTTTGGGTGAGCTTCCACTCGGCCAGCGCCTGCTGGCGGCGGCGTTTGAGCTCGTCGCGGATCGCGGTGCCCTGCAGCCCGCTGGCCACCACCTCTTTAATAGATACCGCGTTCGCCACCTGATACGCCTGGCGCAGATAGTCGCCCTGCGGATAGGGATTCTCCTCAAAGCCGGTACGGCCGCGCGCGTCCGCCTCGCTGGTCAGGATCATCTGCTCCAGCCGGTGCGGCTTGCGCCAGACGTCGATGGCGTCGAATAGCTTCAATAGGGTCTCCGGCCGCAGCTTGTTCACGGTGTGGATCAGATCATGGTACTCGGCCACCAGCTTGCTCAGATCGCGCACCGGGTTAGGCACCCGCAGCCGCTGGCACAGCGCCTCAACCAGCCGCACGCCGGCCGGGCCGTGGCCGTGGTGATGCGGCCAGAACTCTTTTGGCGTCAATCCCTTGCCGAGGTCATGGCACAGGGTGGCGAAGCGCACGTCCACCTCCGGCGTGAGGCGGGCGGCGATCGCCAACGCCATCAGCGTGTGCACGCCGGTGTCGATCTCCGGGTGCCACTTGGCGGGAGCCGGCACGCCGAACAGCGCGTCGATTTCCGGGAACAGCACCGCCAGCGCATCGCAGTCGCGCAGCACCTGAAAATAGACCTGCGGGCTCTGGCTTTGCAGCGCCTTTTCCGTTTCTTTCCAGACGCGTTCGGCGGTCAGCGCGGCCAGTTCACCGCTATGCGCCATCCGGCGCATCAGGGCGAGCGTTTCGTCGGCGATGCGAAAACCCAGGTGGGCGAAGCGGGCGGTGAAGCGCGCCACGCGCAGTACGCGCAGCGGATCTTCGCCGAAGGCGTCGGAAACGTGGCGCAGCACGCGCGCCTGCAGATCGGCCACGCCGCCGTAAGGATCAATCAGCTCCCCCTCGGCGGAACGGGCGATGGCGTTGATGGTCAGATCGCGCCGCAGCAGATCCTCCTCCAGCGTGACGTCCGGCGCGGCATAGCAGGTAAAACCGGTGTATCCCTGGCCGGATTTGCGCTCGGTGCGCGCCAGCGCGTACTCCTCGTGGGTGTCGGGATTGAGGAATACCGGAAAGTCTTTGCCGACCTGCTGGTAGCCCAATGCCAGCAGCTCGGCCGGCGTGGCGCCCACCACCACCCAATCATGATCGACCACCGGAATGTCGAGCAGGCTGTCGCGAACGGCGCCGCCGACCAGATAAATCTGCACTGTTGACTCCTGAATATCGTGTAAGGCTCTGTCTATCAGATTACATGAATTGGCCGCGGGATGTCGGCGCCAATGAAAAGGGCGCCCGCAGGCGCCCATACTCAAACTGAACGATACTGAGATCAGTTCATCCAGCGATTGTTGTTCTTGCGGCGCGGGATCAGGTGCGGCAACAGCAGGCCCAGCAGCAAGCCGACGCCGGCGACGCCGCCGCCGTACATGAACCACTGCAGAATAATGGTGCGCTGTTTGTCGTCGAGCTGCAGGTTAACGGCGTTAACCTTCTTCTGCGCGACCACCAGCTGGTTTTTCAGATCCTGGTTTTCCTTCTGCAGGCTGCTGATGGTGCTGTCGCTGCCCGCGACTTTTTCCTGCATTTCCGCCGTGCGCTGGTTCCAGGTGTTATCGATGTTGGCCAGCTTGTCGGTCAGGGTTTTCACCTGCTGTTCCAGCTCGGGCACGCGGGTGCGCAGGCTCGGCGTCTGGCTGAGCTGATCGAGTGGGATCCAGGTGGTGCGGCCTTTCGGATCGCGGATTTGGCCGTAGTTGGTGCTGTCGTTGACGCTCAGCAGGGTGACTTCTTCACCGGCGTTCAGAGTGCCGACAATACGGTACTGATTACCTGGGCCGCTATGGACGTAAGTGCTTAACTCATCGGAGATATAGCGTTTATCTTCGGCATGTGCGCCCCAAGTGATGCTGAAGCTCAGCGCGGCAAGGCAAATCAGGCGTAATTTCTGCATTAGTTCATCGTTTCTGGGTGAATTTATGGAACGATAGTAGAGCGTTCAGTCTGACGACGCAACGCCAAAACCGGAATGAGAACTATCTTACTGTGGCTGATTCTGTGAGTTGCGCGGCGTTTTATAACGTAACAGGTTTTTTCTACAGTTAGCAGGGTTAAGGCGCCGGGAATCGCGGTAAGATAACGGCAACTGTGCGTCATTGGGCAGTATGCGGCGGCCGAACGCGCCGCGCTGAAACAGACGTGAATGCATAACTTATTGGTGTTAAAGAATTATGACCGTTGAAATTGAACTGAAATTCATCGCCGCGCCGCAAGCGGTGGCCGCTCTGCCGCAATGGCTTGCCGCCTGGCCGCATCAGCATTCCGCGCCGCAAAAACTGACCAACATTTACTTCGAAACGGCCGATAACTTCCTGCGCAATCACGACATGGGGCTGCGCATTCGCGGTTTCGACGATCGTTATGAGATGACCATCAAAACCGCCGGTAAAGTGGTGGCCGGCCTGCACCAACGTCCGGAATACAACGTCGCTATCGCCGAGCCGCAGCTGGCGCTGGCGCAGTTTCCTGCCGACATCTGGCCACAGGATTGTGATATCGCGGCGCTGCAGCAGGCGTTGCAGCCGCTGTTCCGTACCGACTTTGCGCGTGAAAAGTGGGTGGTCACTTACGGCCAAAGCGAGATCGAGATTGGTTTGGATCAGGGAGAGGTGCGCGCCGGTGACCTCAGCGAAGCCCTGAGCGAGATCGAACTGGAGCTGCTGAAAGGCAACACCGCCGATCTGCTGGCGTTGGCCGGCGAGCTGGCGGCCCATGGCGGGCTGCGTCAGGGCAGCCTGAGCAAGGCGGCGCGCGGCTACCACCTGGCGCAGGGCAATCCGCCGCGCGAGGTGCGCCCGCTGCGGGTGCTGAAGCCGGCGGCGAAGGCGACCGTGGAGCAGGGGATGATCGCCGCCTTCGAGCTGGCGCTCAGCCATTGGCAGTACCATGAGGAGCTGTGGCTGCGCGGCGATGCGCAGGCGCGCGGGGCGGTCCTCGAAGCGGTCGGCACCATCCGCCAGGCGCTGGTGATCTTCGGCGGCCTGGTGCCGCGCAAGGCCAGCGCCGATCTGCGCGCCCGCCTGACCGAGCTCGAACCGCTGTTGGCGGACAAAGCCGCGCAACCGGAGAGCCTGTGCTACAGCGCGGCCTATCTGCAATGTAAGTTGGCGCTCACATCATGGCTGGTGCGCGGCGCCTGGCGGCCGTTTATCGACGCCAAAGGGCAGGCCAAACTGGACGGTTCTTTCAAACGCTTCAGCGACATCATGCTGGGGCGCAGCGGCGCGGAGCTGAAAGAAGCCTTCAGCCGTACGCTGAACGAAGATGAATATCAGGAACAATTGCCGCGCCTGAGGCGTCAGATTTCGGCGCTGATCCTGCTGTCGGGCGCTTACCCCGACGAGCAGACCGGGCCTTATATCGACGCCTGGCGCGAGCTGCAGGCGGCGCTGAGCGAGCGCCGCCAGGGCTGGTATGAAGCCAGCCGCAAACAGGCCTTATCGCATGCGCCATTCTGGTTAAACGGCGCGTTTCGTTAATCCAGCCGGCCCGCCAGCCGTGGGCCGCAGAACGGGTCATACACTATGTCGCCACTTTCAGCCGCGTTACAGGCTCAGGCACAGCAGGTTGTGCAGCGTTTTCAGGAAGTTCACGGCGCGGACTGCGCCTTTAGCGAGCAAGAGCAGTGGGTGCTGGCGTCGAGCGACTTCGTCAGCGACGCGCTGCTCGCCCAGCCGGCCTGGCTGGCGACGCTGCGCGAACAGCCGCCGGCGCCCGGCGAGTGGCAACACTACGCCGCCTGGTTGCAGGACGAGCTGGAAGAGGTGCGCGACGAAGCGCAACTGATGCGCACGCTGCGTCTGTTTCGCCGCGAAACGCTGGTGCGCATCGCCTGGGCGCAGGCGCAGGGGCTGTGTTCGACCGAAGAAACGTTGCTGCAGCTGAGCGGGCTGGCGGAGACGCTGATCGTCAGCGCGCGCGACTGGCTGTACCAAACCTGTTGCCGCGAGTGGGGCACGCCGTGCAATGCCGACGGCGAACCGCAGCCGCTGCTGGTCCTCGGCATGGGCAAGCTGGGCGGCGGCGAACTGAACTTCTCGTCGGACATCGATCTGATCTTCGCTTACCCGGAAAATGGTCAAACCCAGGGCGGGCGGCGCGAGCTGGATAACGCCCAGTTCTTCACCCGTCTCGGCCAGCGGCTGATCAAGGCGCTGGATCAACAGACCATCGATGGCTTCGTCTATCGCGTGGACATGCGGCTGCGGCCGTTCGGCGACAGCGGCCCGTTGGTGATGAGCTTTGCGGCGCTGGAGGATTACTACCAGGAACAGGGGCGCGACTGGGAACGCTATGCGATGGTGAAGGCGCGCCTGATGGGCGGGGCGGAAGACGCCTACAGCCAGGAGCTGCGTAAAACGCTGCGGCCGTTCGTGTTCCGTCGTTACATTGATTTCAGCGTCATTCAGTCTCTGCGCAACATGAAGGGCATGATCGCCCGCGAAGTGCGGCGGCGCGGCCTGAAGGACAACATCAAGCTGGGCGCCGGCGGCATTCGCGAAATCGAATTCATCACCCAGGTATTCCAGCTGATCCGCGGCGGCCGTGAACCGGCGCTGCAGGGGCGTTCGCTGCTGCCGACGCTGCAGGCGGTGGGCGAGCTGGGGCTGCTGGAAAGCGAGCAGGTGCGGGCGCTGAGCGCCGCCTACCTGTTCCTGCGGCGGCTGGAGAACCTGCTGCAGGCGATCGGCGATCAGCAAACCCAGACGCTGCCGCAGGAGGCGCTCGATCAGGCGCGGTTGGCCTACGGCATGGGGTTGGCGGATTGGCCGGCGCTGATGGCGGCGCTGGACGTGCACATGCAGGCGGTGCGCGCGGTGTTCGACGACCTGATCGGCGACGATAGCCCGGATGTCGGCGAAGATCCCGATTACCAGCACTATCACAGCCTGTGGCAAGACGCACTGGAGGAGAACGAGCTGGCGCCGCTGACGCCGCACCTGGACGAAGAGGCGCGTCGACAGATGCTGCGCACCATCGCCGATTTTCGTCACGACGTCGACAAGCGCACCATCGGCCCGCGCGGCCGCGACGTGCTCGATCAGCTGATGCCGCGCCTGCTGGCGGAGGTATGCCCGCGGCAAGACGCGCCGACCGCGCTGGTGCGGCTGGCGCAGCTGCTGCTGAGCATCGTCACCCGCACTACCTATCTCGAACTGCTGGTGGAGTACCATGCGGCGCTCAGCCATCTGATCCGCCTGTGCGCCGCGTCGCCGATGGTCGCCAACCAGCTGTCGCGTTACCCGCTGCTGCTGGACGAGCTGCTGGATCCGGCCACGCTGTATCAGCCGGTGGCGCTGGACGCTTACCGCAGCGAGCTGCGGCAGTATCTGCTGCGGGTGCCGGAAGACGACGAAGAGCAAAAGCTGGAGGCGCTGCGCCAGTTCAAACAGGCGCAGCAGCTGCGCATCGCGGCTGCGGATATCGCCGGCGCGCTGCCGGTGATGAAAGTGAGCGATCACCTGACTTATCTGGCGGAGGCGATCATCGACGCGGTGGTGCAGCAGGCCTGGAGCGATATGGTGGCGCGCTACGGCCAGCCCACCCATCTGCAGGAGCGCGAAGGGCGCGGCTTTGCGGTGATCGGCTACGGCAAGCTGGGCGGCTGGGAGCTGGGTTACAGTTCCGATCTCGATCTGGTGTTCCTGCTGGATTGCCCGCCGGAGGTGATGACCGACGGCGATCGCTGCATCGACGGCCGCCAGTTCTACCTGCGGCTGGCGCAGCGGGTGATGCATCTGTTCAGCACCCGCACGTCCTCGGGCATTCTGTATGAGGTGGACGCGCGCCTGCGGCCTTCCGGCGCCGCGGGGATGCTGGTCAGCACCGTCGAGGCGTTCGCCGACTACCAGCAAAACGAAGCCTGGACCTGGGAACATCAGGCCCTGGTGCGCGCGCGCATCGTGCATGGCGACCCGGCGCTGCATCAGCAGTTCGACGCGATCCGGCGCGAGATCCTGTGCAAAACGCGCGATGCGCAGACCCTGAAGCGCGAAGTGCGCGAGATGCGCGAAAAAATGCGCAACCATCTCGGCAACAAGCAGCGCGATCTGTTTGATATCAAAACCGATGAGGGCGGCATTACCGACATCGAATTTATCGCCCAATATCTGGTCTTACGCTATGCGCCGGGTGAACCGCGCCTGACGCGTTGGTCGGACAACGTGCGCATCTTCGAGCTGATGGCCAATTATGACATCATGCCGGAAGAGGAGGCGCGCGCGCTGACCCAGGCCTATGTCACCATGCGCGACGAGATCCACCACCTGGCGCTGCAGGAACATTCCGGCAAGGTCGGCAGCGAGCTGTTTGCCGCCGAGCGCGAGCAGGTGCGCGCCAGCTGGGCCAAATGGCTGGATTAATACCTTTTTGCGGGTATTCCGGCGGTCTGTGGTAATATCTGCGCCACTAAAATTTTGTTCTTTTTTGGAGTTATCGGATGAAAGTTACGCTGCCTGATTTTCGCCGCGCCGGTGTGCTGGTGGTCGGTGACGTCATGTTGGATCGCTATTGGTATGGGCCGACCAGCCGCATTTCACCGGAAGCCCCGGTGCCGGTGGTCAAGGTCGATACCATCGAAGAGCGTCCCGGCGGCGCGGCTAACGTGGCGATGAACATCGCTTCGCTGGGCGCCACTTCCCGTCTGGTGGGCCTGACCGGCATTGACGATGCGGCGCGGGCGCTGAGCGCCAAGCTGAATGAAGTCAACGTGCGCTGCGACTTCGTCTCGGTGCCGACCCATCCGACCATTACCAAGCTGCGCGTGCTGTCGCGCAACCAGCAACTGATCCGTCTTGACTTCGAAGAAGGCTTCTCCAACGTTGATCCGCAGCCGATGCTGGAGCGCATTCAGCAGGCGCTGCCGCAGATCGGCGCGCTGGTGCTGTCCGATTACGCCAAGGGCGCGCTCAGCCAGGTGCAGGGCATGATCCAACTGGCGCGCGCCGCCAAGGTGCCGGTGCTGATCGATCCGAAAGGATCCGATTTCGAGCGCTATCGCGGCGCGACGCTGCTGACGCCGAACCTGTCCGAGTTCGAAGCGGTGGTGGGCCACTGTAAGGATGAAGCGGAACTGGTGGAACGCGGCATGAAGCTGGTGGCGGATTTCGAGCTGTCGGCGCTGCTGGTTACCCGTTCCGAACACGGCATGACGCTGCTGCAGCCGGGCGTTGAGCCGCTGCACTTGCCGACCCAGGCGCAGGAAGTGTTCGATGTGACCGGCGCCGGCGACACCGTGATCGGCGTGCTGGCCGCCTCGCTGGCCGCCGGCAACTCGCTGGAAGAGTCCTGTTTCCTGGCCAATGCCGCCGCCGGCGTGGTGGTGGGCAAGCTCGGTACCTCCACCGTGTCGCCGATCGAACTGGAGAACGCGGTGCGCGGCCGCGCCGAGACCGGTTTTGGCGTGATGACCGAAGCGCAGCTGAAACAGGCCGTCGCGCAGGCGCGTCAGCGCGGCGAAAAAGTGGTGATGACCAACGGCATCTTCGACATTCTGCATGCCGGCCACGTCTCTTATCTGGCCAATGCTCGCAAGCTGGGCGATCGCCTGATCGTGGCGGTGAACAGCGATGCGTCGACCAAACGCCTGAAAGGGGAAAAACGCCCGGTCAACGCGCTGGAGAACCGCATGATTGTGCTGGGCGCGCTGGAAGCGGTGGATTGGGTGGTGCCGTTCGAGGAGGACACGCCGCAGCGCTTGATCGCCGACATCTTGCCGGATCTGCTGGTGAAAGGCGGCGATTACAAGCCGGAAGAGATTGCCGGCAGTGCGGAAGTGTGGGCCAACGGCGGCGATGTCAAAGTGCTGAACTTTGAAGACGGCCTGTCGACCACCAACATCATCAAAGCGATCAAAGACGGGCGCGGCTAACGCCGGGCGACGTAAAGAACAAGGGCGCGCGGTGCGCGCCCTTGGCGGGAATTATTCGTCTTCCTGTTTGGCGGCCGGCGCCGCGCTCAGCTTGCTTTCCAGCTCGGCCATGCGCTGTTCCAACAGCGCCAGCTTTTCGCGGGTGCGCAACAGCACCTGAGTCTGCACGTCGAACTCTTCGCGGTTAACCAAATCCAGGCGGGTCAACTGCGACTGCAGCACCTGACGGATTTTTTTCTCAACGTCTTCCCCGAATTCACGAACGCCTTTAGGCATGGACTCATGAACCTGGCGTGCGATTTGTTCGATTTTTTTCGGGTCAATCATGGCGTATCCCTTTCAGAGTTTAATAGCTGCCGCTTAGTGTAATGCGAGTTGCCCGCCGGATAAACACCATTAAGCGCATTCGCCGCGCGTGGCCGAATTGTGCTTTTGCCAATTGCCCTGTCTATCCATTAGCGTTATAGTCATCTTGCTTATTCTCAGGGCGGGGTGAAAGTCCCCACCGGCGGTAAATCACCTTCTACGGTGAAAGCCCGCGAGCGCTCAGCCAGCCTGTAAAGGCCGGTTAGAGGTCAGCAGATCCGGTGTAATTCCGGGGCCGACGGTTATAGTCCGGATGGGAGAGAGTAACGGTATCTGCCGGGCATGCGCCCGCTTGCGTTATTTTTTTAGCTATTGCTAGCTACTCCTCAAGATCGCCCTGGTTCTGGTAATCCATAATTTTTAATGAGGTTTTTTACCATGAATCAGACGCTACTTTCAGACTTCGGCACGCCGACAGAACGCGTTGAACGCGCGATCGACGCACTGCGCAACGGGCGCGGCGTGATGGTGCTCGATGATGAAAACCGTGAAAACGAAGGTGACATGATCTTCGCCGCGGAAACCATGACCGTTGAGCAGATGGCGCTGACCATTCGCCACGGCAGCGGCATCGTGTGCCTGTGCATCACCGAAGAACGTCGTCAGCAGCTTGAGCTGCCGATGATGGTGACCAACAACTCCAGCCAGTTCCAGACCGCCTTCACCGTGACCATCGAAGCGGCGCAGGGCGTGACCACCGGGGTTTCCGCTTCCGATCGCCTGACCACCATCCGTGCGGCGGTGGCAGACAGCGCCAAGCCGAGCGACCTGAACCGTCCGGGCCACGTGTTCCCGCTGCGCGCGCAGCCGGGCGGCGTGCTGAGCCGTCGCGGTCACACCGAAGCGACCATCGATCTGGTCTCCATGGCCGGTTTCAAACCTGCCGGCGTGCTGTGTGAACTGACCAACGACGATGGCAGCATGGCGCATGCGCCGGAAGTGATCGCCTTCGCCAAACAGCACGACATGGTGGTGCTGACCATCGAAGATCTGGTGGCCTACCGCCAGGCGCACGAGAAAAAAGCCAGCTGATAGCCGGCCGCTTTCAACGATAAAAAAGCCGCGTAATGCGGCTTTTTTGTATCTACCGTTCTGACAGGCGTTCGCCGATGCGGCTGGCGTAATTCATCACGTGGAAGGTGTAGTTCTCCTCAACCGTACCCTGGAACAGATGTGCCCAGGGGCCGATGGCGTAGATGCCGAGATCTTCCCCGCCGTGCGTCTCGCTTTTCAGCGGCACCAGCGCCGGCTGAATAAAGTCGGGCGCGGTGGTTTGCTCCATGGTCAATGCCGGGCGCTCGGTCAGCGGGATCGCGCCGCCGGGGCCGTTGGCGAAACCGAGGGTGGTGTAGGGCTTGCCGTCGCTGCCCAGCCGAGGTTTACCGTCGACGCCGATGGAAATGCCGAGGATAGGATTGCCGCGCTTGGCATAGCCGGCGATGGTTAGCGTGTGGCTGTGATCGCCGGTCACGATCACCAGCGTTTCGTCCAGGTTGACCTTGCCGACAATGGTTTTCACCGCCTCGTTCAGGGCGACCGCGTCGCTCAGCGTGCGGTAGGCGTTGCCGTTATGGCTGCCGTGATCGACGCGCCCGCCTTCCACCAGCAGCAGATAGCCTTCGGGATTCCTGGCCAGAATATCGATGGCCTTGCCGGTCATTTCCGCCAGCGAAGGCTCTCCCGCCGCGTCTTGCCGCCGGTCGTGCTCGAAGTTCATGTGCGACGGCTCGAACAGGGCCAGCAAATGGTCGACGTTGCCTGGTTCGATTTTGTCGAACTGGGCCTGATTCCAGACGTATTGTCCGCGCTCGCCGTAGCGTTGCAGCCAGGCCTGCGTCAGGTCACGGCCGTCCTTTCTGGCGCCTTTCTTGCCGGGATATTCAGGATCGCTCACGCTGTCGGGCAGGAAGTTGGCGCGCCCGCCGCCCATCGCCACGTTCAGGCCGTTGCCGTACTTCATTTCCACCAGCTGGCGCGCGATGTCGCGGCAGCCTGCGGCCAGGGCATCCGCCGGCATTTTGGCGTCAGACTCCCAGTCGCGGTTGGCGATATGGGCATAGGTGGCGCCCGGCGTGGCGTGGGTAATGGTCGCGGTCGTCACGGTGCCGGTGGACATGCCGAGCGTTGCGGCCATCTCCCACAGCGTGGTGACGGCCTTGGTTTGCTGATCCTCGCAGTTGTTGAGGGCGGCCGTATGGTTGAGGCCCATCAGATCGTTGATGGTTTTGACGCCGGTGGTCATCGCCACCGCGCTGGGCGCAGAGTCGGTGATTTGGGCGTCGGCGGAGTAGGTTTTGGCCGCCGCCAGATAGGGGAAGGCCTCCCAGGCCAGCACGTTGGATTCGCCGTCTACGCCGCGCTGCTGTCCTTCAAAAATACGGGCGGCGGTCACGGTGGAAAACCCCATGCCGTCACCGACCACCAGAATGACGTTTTTGGCGCGGTTGGTGTTTGGGGTCTGTTTCAGTCGCTGTTGCAGCTGAGCTTGCGCCTGAAGGAAGTAAGGGTCTTCGCGCTGCGTCAGCGGCGCGTTGTCCGTCGCTTTGGCGGCTGCCGCCCCGGTGGCTAACAAGGACATGGAAAGCGCCAGGCGGGTTGCTAGTGTGAGTCTGAACATGAATTCCTCCTTGGTGAGACGTGATTCCCGTAGCGCCGACGGGCTGCCAACACCCTGTCGACGGAAGGAGGAGTGTATCGATTGTGTTAACAAAAAATACATAAATTGTTCACAATTTAGATCTGTGTGGCAGTAATGCCATGGTATTCATGATTTTTATTAATCATTTGAAAATCATGCATTTTTTAACTTTTTGTTTGCCAGTGCATTTTTGCGATTTTTAATTCAAATTTATTGAATATCTTCATCACGGTTATCCGGCTGTGTTGCTGCGGCAAAGCGCGTAATGTAACGCCATAGCACAATTTGAACTAAGGATCGCTCTATGAACACCTCTCGTATGCCGGCACTGTTTCTTGGCCACGGTAGCCCGATGAACGTGCTGGAAGACAACCGCTACACCCAGGCATGGCGTGCGTTGGGTGAGTCATTGCCGCGTCCGAAGGCGATCGTGGCGATTTCTGCGCATTGGTATACCCGCGGCACTGCGGTCACCGCGATGGAAAAACCCAAAACCATTCACGACTTCGGCGGGTTCCCGCAGGCGCTGTTTGATACCCGCTATCCTGCGCCGGGTTCCCCCGCGCTGGCCGCGCAGCTGCAGCACATTCTGGCGCCGGTGCCGGTAACGGCGGATCTCGGCGAGTGGGGGTTGGATCACGGCACCTGGGGCGTATTGATCAAGATGTATCCCAATGCCGATATCCCGGTGGTGCAGCTCAGCGTCGACGGCACTCAGCCGGCGGCTTACCACTATGAGCTGGGCCGCAAACTCGCGGCGCTGCGCGATGAGGGCGTGATGATCGTCGCCAGCGGCAACGTGGTGCACAACCTGCGCATGGTGAAATGGCAGGGCGATACCAGCGCCTATCCGTGGGCGGAGTCTTTCAATAACTTTGTCCGGGATAACCTGCGTTATCGGGGCGATAACCACCCGCTGGTGGATTTCATGCGCCATGAGGGCGCAGCGCTGTCGAACCCGACGCCGGAACACTATCTGCCATTGCTGTATGTGCTCGGCGGCTGGGATGGAAAAGAGGCCATCAGCGTGCCGATCGACGGTATCGAAATGGGAGCGCTGAGCATGCTGTCGGTGCAGGTGGGCTAAAGAAAAACGCCAGTCAGAGACTGGCGTTTTTGCCTTCAGCGGGGCGATCAGCCGAGGATGGTGTGCGGATAGAAGCGCGACAGATCCTGCGTGATCAGTTCGCGATCTTCGCGCAGGCCGATGCCGCAGGGTTGATCGTTCACCAGCCAGCTGCCGATCAGCGTGTAGCTGTCTTCGAACTTCGGCAGCGGATGGAACTGCTGCACGATCATGCCTTCTTCACCGTACGGCCCATCGACGCGCGCCACTTCCTGACCGTTTTCGACGATCTGGATATTGGCGCCTTCGCGTGAGAACAGCGGTTTGGTGACGTAATGATCCATCGGCGGATGATCGTCTTGCGCGAAATAAGCCGGCAGCAGGTTAGGGTGATTCGGGAACATTTCCCACAGCAGCGGCAGCAGCGCCTTGTTGGAGATGATGCTTTTCCAGGCCGGCTCCAGCCAGCGCACGCCGGCGTCTTCCAGCTTGGTGGAGAACATCTCGCGCAGCATGAATTCCCACGGATAGAGCTTGAACAGGTTGCCGATCACCTGATCCTGCAGATCGGTGAACTGGCCTTTCTCGCCGAGGCCGATCTCTTCCATGAACAGGAACTCGGTCGGCAGACCGGCTTCCTGCGCGCAGTCCTGCAGGTATTGCACCGTGCCGCGATCTTCTTCGCTGTCCTGGCAGCAGGCCAGGTGCAACAGGCCGAAGCCGTGATGCGCTTTCAGCTCGGCGAAACGCTCGATCAGTTTCTCCTGCAGGCTGTTGTACTGATCCGATTCCGGATCCAGTTTGCCGGCGTTGATCTGGTCTTCCAGCCACAGCCATTGGAAGAAGGCCGCTTCATACAGTGAGGTGGGCGTATCGGCGTTGTTCTCCAGCAGCTTCGGCGGATTGACGCCGTCGTAGGCCAGATCGAGACGCGAATACAGCGACGGCTGGTTGGTGCGCCAGGAGCTGCGCACGAATTCCCAGGTGTGTTTCGGGATGCAGAACTTGGCCATCAGCTCGTCGCTGGCGACCACTTTCTCCACCACCTGCAGGCACATCTGATGCAGCTCGGCGGTGGCGTTTTCGATCTCTTCAATCTGCGCCAGCGTGAACTGGTAATAGGCGTCTTCACACCAGTACGGCTCGCCGTACATGGTGTGGAAACGGAAGCCGAACTCGGTCGCTTTTTCGCGCCAGTCCGGGCGCTCGGTAATGGCAATACGTTTCATGCATCAACCGCCCATGCTGCGAGAGCCGGAGTTGGAGGTGGCGCTGCTGCGCTGCATGCTGGTCTGCTTGGCCACGGTCTCGCCGAAACCGCCGCGGGTCACGGTATTGGTGACCGCAGGCTTCGGCGCCATGGCGGTTTTCGGCACCGTCATGGTGCGGCCGCCGGCGGTGGCCGGGCCGTAGCTCTTGCCGCTGGCGTCGACAAACTTGCCGTTCGCCGGGCTGGCGGCGTTCTTGGAGGTGAACAGCGGCTGCTGCGCGAAGCCGGAACCGCCCATCAGGCGGCCCATCATGTAGCCCGCCATCAGCGGCATCCAGAAGCTGCCGCTGCTTTGCGATTCCGCCGCCATGCCGGCCTGCGCCGGAGCCTGGGTGCACTGCGCTTCGCCGAACTCGGCGACGCAGTCTTCGCGGGTGGCGTATTTCGGCGCGGTTTTCGCCGCTTCTTTCAGGGCGTTGTTGTAGGCGGTGGTGCACTGCTCGCTCATCGAAGGGTTGGCGCGCGAACAGTCATCGGCATTCTGATACAGGGAGACCGTTTCATCGCTCTTCTCGCAGCCGGCCAGCATAAAGACGGCGCTGATCGCCAAGGCCACGGGCGCGACACGGTAGCTGCGCCAGGATTTGCGGAACGTCTCTTGGTTGATGTTTTTTGTCCGTTTCATCGTTATCAATCCCATCATGCGGGCTGTTTTCGCCCTTTCCCAGTAGTGGCGCTAAGGATAGGGGAAACATGGTCAAAATTAAAGCTGAAACGCCCGCAGAATCCACTCTTTACGCAGTTATACGTTGGGGTGTGCGCCAGTTCGCTTTCGCGGCGAAAAAACGCGCGTTGGCGTTTCATCATGAAACGTTATCGCTATGATGATGTTCCATAATGGAACAAAAATCGCGTGGCTCGCCAGGCGGGCGGCAGACGCTCATAGTCGAAGCACAACAACAAGCCGGCGGCGAAGTCGGCGCGTCATCACCTGATATCTGAACGTTACCATCGCCAACTCCCTACAAGGATCCGGTTATGTTGAGAATCATCCAGTCACCAGGCAAATACATTCAGGGCGCCAATGCGCTGGCCGCCGTCGGCGAATACGCCAAATCCCTCGCCGACCATTATTTCGTGATCGCCGACGACTTCGTGATGCAGTTGGCGGGAGACACCCTGATGGGCAGCCTGCAGCAGCACGCCGTGAAACATCATGCGGCCCGTTTCAACGGCGAGTGCTGCCGTAAAGAGATAGACCGGCTTGGCCGCGAGCTGCAGACCCACGGTTGCCGCGGGGTGATCGGCGTCGGCGGCGGCAAGACGCTCGACACCGCCAAGGCCGTCGCCCACTACCAACGGCTGCCGGTGGTGCTCATTCCCACCATCGCCTCCACCGATGCGCCGACCAGCGCGCTGTCGGTTATCTACACCGAACAGGGCGAATTCGCCGAATACCTGATCTACCCGCGCAACCCGGACATGGTAGTGATGGACAGCGCCATCATCGCCAAAGCGCCGGTGCGCCTGCTGGTAGCCGGCATGGGCGACGCGCTCTCCACCTATTTCGAAGCGCAGGCCTGCTTCGACGCTCAGGCCACCAGCATGGCCGGCGGCAAATCGACGCTGGCGGCGCTCAGTCTGGCGCGGCTGTGCTACGACACGCTGCTGGCCGAAGGGGTGAAGGCCAAGCTGGCGGTCGAGGCCGGCGTGGTGACGGAAGCGGTGGAACGCATCATTGAGGCCAATACGTATCTGAGCGGCATCGGCTTCGAGAGCAGCGGGCTGGCGGCGGCGCACGCCATTCACAACGGTTTCACCGTGCTGGAGGAGTGTCACCACCTGTATCACGGCGAAAAAGTGGCGTTCGGCACCCTGGCGCAGCTGGTGCTGCAGAACAGCCCGATGGCGCAGATTGAAACCGTGCTGGCGTTTTGTCATGGCATCGGCTTGCCGATCACGCTGGCGCAGATGGGCGTTACCGGCGACGCGGCGACGAAGGCGATGGCGGTGGCCGAGGCCAGCTGCGCCGCCGGCGAAACCATTCACAACATGCCGTTCAAGGTCACCCCTGCCGGCGTGCAGGCGGCGATCCTGACGGCGGATCGGCTCGGCGCCGCCTGGCTGCTGCGTCATTGATACCGTTGGGGCGCGGTGCGCCGCGCCCCTGGCTTACAGAGGAAACCATCGTGAAAAAACTGATTAATCAGGTCGAGTCGGTGTTGGAAGAGCAGTTGCAGGGGCTGGCGGAGGCTCATCCCGAGTTGCTGGTGCATGCGGATCCGGCGTTCGTCACCCGCGCCGACGCGCCGGTAGCGGGCAAAGTGGCAATTCTGTCCGGCGGCGGCAGCGGCCACGAGCCGATGCACTGCGGTTTCGTCGGTGAAGGGATGCTCGACGGCGCCTGTCCGGGCGAGATTTTCACCTCGCCGACGCCGGATAAAATGTACGAGTGCGGTCAGGCGATCGACGGCGGCGCCGGGGTGCTGCTGCTGATCAAGAACTACACCGGTGACGTGCTCAACTTCGAAACCGCCACCGAGCTGCTGCACGACAGCGGCGTCGCGGTGGCGACGGTGCTGGTAGATGACGACGTGGCGGTCAAGGACAGCCTGTTCACCGCCGGGCGGCGCGGGGTGGCCAACACCGTGCTGATGGAGAAATTGCTGGGCGCCGCCGCGGCGCGCGGCGACGATCTGGACAGCGTGGTGACGCTGGGGCATCGCATCAACAACCACGGGCATTCGATCGGTATCGCGCTGGGCGCCTGTACCGTCCCCGCCGCCGGCAAACCGTCGTTCACCCTGGCGGAGAACGAGATGGAGTTCGGCGTCGGCATTCACGGCGAGCCGGGCATTGCGCGCCGTCCGTTCACCACGCTCAACGCGGCGGTGGATGACATGTTCCATACGCTGATCGACCACGGCCACTATCAGCGCACGATCCGCGTCTGGGATCGCCAACAGGGTGAGTGGCGCGACGAGATGCAGACCAAGCAGCCGCTGACGCGCGGCGATCGGGTGATCGCGTTGGTCAACAACCTGGGCGCCACGCCGCTGTCCGAGCTGTACGGCGTGTACCATCGGCTGGCGGAGCGCTGCGCCGAGGCGGGCATCATCATCGAACGCAACCTGGTGGGCGCGTATTGCACTTCGCTCGATATGCAGGGCGTGTCCATCACGTTGTTGAACGTGGACGACGAACTGTTGTCCTTGTGGGATGCGCCGGTGAAAACGCCTGCGCTGCGTTGGGGTTGCTGAGGAGGAATTATGGCGTTGACCAAACCACAGGTCGTCGATTGGCTGATGCGTTGCGGCGAAGTGTTCAGCCGGGAGCGCGATTTTCTTACCCAACTGGACACCGAGATCGGCGATGCCGACCACGGCCTGAACATGAATCGCGGTTTCAATAAGGTGGTGGAAAAGCTGCCGTCGGTGGCGGACAAGGATATCGGTTTTATCCTGAAAAACACCGGCATGACGCTGCTGTCGAGCGTAGGCGGCGCCAGCGGTCCGCTGTTCGGCACCTTCTTCATCCGCGCGGCGCAGGCGGCGAACGCCAAGCAAAGCCTGGATCTGGCGGAGCTGCATCAAATGATGCAGGAAGGGGTGGAAGGCGTGGTGATGCGCGGCAAGGCGGAGCCGGGCGACAAGACCATGTGCGATGCCTGGTGGCCGGTGGTGGAAAGCCTCGGCCAGTCCGCGCAGCAGAACCTGAGCGTGGCGGATGCGCTGCAGCGCGCCGCCGACAGCGCCGAGCGGGCGGTGGAGAGCACCATCACCATGCAGGCGCGCAAGGGGCGGGCCAGTTACCTGGGCGAGCGCAGCATCGGCCACCAGGATCCTGGCGCCACTTCGGTGATGCTGATGATGAAAACGCTGGCCGAGGTCGCCGGCAGTTAGCAGGAGGCGAGATGATTAATATCGTGGTGGTGTCGCACAGCGCGTTGCTGGCGCGCGGCGTTGAGCAACTGGCGCGGCAGATGATGCGCGGCGACGGCTGCAAGTTGGCGCTGGCGGCGGGCGTGGATGACGAGGAGCACCCGATCGGTACCGACGCGGTCAACGTCATGGAGGCGATCGAAGCGGTCGCCGACGGCGATGGCATTCTGGTGCTGATGGATCTGGGCAGCGCGCTGCTCAGTGCCGAAACCGCGCTCGATCTGCTGGATCCGGAGTTGGCCGCCAAGGTGCGGCTGTGCGCCGCGCCGCTGATCGAAGGCACGCTGGCGGCGGTGGTGGCCGCCAACTCCGGCGCTTCGCTTGAGCAGGTGGTGGCGGAGGCGCAGGGGGCGCTGCAGGCCAAGCAAGCGCAGCTGGGCGAGGCTTCACCGGCCGCGAAGCGTGCGGCCTTGCCGCTGGCGCAGGGCAAAAGCGCAACCTGGACGGTGCAGAACCCGCACGGACTGCACGCGCGCCCGGCGGCGCGGCTGGTCGAAGCGCTGGCGCCGTTCAAGGCCGAGCTGGTGCTGGAAAAACAGGGGCAGTGCGTCGATCCGCGCAGCCTCAATCAGCTGGCGCTGCTGCAGGTGCGCCACGGCGACACCATCCGTTTGATCGCCGACGGCGCGCAGGCGGACGAGGCGCTGGCGGCGTTCAAAACGCTGGCGGAGCAGCATTTCGACGAGACGGTCTCCGAGCGGCAGCAGCCTTCGCTGCACGGCATTCCGGTGGCGGAAAGCGTCACCAGCGGGCCGGTGTTCCAGGCCCGCAGTGTCTGGCCGTCAGCCGCCGAGCGCCGGATCGGCGCGGACGAGGTGTTGGGCGAACAGCAACGCCTGCGGGAGGCGCTGCAGCACACGTTGAGCGATCTCAACCGGCTGGCGGAGCGCACCGGCACGCTGATCGGCAAGCCGCAGGCGGCTATCTTCGGCGCCCATAGCATGCTGCTGGACGATCCGGATCTGCAGCAGGCGGCTTACACCCGCATTGCGCAGCAGTTGTGCAGCGCCGAGCAGGCCTGGCGGCAGGTGCTGGAGGCGATCGCCGAAGAGTACCGCGAGTTGGATGACGACTACATGCGGGCGCGCGAACTGGACGTGCGCGACATGCTGCGCCGCACGCTGTGCCATCTGCAGGGGCAGCCGCTGCCGACCATTGCGCTCGCAGAGCCGTCAATACTGGTGATGGATGAGCTGATGCCCTCAGAGGTAGTGATGCTGGATCGCCGTCTGGTGCTCGGCATCTGCCTGAGCGGCGGCAATGCCCTCTCGCACAGCGCCATTCTGGCGAAGGCGATGGGCATTCCGATGGTGGTCGGCATGCAGGATTGCCTGAGCAAAACCCGCAGCGGCCAGAAGGCGATGCTGGACGCCGCGCGCGGGGTGTTGCAGCTCAGTCACTAGGCGCGCAGCTTGAACTGGCGGATGTCGATCCCGTGCTGTTTGATCTTCCGCCACAGCGTGGTGCGGCCGATGCCCAGCAACTGCGCCATTTCCGTCAGTTGGCCGCGGCTGACGGTCGCCGCCCGCAGGATCGCCTGGCGCTCCATGTCCGTCAGCGTCAACAGCGGCGCGCCGGGCTGCGGATCGCTTTCCAGCAGCGACGGTTGGCCAAGCAGGTGCGCCGGCAGGTCCGCCAGCTGGATGTGGTGGCCGTGGCAAATCATCGCCGCGCGCTCCACCACCCCTTTCAGTTCCAAATCGTTGCCCGGCCACAGATAGAGCGCCAGCTGAGCCATCACCTCGTCATCCACCTGGAAGCGACACTGAAAATGTTGCTCCAGCGTGCGCAGATGGTGTTTGACCAGCAGCGGAATATCGCTCAGCCGCTGACGCAGCGGCGGGATTTGGATCTCGAACGCCTGCAGGCTGTAAAACAGCTGGCGGCGGAAGCGGTTTTGCTGCACCAGCAGCGGCAGATCGGCGGCGCTGCCGGCGATCACCCGCACATCGACCGGGATCACCCGGCTGGAATTGAGGCGGATCACCACGCCGGTTTTCAGCACCTGCAGCAGCGCCGACTGCATCTCCGCCGGCAGGTATTCGATCTGTTCCAGGTACAGCGTGCCGCCGTTAGCCAATTCGAATTTACTGAGCTGGCCCGCCTCTTCTTCGCTGGCGTCGCTGCCCAGCAGCTCACGCAGCCCCTGCGCCTGCGGCAGCAGTTGGCAGTTGAGGGCGATATACGGCCCGGCGGCGCGCTCGCCGGCGTTGTGGATAGCCTGGCTGAGCAGCTCTTTGCCAACGCCTTCTTCTCCGCGCAACAGGATCGGATGCTGGCCTTTGGCCGCCTGCTGCCCGTAACGGATCAGTCGCCGCATTTCCAGCGAGGCGGAAGGCATCTGTTCGAAGCTGTGGCTGACGCGCCCCAGCTGGCTGCTGACATACTGGCGCAGCCGTTCGAGCGGGTGCAGCAGGGCGATGAAACTGCAGCGATCGCCGTCGAAAATCGGCTTGAGCGTCAGCAAGGCGGCGATAAACTGCCGCTGGCTTTCGAAGGTGACTTCGACGTGTTGCAGCGGTTGGCGATCGGCGATGGCGCGTTTGAGCAGCGCGGGCAGCGTCAACAGCTGCGCCAACGGTTTGCCCTGGCTCTGCTGTTCGTCCAGCTTCAGCAGGCCGGCGGCGCGCTGGTTGATGTATTGCAGGTAGCCGCGGTGATCCCAGGCCATGACGCCGTCGTCCACGCCGTCCAGCAGGCCGTAAAGCTGATTCAGATGGCGGTTGGATTCCGCCAGCAGGCCGTCGGCGTTCAGCGAGTTGCCGATTTCGCGGGCGATGGCCAGCGTCAGCGACAGATCGCCGGCGGCGCAGTCGGCCAGCAGACAGCCCAGCGCGATCGAGCCGCGCTGGCGGCCGCTGTTGTCGTAGACCGGTGTGGCGCAGAACGACCAGCCGTGCAGCGCTCGGCGCACGTGTTCTTCACCGCTCACCCGCACCGGGTGGCCTTCCGCCGCCGCCAGCGCCGGGGCATTGGTGCCTATCTGCCCTTCGGCCCAGTAAGCGCCGGGGGCGAATCCCAGTTGCTGCAGATGTTCCCAGGTTTGGGCGTCGCCGCAGCGCCACAGCATGCAGCCGCTCTCGTCGAGGATCATCAGCAGGCAACGCCGCGGCTCCATGTATTCACAGGCGTCTTCCAGCGCCGCCTGGCCGAGCGTCAGCAGATCGTTCTTGCGGCGGCAAATCGATTCGAAGGTGGCGCCCTGCGCACGGTGCGGCGCTTGCCAGACATCGGGCTGCATCAGGCTGCGGCAACGCAGCCAGGAGGCGTACACCGCCGGCGTCGGGCGCAGCGGCGGCGGCAGTTCGCCGTCGTTAATCAGTTGCTGCCAACGTGAATCGTTGTCCATCGAACCTCATCCAACTGCGAAAACGAGAGTGACGATGATATCACCTGGCGCAGCGGCGGCTGTGAGGCGGCGGGCAGAAGCGGGGAAAATCGGGACAAAAAAAACGGGGCGCGGCGCAGGCCGGACCCCGTGTTTATCAGCGTGCGGACATCAGTTGCGGAATGGATTGCCGCTGTGGCGAGCCGGTTGGCTGGTGGTAACGGCCGGCGCGGATGCGCGAGTGGCCGCCGGTGCCGGCGCCGCAGTCTGTTGCATCGGCGCATTGTCCTGATAACCGTCCGCATAGGCGTCCTGCGCGCGGTTTTGCGGTGCGACGGCGTCAGGCGCGGTCGATACCGGCTTGCCCAACGCGCCGTTCAGCAGCAGCAGATCGTTCTGGTTCAGCGTGCCGAGCGCCGACTTGATGTTCAGCTGGTTGATCAAATAGGTATAACGCGCGTCGGACAGCTGACGTTTGGCGTTATACAGCGTGGTGGTGGCGTCCAGCACATCGACGATGGTGCGGGTACCGACCTGATAACCGGCTTCCATCGCGTCCAGGGAGCTCTGTGCGGAGATCACCGCCTGTTTGTAGGCGTTGATGCTGCTGATCGAAGCGTTAACGTTGTTGAACGATGAACGCACGGTCTGCACCACGCTGCGGTGAGCGCTTTCCAGCTGCTCGCTGGCGCCGACAAAGCCGTACTGCGCTTGTTTAACCTGTGAGTTAGTCGCGCCGCCGCTGTACAGCGGCAGGTTGAAGCTGATGCCCACTTTATTTTGGCCCGCATCGGAGTCGCTGTAGCGTGCGGCATTCGCGCCGCCGGTGTTTGAGCCGTTATATTTGGTATTGCTGATGCCGGTTGACGCGCTGACGTCAATCGTCGGCATATAGCCGGTTTGGGCTGCGCGGATCTGTTCGCGCGCCAGATCCTGGCTCAGGCGGGCGGACAGCAGGCTCAGGTTGCGCGCTTCAGCTTCTTTCAGCAGGTTGTTCACCGCTTCCGGGCGCTGGGTGCTGAAGCGATCGGTATTCAGCGAGGCCAGCTCAGGGTAGAAGCTGCCGGTGACCTGACGCAGCGTTTCCAGCGCGTTGTCCAGATCGTTGCGGGCGGAGACTTCCGCCGCCAGCACGGTGTCATAGTTCGAGCGGGCGTTCTGCACGTCGGTGATCGCCACCAGGCCCACGTTGAAGCGCTGAGTGGTTTGATCCAGCGTGCGGTACACCGCGTCTTTCTGCGCCTGGGTGTACGACAGCGTGTCGATCGCCTTCAGCACGTTAAAGTAGGCGGTGGCGGTGTTGAGAATCAGCGACTGCTCTGCGGTCTGGAAGGTGACGTCGGAGATGCCGGCGCTCTTTTCCTGCAGCGTCAGCTGGCGCCATTTCGACATGTCGAAGAGGGTCTGCGTCAACGCCAGCGAACCGCTGGTGACGTTGCTGTTAACGCCATTGCTGTCACGATAACCGTTGGTGTAATCGTAACCTGCGGTTAAACCGAGCTGCGGCAGCAGCGGGCTGCGCGCTTCATTGATCTTTTCGAATGCGGCGTCGCGGTCAGCAGCACTTTTGCGCAGATCCGGGTTACTTTCCCTGGCCTGTTTGTAGACCTGCAGCAGGTTCTCTGCCTGGCTCATTGCACTGAAGCCGCCCAGGCTCAGTCCGATAAGAAGGGGGAGCAGTTTCTTCATTTGCATTCCTTGTTGTGCAGCAATATTGCTATGTTAGCGCTGACGATAGACGAAATAGTTGCCGATTCTAGCAGAGTCTGCGGTACGCATCAGGTGGCTGAATGTGCCATCTCACGTAACTTTTACCTTTCAGACCGCCCATTTACCTTGGCGTACTGCCCGGGCCGACTGCAGCTGATATTATGGCTGACAATCAGGATTGTTTCCCGCTATTACCCGCGAGCGCACAAACGCGCCGCGTCCGGCGGCGAAAAACAGCCTAACATAAAGCGGCGGCGGTGAGACCCGCTGTTTCTGTCATCAAAACCGTTTATTTTATCGGCATACTCACGCAGGAGAATTCGCGCATGAACCGTTCGCAGCCGTCACCCGTCACCTTCGATAAAAAAGATGTAGAAATTATTGCACGCGAGACGCTGTACCGTGGTTTTTTTTCACTCAATTTATACCGGTTTCGCCATCGCTTGTTCAATGGCGAAATGAGTCCTGAAATCACGCGTGAAATTTTCGAGCGCGGCCATGCGGCGGTGCTGCTGCCCTACGACCCGGTGCGCGATGAAGTGGTGCTGATTGAACAACTGCGCATCGCCGCGGTCGATACCAGTAATTCGCCCTGGCTGCTGGAAATGGTGGCGGGTATGATCGAAACCGGCGAAAGCGTCGAAGACGTGTGCCGCCGCGAAGCGCAGGAAGAAGCCGGCGTGGTGGTCGGGCGCTGCAAGCCGGTGCTGAGCTATCTGGCCAGCCCCGGCGGCACCAGCGAACGCTTGTCGATCATGGTCGGCGAGGTAGACGCCGGCACCGCCGAAGGCATCCACGGCCTGGCGGAAGAGCATGAAGATATTCGCGTCCACGTGGTCAGCCGCGAGCAGGCTTATCGCTGGGTGGAAGAGGGCGCGATCGATAACGCCGCATCAGTGATTGCATTGCAATGGCTGGCGTTGCACCATGAATCGTTGAGAAAAGAGTGGGCCAACTAATGAAACAGCGCTATACCCCTGATTTCCCCGAAATGATGAGATTGTGCGAAACCAACTTCGCGCAATTGCGCCGCTTGCTGCCGCGCAACGACGAAGCGGGCGAAACGGTGACTTATCAGGTGAACGGCGCTAGCTATCGTTTGACCATTGTTGAGTCCACGCGTTACACGTCGCTGGTGGAGATCGAGCAGATCTTTCCGGCGGTCAGCTACTGGAGCCTGCCCGCGATGACGGTGCGGTTATACCATGACGCCATGGTTGCGGAAGTGTGTTCCAGTCAGCAGATCTACCGCTTTAAAGCGCGTTATGATTATCCTAATAAAAAGTTGCATCAACGCGACGAAAAGCATCAAATTAACCAGTTTCTTGCTGATTGGCTGCGCTACTGTTTGGCGCATGGAGCGATGGCGGTTCCGGTTTGTTAGACAGACTGAAATAACAAAGGACACCATTTGGAAAGCCTGTTTAAACTGCCCGTGGCGAGTGGGGCCGCGGTCAGGATTCTACAAATAACAGATACCCACCTTTTTGCCGGCGAACACGAGACGTTGCTCGGCATCAATACCTATCGCAGCTATCACGCGGTGCTGGACGCCATTCAGGCGCAGCGCCGCGATGTCGATTTGATCGTCGCCACGGGAGATTTGGCGCAGGATCATTCGCAGGAGGCGTACCGCCACTTCGCCGCCGGCATCGCGCAACTGCCGGCCCCGTGCGTGTGGCTGCCGGGCAACCACGATTTCCAACCGGCGATGGTCGACGCGTTGGCCGCCGCCGGCATCGCCCCTTCCAAGCAGGTGCTGCTGGGCGATAACTGGCAGGTGCTGATGTTGGACAGCCAGGTGTTCGGCGTACCGCACGGCGAGCTGAGCGAATACCAGCTCGAGTGGATGGAGCGCTGCCTGCAGGCGTACCCCGAGCGTTACACGCTGTTGCTGCTGCACCACCATCCGCTGCCTTCCGGCTGCACCTGGCTCGATCAGCACAGCCTGCGCAACCCGCATATGCTGGGCGCGATCCTGTTGCGCTACCCGAAGGTGAATACCGTGGTGTGCGGTCATATTCACCAGGATCTGGATCTGGAATGGCAGGGCCGGCGCCTGTTGGCGACACCGTCCACCTGCGTGCAATTCAAGCCGCACTGCACTAACTTTACCATCGACGACGTCTCCCCCGGCTGGCGTTACCTCGATCTGCTGCCGGACGGCCGCGTCGAGACGCAGGTGTTCCGCCTGGAAAACGACGATTTCCGCCCCGATATGGACTCGGATGGATACTGATGCCTTCGACACTGCTCTACCTGCACGGTTTCAACAGCTCGCCGCAGTCGGCCAAGGCGGTGGCCTTCAAGGCCTGGCTGGCCGAACACCATCCCGCTATCGAGATGCTGGTGCCGCAGCTGCCGGCCTTTCCGGCGGAGGCCGCCGAGATGCTGGAAAATCTGGTGCTGGAACGCGCCGGACAAACGCTCGGATTGGTGGGGTCCTCGCTGGGCGGCTATTACGCCACCTGGCTGTCGCAGTGTTTTTCGCTGCCGGCGGTGGTGGTCAACCCGGCGGTCAAGCCGTTTGAGCTGCTGGTCGACTATCTTGGCGCCAACGAGAACCCCTACACCGGCCAGCAATATGTGTTAGAGTCTCGTCACGTTTACGATCTGAAAGTGATGCAGATCGATCCTTTGGAGTCGCCGGATTTAATCTGGCTGCTGCAGCAAACGGGCGATGAAATTCTCGATTACGGCCAGGCAGTGGCGTATTACACCGCGTGTCGGCAAACGGTGGAGTCGGGTGGAAACCACGCCTTCGTCGGTTTCGAGCACTACTTCCCCCAGATTGTGGATTTTTTAGGGCTAAACGCGGTCTGACGGACCGTTCCGGCACCTCCCTTTAACCACGAAAAAATAATCAACGATGACTCAATCCAGCTATAACGCTGATGCCATTGAAGTACTCAGCGGTCTAGAACCAGTGCGCCGTCGTCCCGGCATGTATACCGACACGACGCGCCCAAACCACCTCGGCCAAGAGGTGATCGATAACAGCGTCGACGAAGCGTTGGCCGGACATGCCAAGCGTATCGACGTGATCCTGCACGCCGATCAGTCGCTGGAAGTGATCGACGACGGCCGCGGCATGCCGGTGGACATCCACCCGGAAGAGGGTGTGCCGGCGGTTGAGTTGATCCTGTGCCGACTGCACGCCGGCGGTAAATTCTCGAATAAAAACTACCAGTTCTCCGGCGGCCTGCACGGCGTTGGGATCTCGGTGGTTAACGCCCTGTCGAAGCGGGTGGAAGTCAACGTGCGCCGCGACGGCAACGTCTACGGCATCGCCTTCGAAAACGGCGACAAAGTGCAAGATCTGACGGTGACCGGCACCTGCGGCAAACGCAACACCGGCACCAGCGTGCACTTCTGGCCGGACGAACAGTTCTTCGACAGCCCGCGTTTCTCGGTATCGCGCCTCACTCACCTGCTGAAAGCCAAAGCGGTGCTGTGCCCCGGCGTTGAGATCTATTTCATCGACAAGGTGAACAACACCGAGCAGCGCTGGTGCTACCAGGACGGCCTGACCGACTACCTGATGGAAGCGGTTAACGGCCTGATCACCCTGCCGGAAGCGCCGTTCGTCGGCAATTTCGCCGGTGATACCGAAGCGGTGGACTGGGCGCTGCTGTGGCTGCCGGAAGGCGGCGAGCTGCTGACCGAAAGCTACGTCAACCTGATCCCGACCATGCAGGGTGGCACCCATGTCAACGGCCTGCGTCAGGGGCTGCTGGACGCGATGCGCGAGTTCTGCGAATTCCGCAACATCCTGCCGCGCGGCGTGAAGCTGTCGGCGGAGGATATTTGGGATCGCTGCGCTTACGTGCTGTCGGTGAAGATGCAGGATCCGCAGTTCGCCGGGCAGACCAAAGAGCGTCTCTCTTCGCGTCAGTGCGCGGCCTTCGTTTCCGGCGTGGTGAAAGATGCCTTCAGCCTGTGGCTGAACCAGAACGTTCAGGCGGCGGAACAGCTGGCCGAGCTGGCGATTTCCAGCGCCCAACGCCGTCTGCGTGCCGCCAAGAAAGTGGTGCGCAAGAAGCTGACCAGCGGGCCGGCGCTGCCGGGCAAGCTGGCGGACTGCACCTCGCAGGATCTGGCCATGACCGAACTGTTCCTGGTGGAAGGGGACTCGGCGGGCGGATCGGCCAAGCAGGCGCGCGATCGCGAATATCAGGCGATCATGCCGCTGAAGGGCAAGATCCTGAATACCTGGGAAGTCTCCTCGGACGAAGTGCTGGCCTCGCAGGAAGTGCATGACATTTCCGTGGCGATCGGCATCGATCCGGACAGCGAAGATCTCAGCCAGTTGCGCTACGGCAAAATCTGCATCCTGGCGGATGCGGACTCCGACGGCCTGCACATCGCTACGCTGCTGTGCGCGCTGTTCGTGCGCCACTTCCGTTCGCTGGTGAAAGGCGGGCACGTTTATGTGGCCATGCCGCCGCTGTACCGCATCGATCTCGGTAAAGAGGTGTTCTACGCGCTGGATGAAGAAGAGAAAGCCGGCGTGCTGGAACAGCTGAAGCGCAAGAAAGGCAAGCCGAACGTCCAGCGCTTTAAAGGGCTGGGCGAGATGAACCCGCTGCAGCTGCGCGAAACCACCCTCGATCCGAACACCCGCCGTCTGGTGCAATTGACGGTCGCGGAAGATGATGTCGATCAGACGCTGGCGGTGATGGACATGCTGTTGGCCAAGAAGCGTTCGGAAGATCGCCGCAACTGGCTGCAAGACAAGGGCGACATGGCCGAATTGGCGGTCTGAGCCTGACCCTGGCCCGGTGAAACGCCGGGCCGGCTTTCCCGCAGGGCGTTCATGCGGCGCCCGATAACCTGGGCCGGAATGCATGAAGATCACGCTCGAAGAATTGCTGGCGTTCACTTCGGTGGTCGACAGCGGTTCCATCACCGCCGCCGCCGATCAGCTCGGCCAGACGACTTCCGGCATCAGCCGCGCGCTCAGCCGCCTGGAGAATAAGCTCGATACCACCCTGATGCGCCGCACTACGCGTCGCCTGGAGCTGACCGAAGAGGGGCAAAGCTTCCTGAGCCATGCGCGTACGATCATCAACTCGGTGGAAAATGCCGAAGAACAAATGGCGGTGCGCCGGCAGATGCCGGCCGGGCGACTGCGGATCAATGCGGCTGCGCCTTTTATGGAGCACGTCATCGTGCCGCTGGTGGCGGGGTTCAGGGAACGTTATCCGCAAATTTCGCTCGAGCTGAACACCGACAATCTGATCATCGATCTGCTGGAAAAACGCACGGATATCGCCATTCGCATCGGCGCGTTGCGCGATTCGACCATTCATGCGCGCGCGCTGGGCGCCAGCCGGTTGCGCATCCTCGCCAGCCCGGCTTATCTGCAGAAGCACGGCACGCCGCAGAGCGTGGAGGCGTTGCACCGGCATTGTCTGCTCGGTTTTACCCAGCCGGAATCGCTGAACCAATGGCCGTTGCGCTATCGCCAGGCGCCGCATTTCGCCATCACGCCGACGATCTCGGCGTCCAGCGGTGAAACGCTGCGGCAATTGGCGCTGCGGGGCGAGGGGATCGTACAGCTGGCAGACTTTATGACCCGACGCGATCGGGAAGCGGGCAAGTTGGTGACGTTGCTGGAGCAGGAGACGCTGGACGTGCGCCAGCCGATTAATGCGGTGTATTACCGCAATACGCAATTGGCGGCGCGCATCACCTGTTTTCTTGACTACGTCAGCGCGCACATCGACGCGCAGACGTTATAAGGCGGAGCTTACAGGGCGTTTTCCAGGATATAGATCTCGGTGTCCAGCACGCTGTCTTTGAGGGTGTCGCGGTGTTTGAGCATGTGCTCAATGGCCAGATGTTTTTCCAGATGCGCCATGCTTTCCCATTTCTCCAGCATGAACACCGAATCCGGCGACCGCTTCTGCCACGGCGCCTGGGTATTGCTGTCGACCATCGGCGTGTATTCGCCGCAACCCTCTTCCGCCAGCACCAGCGGCACCAGCTTTTCAATGGCTTGCAGTACGGTGGCGCGGTGGCCGGGTTTCACTTTGATTTCTGCGATTACGGTGATCATGCTTACCTCGTTGATGAGTATGTTCTGCGTCAGTTAAGCAAAAATTTTCGCCAGATGCTCGCGATAACGTGCGATGTCCGCTTCGATATCCGGTTGTTTTATCACGTCATTGCAGATAAAGGTCGGCAGCGCTTCCATTCCCAGGAACTGGTTGGCCTTGTGGAAGTGCAGGTAAACGCCGTCGACGCCGACGCCGTGGAAGAACTGATCGGGATCGGTGAAGGCCTCCAGCGGGGCGTTCCAGGTCAGGCTCAGCAGGTATTTTTTGCCCTGGATCAGGCCGCCTGAGCCATATTTTTTGCTTTCGTCAGAACGAGAGCGGCCGTCGCTGGCATACAGGCTGCCGTGACCGGCGGTGAACACTTCATCGATGTATTTTTTCAGGATCCAGGGTTCGCCCATCCACCAGCCCGGCATCTGGTAGATGACCGCGTCGGCCCACAGGTATTTCTTTACCTCGGCTTCGATGTCATAACCATCGTCGACCACGGTGACCTGCACATCGTGCTGCAGATCGCGCAGGAAGCTTTCCGCCACGTCGCTCAGGGTTTGGTTGAGTTCGCCGTTGGAATGGCCGAATTGTTTTTTAGCGTTGATAATCAGGATATTGCTCATCTTTCGCGGCTCCCGTCAGAGTTAAGATATGGCATGCTTCCCGCCGAAAAGGCGGAAACCAGCTCGCTGGCGACGAGTGTAATCGTTAGGCAGACAAGTAAAAATGCGATCCAGCGCACAACAGTGTTGACTGCCAGTCAATAAACGGGCCGCCAGACAGCGAAATTTTGCATAAACCGCAGCGCGCAACCGGCCGCCGCCGGCGATCCTTGCGCCAACTGTGACAGCCACCCTGCAGATGGGTTACTATCGCGGGCAGAATCGACAAGCGATGCCTTTTGTCGTCCAAGGGATTGCCAAGCCACGGTCTGAGGATAATTGAGTAATGAGTGATCTGACTCATGACGGTGTAGAGCGTTTACCGCTGCACACATTCACTGAAAACGCCTATCTGAACTATTCCATGTACGTCATCATGGATCGGGCGTTGCCGTACATTGGCGACGGTTTGAAGCCGGTACAACGCCGCATCATCTACGCCATGTCTGAACTGGGGCTGACCAACAGCGCCAAATTCAAGAAGTCCGCCCGCACCGTGGGCGACGTGTTGGGTAAATATCACCCGCACGGCGACAGCGCGTGTTATGAAGCCATGGTGCTGATGGCGCAGCCGTTCTCGTATCGCTATCCGCTGGTGGACGGCCAGGGGAACTGGGGTGCGCCGGACGATCCCAAGTCGTTCGCGGCGATGCGTTATACCGAATCGCGCCTGTCCAAATACGCCGAGGTCTTGCTGGCCGAACTGGGCCAGGGCACGGTCGACTGGATCCCGAACTTTGACGGCACGCTGCAAGAGCCGAAGATGCTGCCGGCGCGCCTGCCGAACATCCTGCTGAACGGCACCACCGGCATCGCGGTCGGCATGGCGACCGACATTCCGCCGCACAACGTGCGCGAAGTCGCCGCCGCCGCGGTGGCGCTGCTCGACAAGCCGGGCGCCTCGCTCGATGACCTGCTCGAGTTCGTGCAGGGGCCGGACTTCCCGACCGAAGCCGAGATCATCACCCCGCGCGATGAAATTCGCAAAATTTACCAGAGCGGCCGCGGCTCGGTGCGCATGCGCGCCGTGTGGAAGAAAGAGGATGGCAGCGCGGTGATCACCGCCTTGCCGCATCAGGTTTCCGGCGCCAAGGTGCTGGAGCAGATAGCCAGCCAGATGCGTGCCAAGAAGCTGCCGATGGTCGAAGACCTGCGCGACGAATCCGATCACGAGAACCCGACGCGTCTGGTGATCGTGCCGCGTTCCAACCGCATCGATCTGGAGCAGGTGATGAATCACCTGTTCGCCACCACCGATCTGGAGCGCAGCTACCGCATCAACATGAACATGATCGGTCTGGACAACCGCCCGCAGGTGAAAGGGCTGGTGGAGATCCTCACCGAATGGCTGGCCTACCGTCGCGATACGGTGCGTCGCCGCCTGAACTACCGCCTCGAGAAGGTGCTCAAGCGCCTGCATATCCTCGAAGGTTTGCTGGTGGCGTTCCTCAACATCGACGAGGTGATCCACATCATCCGCAGCGAGGATGAGCCGAAGCCGGTGCTGATGCAGCGTTTCGGCATCTCCGATACTCAGGCGGAAGCGATCCTCGAGCTGAAACTGCGTCACCTGGCCAAGCTGGAAGAGGTCAAGATCCGCGGCGAGCAGGACGAACTGGCGAAAGAGCGCGATCAGCTGCAGGCGCTGCTGGCGTCCGAACGCAAGCTGAATACGCTGATTAAGAAAGAGATCCAAGCCGATGCGCAGACCTACGGCGACGATCGCCGTTCGCCGCTGACCGAGCGCGCGGAAGCCAAGGCGATGAGCGAGCACGACTTCGTGCCGTCCGAACCGGTGACCATCGTGCTGTCTGAAATGGGCTGGGTGCGCAGCGCCAAGGGCCATGACATCGATCCGACCGGGTTGAGCTACAAGGCCGGCGACAGCTTCCGCGGCGCGGCGCGCGGCAAGAGCAATCAGCCGGTGGTATTTATCGACTCTACCGGGCGCAGCTATGCGCTCGATCCGATGACGCTGCCTTCGGCGCGCGGGCAGGGCGAGCCGCTGACCGGCAAGCTGACGCCGCCGCCGGGCGCCACCATCGAGCAGGTGCTGATGGCGGCCGACGATCAGAAGCTGCTGATGGCGTCTGACGCCGGTTACGGTTTCGTCTGCACCTTTAACGATCTGGTGGCGCGCAACCGCGCCGGCAAGGTGATGATCACGCTGCCGGACAACGCCAGAGCGCTGCCGCCGATGGAGATCCACGGCGCAGACGATATGCTGCTGTCGATCACCGCCGCCGGGCGCATGCTGATGTTCCCGGTCGCCGATCTGCCGCAGCTGTCGAAGGGCAAGGGCAACAAGATCGTCTCCATTCCGGCGGCGCAGGCCGCCGCCGGTGAAGACAAGCTGGCCTGGCTGTTCGTGCTGCCGCCGCAGGCGTCTGTCACGCTGCACGTCGGCAAACGCAAGCTGACGCTGCGTCCGGAAGATCTGCAGAAGTTCCGTGCGGAGCGCGGCCGCAAGGGCACCCAACTGCCGCGCGGCCTGCAGCGCATCGATCGCGTCGAAGTGGATGCGCCGGTGCGGGCGTCGGGTGGCGACAGCGAAGAGTAAGCGTTGGCACCAGCGTTAACGGGCGGTCGCAGCATGCTGTGGCCGCCTTATTTATTTTTGCTGGCGTTTATTTTCCAAATAGTTAACATTTCTGCGCATAAAATTATTGTGCGTACTGCCGCCTGGCGGGAAAATAGCGAGAAATGCAGGCGACATAGGCGTGCTTTCCGCCTGGTCGGCAAATAATGAGTAAAGGAATCTGCGCAGCGAAGTAAACTGCGTTGGCAGTGTGCTAATGAGGTTGTTATGTTATTGATTTTGCGTGCCGTTCTCGCCACTCTTTTCTGTATTCTGGTGTGTATTTTCGGTTCGGTTTATTGCTTGTTCAGTCCGCGTAATCCTCGCCATGTGGCGACCTTCGGCCATCTTTTCGGCCGTCTGTCGACGCTGTTCGGCATCAAGGTTGAAACCCGCGTGCCGGCCGATGCGGCCAACAACGGCAACTGCATCTATATCGCCAACCACCAAAATAACTACGACATGGTGACGGCCTCTAATATCGTGCAGCCGCGCACCGTGACGGTCGGTAAAAAAAGTCTGGTGTGGATCCCGTTTTTCGGCCCGCTGTATTGGCTGACCGGTAATCTGCTGATAGACCGTGATAATCGCGCCAAGGCGCACGGCACCATCGCCCAGGTGGCGGAGCAGTTCAAGAAGAAAGACATTTCGATCTGGATGTTCCCGGAAGGGACCCGCAGCCGCGGCCGTGGGCTGATGCCGTTTAAAACCGGCGCGTTCCACGCGGCCATCGCCGCCGGCGTGCCGATTGTGCCTATCTGCGTATCCACCACCAGCGGTAATATAAATCTTAATCGCTGGAATAACGGTCATGTGATCGTCGAGATGTTGGCGCCGGTGGATACCAGCAAATACGGCAAAGAAAACGTGCGCGAGCTGGCGGCCCATTGCCGCGAGCTGATGGAGGCGAAAATCGCCGAATTGGACGCCGAAGTCGCCCAGCGCAACGCCGCCAAAAAATAAGAGTCTACCGGCTTCAAAGAAGAGTTTTTTAATTGGCGTTCAGCGCCGTTAACGCCTGAGCGCCTGCTAATCTTGATTGGCGGGCGTTTGGGTTTTGCACACGGTTTAGTTATTGCTTTTCATGGAGAAAATATGTCACTCAGTCGACGTCAGTTTTTACAGGCATCGGGCCTGGCGCTGTGCGCGGGCGCCGTGCCGCTGAGGGCTGAGGCGAGCGGAACGCAGACCCCATTACCCATTCCCCCGCTGCTGGAGTCTCGCCGCGGTCAGCCGCTGTTCCTGACCTTGCAGCGCGCCCATTGGGCGTTTATGGATAACCGCAAAGCGGCGGTGTGGGGCATCAACGGCATGTACCTGGGGCCGACGGTGCGGGTTTACAGCGGCGACGACGTCAAACTGATCTACAGCAACCGCCTGCAGGAGCCGGTGGCGATGACCATCAGCGGTCTGCAGGTGCCGGGCACGCTGATGGGCGGCGCGCCGCGCATGATGTCGCCCAACGTCGACTGGTCGCCGGTGCTGCCCATTCGTCAGGCGGCGGCTACCTGCTGGTACCACGCCAACACGCCAAACCGCATGGCGCCGCACGTGTACAACGGGCTGGCCGGGCTGTGGCTGGTGGAGGATGCCGTCAGCAAAGCGCTGCCGCTGCCCAACCACTACGGCGTCGACGATTTCCCGCTGATCATTCAGGACAAACGCTTCGATAACTTCGGCACGCCGCAATACGATGCGCCGTCGCAGGGCGGCTTCGTCGGCGATACGCTGTTGGTCAACGGCGTGCAAAACCCGTATGTCGACGTGTCGCGCGGCTGGGTGCGTTTGCGTTTGCTCAACGCCTCCAACGCGCGGCGTTATACCCTGCAGCTCAGCGACGGGCGGCCGTTCAACGTGATCGCCAGCGATCAGGGCTTCCTGCCTGCGCCGGTTGCGGTGCAGCAGCTGTCGCTGGCGCCGGGCGAGCGCCGGGAAGTGCTGATCGACATGTCGAAGGGCGACGAGGTGACCATCACCGCCGGTGAAGCGGCGGGCATCATGGATCGCCTGCGCGGCCTGTTCGAGCCGTCGAGCATTCTGGTGTCCACCCAGGTGCTGACGCTGCGCCCGACCGGCCTGCTGCCGCTGGTAACCGACAACCTGCCGATGCGCCTGCTGGCGGATCAGCTGTTGGACGGCAGCGCCAGCCGCACCCGCGATTTCCGCCTGGGCGACGGCGGCGTCGGCATCAACGGCGCAATTTGGGACATGAACCGCATCGACGTACAGGCGCAGCAAGGCACCTGGGAACGCTGGAACATTCATGCGGATACGCCGCAGTCGTTCCATATTCAGGGCGTGCAGTTCCTGATCAAACGCGTCAACGGCGCGCAGCCGATGGCGGAAGATCGCGGCTGGAAGGATACCGTCTGGGTCGATGGCGACGTCGAGCTGCTGGTGTATTTCAACCAATCCACCTCCGAACACTTCCCGTTCCTGTATTACAGCCAGACGCTGGAGATGGCCGATCGCGGCACCGCCGGCCAGCTGATGGTGCAGCCGACGATGTAACCCGCTCTGCGGGCCGCTTAGGGCGCCCGCAGCATCGCCAAAAAAGCCTGCACCACCGGCGTGACGCTGTCGGTACGGTATACCGCATACAGATCCGCCGGGGGCGCCTGCTGCAGCGAGCAAAACCGCACGCCGGGCCACGGAATGCGGCCGTAGCTGTCCGGCAGCAGCGTAATGCCGCAGCCTTCCGCCACCAGCGCCAGCAGGGTTTGCGGTTCATTGACTTGATAAGCGACGTCCGGCAAAAATCCCTGCTGCAGACACAGATTGTGCAGATACAGCCCCAGGCTGGCCTCATGCGGCGGCAGCACGATGAAGCTGTCGTTTTGCAGCGCCGCCAGTGGGATATTCTCCTGCTGCGCCAGCGGATGATCGAGCGGCAGCACCACGGCGATGCTTTCGCGCGCCAGCCGTTGGCAGCTCAATCCCGGCAGCGTCTGCTGCTGCGCCTCTCGCCATACCCCGATATCGATATGCCGCTTTTGCAGCGCGGCGATTTGCTGGCTGGGCGTCAGCTCATTCAACGACCAGGTAGCGCCGACGCTCTGCTCGCTGAACCGCCGCAGCGCCGCAATCAAGCCGCCCCAGGCCGAGGTGCCGACCATGCCGACCACCATGTGGCCGCCTTCGCCGCGCCCCATTTGTTGCACCTGATGCAGCGCGCTGTCGGCCTGATCCAGCAGCCGCTCGACGTTGCGCAGCAGCGTGCGGCCGGCCGGCGTCAGCGTCATGGAGCGGGTGGTGCGTTTGAACAGCACCACGCCGAGTTGGCTCTCCAGTTCCTTGATGTGCTTGCTGAGCGGCGGCTGTGACATATTCAACCGCCGCGCCGCCTGAGTGAAATTCATCTCTTCCGCCACCACGCGGAAATAGTGCAGCAGGCGGAAGTTAATCCGACCGGGATCGGGCAGGGCATGGGGCGGGTTCATCCGGGGTATCGCCTCCTGTGACGCAGCTCAACTTATAGATAAATGGAATAAATCGGCCGCCAAGAATGTATTGGTCTCGGCCGCGCCTCGCTCTCTACTATGGGGCTTATTGTCCCCCGCTTAAAGAGAGAATACGATGTTTAATCAAGAAGATGCTTTTATCTGCGCCGATGTTGTCCGCGCACGTCTGCCGGGTTTTCAGCCGAAAGCGGCCTTGATTCTCGGCTCTGGGCTCGGCGCTCTGGCGGAGGTGATGACTGAAACCGTCACCCTCGATTACGCGGCGCTGCCTGGCTTCCCGGTGAGCGGCGTCGTCGGCCACGCCGGGCAACTGGTCGCCGGCAAGCTGGAGGGCGTGCCGGTCTTGTGCATGAAAGGGCGCGGCCACTTCTATGAAGGGCGCGGCATGCAGGTGATGACCACCGCAGTGCGCACCTTCAAACTGCTGGGCTGCGAATTCCTGTTGGCGACCAACGCCGCCGGTTCGCTGCGCCGCTCGGTAGCGCCGGGCAGCCTGGTGGCCATTACCGATCATATCAATTTCATGCCGGAATCGCCGCTGGTCGGCGCCAACGACGAGCGCTTCGGGCCGCGCTTATTCAGCCTGGCGAACGCCTACGATCGCGATCTGCGCGCCCAACTGGCGGCGGTGGCCGAAAGCGCGGGCATCCCGCTGGCGGAAGGGGTGTTCGCCGCTTACACCGGGCCGAACTTCGAAACGCCGGCGGAGATCCGCATGATGCAGACCCTCGGCTGCGACGTCGTGGGCATGTCGATCGTGCCGGAAGTCCTGACGGCGCGCCACTGCGGTCTCAAGGTGCTGGTGGTGTCCGCGATGACCAACTACGCCGAAGGGCTGTCGGATACGCCTCTTTCTCACGAACAAACGCTCAGCTGCGCGGCGCTGGCGGCGGACGATTTCATGCGCCTTATCCGCGAGCTGTTCAAAACGCTGTGACACCGTAAGCAAACCGGCGGCGGGCTGCAGTGGGCCCGCCGCACCAATCATCGTTGAAAGCATAATAACAAGGTGATGGCGATGGCGATAAAAACACGATTGAAGGTGATGATTTTCCTGCAGTTCTTTATCTGGGGTGCCTGGCTGGTGACGCTGGGCTCCTATATGATCAACACGCTGCATTTCAGCGGCATGCAGGTGGGAATGGTGTACAGCGCCAAGGGGATCGCGGCGCTGATCATGCCGGGCCTGGCGGGCATCATCGCCGACCGTTGGATGAGGGCCAACTACCTGTATGCGCTTTGCCACCTGCTCGGGGCGTTGGCGCTGTACTGTGCGGCGCAGGTTGAGCAACCGATGCTGATGTTCTGGGTAATGCTGTTCAACGCCATGGTCTATATGCCGACCATCGCGCTCTCCAACGCCATTTCCTATTTTTGCCTGGAGAAGCACGGCTTTGACACGGTAAAGGACTTTCCGCCGGTGCGGGTGTACGGCACCGTGGGATTCATTCTGGCAATGTGGCTGGTCGGTTTCAGCCAAATCGAGCTCAGTAATCTGCAGCTGTATCTGGCTTCTGCGGCGTCGCTGCTGCTGTCCGCCTATTCGCTGACGCTGCCGCGCTGCCCGACCAACCGCGCGGCCGAGTCGAAGCGCTGGGTGAGCGTGCTGGGGCTGGATGCGCTGGTGCTGTTTCGCCAGCGGCGCATGGCGCTGTTTTTCCTGTTCGCCATGTTGCTCGGCGCGGCGCTGCAGATAACCAACACCTTCGGCAACCCGTTCCTGCACGATCTGTCGCTCAATCCGCTGTATCAGGACAGCCTCAGCGTCCGGTATCCGGCGGTGCTGCTGTCGCTGTCGCAGATCTCTGAAGTGTTCTTTATCCTCACCATTCCCTTTTTCCTGCGCCGTTACGGCATCAAGCAGGTGATGCTGATCAGCATGGCGGCCTGGACGCTGCGTTTTCTGTTCCTGGCCTACGGCACGCCGGTCGGTTTTGGTTTCGTGCTGCTGCTGTTGTCGATGATCGTTTACGGTTGCGCGTTCGACTTCTTTAATATTTCCGGCGCCATTTTCGTCGAGAAGGAGGCCGATCACCGCATCCGCGCCAGCGCGCAGGGGCTGTTCATGACCATGGTCAACGGTCTGGGCGCCTATGTGGGGGCGCTCGCCAGCGGCGAAGTGGTGGATTTCTTCAGCCATGACGGCGTGAAAGACTGGCAGAGCATCTGGCTGGTGTTTGCGCTGTATACGCTGGTGCTGGGGATTGTGTTCGCGTTGAGCTTCAACTATCGCCACTCGCCGCAGGAGAGTGCGGCGGCGGCGCAGTAAGGCTGAGGGCGCTGGATGGTGGCGCCCTGAAACGTCAGGCCTGCGGGAAGCGTTGTTGCAGTTGATGCCGGTCCGGCGGATTGGCGGCGCCGAGGCTGGCCACCACGCAGGCGGCGACCCGGTTGGCCAGATCGACCGCCCGCGGCAGCGGCCAGCCGGCGGACAGCCCCGCCAGCAAACCGGCGCAGTGGGCATCGCCCGCGCCGATGGTATCGATGACGTCCACCGGATAGGCGGGAACGTGCAGCGGCGGCGTGCGGCCGTCGCAGATCCAGGCGCCGTCGCGATCCAGGCGGCAGATCAGCGTTAGGTTACGGGCGGCGGCATAGCGCTGCGCGGCATCCACGGCGTCGCCGGCGCCGCACAGCGCGGCCACTTCGTCGCGGTTGAGCGTCAGCAGGGTGTGGCTGTCGCTGAGCATGGCGAAGAAATCTTCGCTGAGCTGGGCGATGCGCGGGCCGGGATCGATCAGACGCGGTTGGTCGAACGGCATGCGCGTCAGCCACTCGCGCAGCGCTTCGCCGTTTTCGCCCGCCAGCTCGTAGCCGCTGGCGTAGATCAGGGTGTGTTCCGTCAGCGGCAGCGTGGCCAGCTGCGCTTTATTCCATTGGCTTTCGCAACCGGAAACCGTGATGAAGGTGCGTTCGCCGTTCGGCTCCACCAGCGCCAGGCACCAGCCATTGTCCATCTGGCCGTGGCGCAACAGCACCTCCAGCCCCAGTTCGCCCATGGCGGCTTCGATCGCCGCGCCCCATTCGCCGTTGCCGACCGGCATACCGTTGATCACCGGCACTTCAAGGCGCGTCAGCGCGCGCGCCACGTTGAACGCGCAACCGCCGATTTGCCGCGCCTGCGGCTGGGCTTCGATATCTTCGCCGCTGGACGGCAGGCGCGGCAGCGTCATCACCAGATCGCCGACCGCGCCCCCTATCACCAGGACAGGCGTTACAGCTTCCCACTCATTCATTGATGTTCTCTGCGTTGGGTCAGGTACAGACCGTAAGCGATCAGACTAACCGCAAACGACACAAACAGCCCCAGGCTGGAGTCGGCAAACAAGCCTTTAGCCAGCGGGCCGTCGATAAAACCGGTTTTGGTGACCAGCAGGCCGCACAGGGCGCCGAGGAACCAGCAGAACAGCGGGGCTTTGCGCACGCCGCGGTTCTGGCCATGCAGACCGTACAAAGCGTTGCCATCATACCCGTGGCGGCGGCGCAGGCACAGGTAATCGAGCAGGAAAATCGCCTCCCAGGCCGCCAGGAACACCCCGCAGAACACCAGGAAGGAGATGAACGGCCCCATAAAATCGCCGGAGATGAACAGCACATACAGGGCGATACCCAGCACTACCACGGCGTCGATCGATACCGCCAACCACTGTTTGACCTGCACGCCGATGGTCAGCAGGTTAAGGCTGGCGGAATACAGGCTGAGCACCGCGATGGTGACGATGCCGGCGGTGGCGGCCAGCAGATAAGGGATCGCCATCCAGGCGGGCAGCACTGAGCCTATCAGCGCGATGGGATTGGCGGCGTTGGCCAGATCGGGCAGCTGCACGGAAAGCAGAATGCCGGCCAGCATCAGCAGCATCAGCGGCAAACAGGCGCCGCCCATCACCGCGGCGAAAATGCTTTTGCTCGACGAATTCGGGCTTTGATAGCGGCTGTAATCGGCGCCGGCGATCGCCCAACTGATGCCGGTACCGGCGGCGATCACCGAGACCGCCGGCAGGAAGCCGGTCAGCCAGCTGCCGGAAGGCAGCGCCAGCACCTGGCTCCACTCGGTGTTGAACAGGATATAAAGCACCACGATCAGCGTCATGGTGCCGAAGATGCGGCTGAACCAGCTTTGCATCCAGACTACGGTATTCTGCCCCAGCAGGCTGACGACGATAGTGAGCCCGGCGAACAGCAACAGGCTGAGCGCGGTCAGCAGATGGCTGGCCCCCAGCCCGAAGGCCTCGAACAGCGCCGCCAGCGTCAGGGTGCCGGTGATCACGTTGACCGCTTCCCAGCCCATCAGATTGATCCAACTGAACAGGGTAGGCGCCACGTTGCCCTTCAGCCCGAAAATCACTCGCGACAGCGTCAGCGTAGAGGTGCGCCCGCGCTTGCCGGCGAAGCTGGTGAGGCCAACCAGCACGAAGCTGGCGACGCCGAACAAGGCGGCGAGCACCGATTGCAGGAAGGATAAGCCGAAGCCGACGATGATGGCGCCATACACCACGCCGAGAATGCCGATATTGGCTGCAGACCAGATCCAAAACAGCTCGATGGGCCGCCCGGTCTGTTCCGCATCCGGCACCCGGTCGATACCGGTGCTCTCTACCTTCCATGCTTCATTGCGATTGATATCGGTCATAGCAATTGATCCCTGTTGCGCAGGGCCTTGAGGGCCGCCGCAGTTAACTGAAAAGCGATTTTGTTGGCGCGGTTGACGCCGGCTATTCCGTTGTCGGTGAAGACGCCGATTCCGCGCAGTGTGTAGCGGCTGAGACCGCCGGGTCTGTCAAAATGAGGGCGGTATCCGCCTGATCGGGTGAGGCACGTCGGCCGCACGGCGCCAATGAGTGTAGTCAAAGAGTGGGTCTGCAGCGGGGTTTGGCGAAGCGGGAACGTTTCTATTTGCCGACATCGATCCGTTGCGCCCACCGCAAGGGGATCCTGTGATGTGGCTATGAGCAGTGAGCAAGCTATCCATTAGCTACGTTGCTTATTCTCGGCCGTTTGTGCTGACAGTATATCCCCGCTACCGGCCATCAAGGGTATCCTTTAGGGCTGGCAGCGGGTTTTTTATTGTTTTTAAAGTGGGTCCCTGGTGTTGGTGCAATTGATGTATCAACATCAATAAGCACAGATTACGCGCGATCTAGATCCAATGAAAGTCCATTAGGCAAAAATTGTGATGCCACTCTGAAAACATTAGCGATATTTTAGTTAATGTGAGGGGCTTATCGCCGGATCGGCGATAGGATAAAAAACGAAATCCAGACAAATGGCATAGGTAAGAGGGCGGGCGAATGACGGATTTTATGGCCTGGCTGCGTGAACATCTGGCGCAGGGGGCGGCGGCGCCGCGCTATATTCAGCTGGCGACGGCGATAGAAACCGCGATCAGGCAGCAGGTGCTGGCGGCGGAGGCATTTCTGCCGCCGGAGCGACACATGGCGGAAGGTTTGGCGCTGTCGCGCGTCACCGTCAGCAAGGCGATGAAACTGCTGGAGGAGAAGGGGCTGATTTCGCGGCAGCAGGGCGTTGGTACCCGCGTGGCGATGCGTATCGGCTATTCCCTCGATAAGGACAGCGGTTTTACCGCTCAGGCGCTGCGTCACGGCAGCAGCGTCAGCAACCGATGGCTGCTGCGCGCACGGGTCGGCGCGCCGGCCAAGGCCGCGGCGGCGCTGGGGATCGCGGAAGGGGATGAGGTGGTCAAACTGCGGCGTTTACGCTTGCTGAACGGCAGCCCGGTCTCGCTGGAAACCACCTATATTCCGCTGCGCTTCCTGCCTGAACCGGCGCAGTTGGAGCATTCGCTGTATGCGTTATGGCAATCGCGCGGCATCGTGCCTGAAGATAAACACTTTTTGTTGAAGGCGGTGTCCTGCAGCGGCGAGGTCGCCGAGCTGCTCAACGTACCGTGCGGCGCGCCGTTGTTGCACATCATCCAAACCAGCCGCAACGCCCGGGGCGAGGCGCTGGAGTTCAGCGATATCTTGTGCCGCAGCGACGTTTATGAATTCGAGGTGAATGGTTAGCGAAATAACCATGCTCTTTTTGCCACTAGTGCGTATAATCGCCGCCCGGCGATTAATTAACCTGTAAAAAGAGCAGCAGAATGAGCACCACCAGCCTGATCCAACCCGATCGTGAACTGTTTTCTTATAAGCCTTATTGGGCGGAATGTTATGGCACCGCGCCGTTTTTACCGATGTCGCGAGCAGAGATGGATCAACTGGGCTGGGACAGCTGCGACGTGATCATCATCAGCGGCGACGCCTATGTCGATCACCCGAGCTTCGGCATGGCGATCATCGGCCGCATGCTGGAAGCGCAGGGCTTCCGCGTCGGCATCATCGCGCAGCCGGACTGGAGCAACAAAGAAGACTTCATGCGGTTGGGGAAACCGAATCTGTTCTTCGGCATCACCGCCGGCAACATGGATTCGATGATCAACCGCTATACCGCCGATCGCAAACTGCGCCACGACGACGCCTACACCGCCGGCAACGTCGGTGGCAAGCGCCCGGATCGCGCCACCCTGGTCTACAGCCAGCGCTGCAAAGAAGCCTATAAAGACGTGCCGATCGTGCTGGGCGGCATCGAAGCCAGCCTGCGTCGCATCGCCCACTACGACTATTGGTCGGATACCGTGCGCCGCTCGGTGCTGGTGGACTCCAAAGCCGACATGCTGATCTACGGCAACGGCGAACGCCCGCTGGTGGAAGTGGCGCACCGTCTGGCCGCCGGCGAGAAGATCGGCGATATCCACGATATTCGCAATACCGCGGTGATGCGTAAAGAAGCGCTGCCGGGCTGGAGCGGCGTGGATTCCACCCGCCTCGACAAGCCGGGCCGCATCGAACCTATCCCGAACCCGTACGGCGAGGATCTGCCGTGCGCCGACGGCGCCAAACCGAAGGAGCCGGAAGCCAAGCCTGTCACGGTGCGCGCCGCCAAGCCGAAGCCGTGGGAGAAGACCTACGTGCTGCTGCCGTCCTTCGAGAAAGTGAAGGGCGACAAGGTGCTGTATGCGCACACCTCGCGCATTTTGCACCATGAAACCAACCCCGGCTGCGCCCGCGCGCTGATGCAAAAACACGGCGATCGCTACGTGTGGATCAACCCGCCGGCGATCCCGCTGACCACGCCGGAGATGGACAGCGTCTTCGCCCTGCCTTACCAGCGCGTGCCGCACCCGTCCTACGGTCAGGAGCGCATTCCTGCCTACGACATGATCCGCTTCTCGGTGAACATCATGCGCGGTTGCTACGGCGGCTGTTCGTTCTGTTCGATCACCGAGCACGAAGGGCGCATCATCCAGAGCCGTTCGGAAGATTCGATCGTTCGCGAAATCGAAGAGATCCGCGACAAAGTGCCGGGCTTTACCGGCGTGATCTCCGATCTGGGCGGCCCGACCGCCAACATGTATATGCTGCGCTGCACCAACCCGCGCGCCGAGCAGACCTGCCGCCGCGCCTCGTGCGTGTATCCGGAGATCTGCACTTATATGGATACCAACCACGAGCCGACCATCAAGCTTTACCGCCGCGCGCGTTCGCTGGAGGGCATCAAGAAGATCCTGATCGCCTCCGGGGTACGTTACGATCTGGCGGTGGAAGATCCGCGCTATATCAAGGAACTGGCGACCCACCACGTCGGCGGCTACCTGAAGATCGCGCCGGAGCACACCGAAGAAGGCCCGCTGTCGAAAATGATGAAACCGGGCATGGGCAGCTACGATCGCTTCAAACAGCTGTTTGATCACTATTCGAAGCAGGCGGGCAAAGAGCAGTACCTGATCCCGTACTTCATCTCTTCGCACCCGGGCACCCGCGATGAAGACATGGTGAACCTGGCGCTGTGGCTGAAGAAGAACCGTTTCCGCCTCGATCAGGTGCAGAACTTCTATCCTTCGCCGATGGCCAACTCCACCACCATGTATTACAGCGGCAAAAACCCGCTGAGCAAGGTGGGGTACAAGAGTGAAGACGTGGTGGTGCCGCGCGGCGAGCGCCAGCGTCGCCTGCATAAGGCGCTGCTGCGTTACCACGATCCGGCCAACTGGGCGCTGATCCGCACCGCGCTGGAAGAGATGGGGCTGCAGCACCTGATCGGCAGCCGCCGCGAGTGTCTGGTGCCGGCGCCGAGCATCGACGAGCAGCGCGAAGCGAAACGGCTGCAGCGCCACACCCGACCGGCGTTGACCAAGCATACCGACATCAATCGGCAGCGCACGCCGTCCAACCGACCGCCGCGCAAACCGATTCGCAGGGCCAAGCCGTAACGACGAGGCCCGCGCGCAAACAAAAAGGAGAACCCTCGGGTTCTCCTTTTTACTTTGGCTAATTACAACCGTTCGTAAGCGGCTTCTACTTTCATCAAATGGCGCGGCGCCTGCGGGGCGGGATGGTATTTGCGCACGTGCCAGTTAAAGGCTTCCGGCGACAGGTTGTTAATCATCGCGATCGCCTGCTGGCGGTTGCTGGAGAAGGTGCGCAGCAGCGCCCCGGTGCCGTTGACGTAGGCGATGATGGTGGCGTAGCGCAGCGTGACGGGATTGGCGATCCCTTTAAGCTGTTGTTTTTGCAAGGTGGCCAGATAGGCGGCGCCGAGATCGATATTGGTGTCGGGATCCCGCAGGTCATCGTCGTCCGGGCAGCCGCGTTTGCCTTTGTAGCGGTAGGCGTCGCAGCCGGCGGTATCGGCTTTCAGCTGCATCAGACCGATCGCATTGGATCTGCTCACTGCGGAAGGGTTGAAGCCGGACTCCACCTGGATCATGGCGGTGATCAGCTTGGCGTCCACGCCGTATTCGCTGGCGGCGTCTTGAATGGCGCTATCGAAGGCGTGGCGATCGTAGCTGACGCGCTGTTTCTTGCCGGCGCAACCCGCCAGCACCAGCATGATGCAAAGCATGCCCAGCCGTGACCCGTGTGAGAAAGAGAATTTCATGGTGCTCCGTGCTTGTCTGTTTTTTTAACGGCGTTAACCGGTGGCCGGAGCCTCCGGCGTCGTCATCATAACGTCAGGCGGCGCAAAGGAGCAATGTGCGGGAAGGAAAAGCCCCCTCCGGCGGGAGAGGGCTTGAGGGGGGTTACAGGGTATCCGGATCCGGCCCCAGGCGGTTGCCGACGTCCAGCTTGGCGATCTCGCCCAGTTCGTCCTTATCGAGTTTGAAATCAAACACCTCGAAGTTTTCGCGGATGCGCGACGGCGTGACCGATTTCGGGATCACGATAAGGCCGCTGTCCAGGTGCCAGCGCACCACGATCTGCGCCGGAGTCTTCTCGTATTTCTCGGCCAGCGCCTTGATCAGCGGCTGGTCGAATACCCCTTCACCACCCTGCGCCAGCGGGCTCCAGGATTCGGTGGCGATATGGTGCGTGGCGTTCCAGGCGCGCAGCTGGCGCTGTTGCAGCAACGGGTGCAGCTCGATCTGGTTGACGACCGGCGCCACGTTGGTTTCATCCAACAGACGCTGCAGGTGCGGCGTATGGAAGTTGCACACGCCGATGCTTTTCACCAGGCCTTGTTCGCGCAGTTTGATCAGCTCGCGCCAGGCGGAGACGTATTGATCCTGCTGCGGGCGCGGCCAGTGGATCAGATACAGATCCACGTAGTCCAGCTTGAGCTTTTCCAGACTGGTTTCCAGCGCCGCCAGCGGATCGCCCTGATCGTCGTTCCACAGCTTGGTGGTGATGAACAGGTCGCTGCGCGGCAGCGCGCTGGACTGCAGCGCGGCGCCGACGCCTTCCTCGTTCTTGTAGATCGCGGCGGTGTCGATGGAGCGGTAACCGATCTCCAGCGCTTTGCTGACCGCGCGGGTGGTCTCTTCAATACTCGCCTGCCAAACGCCGAGACCCAACTGCGGCATCAGATTACCATCGTGGAGTTTGATGATGGGTTGTTGCGTTGTCATGCGCATCTCCTTGTGTACGGATTGCGGCGCCTGCGGCACCGAAACGGCTATAGATAAATTCTAGTTGGCAAAATGGGCGGTTGCCGGGTTTGCCAGCCTAATTTCAGCGGTGGCGGGAGGGCGATTTTCTCCCCGCTCTCCCTGCGAATGAGCGGTAAGACGAAGGGTGCGAAACGAGCGGCGGCGCGCTGAGGCGCCCGACTGCGCCCGGCGATCGGCCGAGCGCAGAATGCGGCGAAAAATGGCTGGCGAAGACTAAAGCCTAGCAAAAAATCGCCGTTTTGCGATTAACGCGCCGCTTCATAAATGCGGCGGCTGACGTCCAGGGTGATGTCCTGATGCTCGCCCAGGGCGGTCATGCCGTGCTGCTGCAGCTTGTCGAGCAGCGCGGGAATGCTGCTGCCGTCGAGCTGATAATCCGCCATGCGGGTCGGCACGCCCATCTGCTCGAAGAAGGCGCGGGTGGCGGCGATCGCGTCGTCGATGCGGCTGTCTTCGCTGCCTTCGCGCAGGCCCCAGACGCGTTCAGCGTACTGCAGCAGCTTTTCGCGTTTCTGCGCTTTCTTCTCGTGCAGCAGCGCCGGCAGCACGATGGCCAGCGTTTGCGCGTGGTCGAGGTCGTGCATGGCGGTCAGCTCATGACCCAGCATGTGGGTCGCCCAGTCCTGCGGCACGCCGGCGCCGATCAGGCCGTTCAGCGCCATGGTGGCGCTCCACATCACGTTGGCGCGCACCGCATAGTTCTCCGGCTCGGCCAGCGCGCGCGGGCCGTCTTCCAGCAGGGTCAACAGCAGGCCTTCGGCGAAGCGATCCTGCACCTTGGCGTCGACCGGGTAGGTCAGATACTGTTCCAGGGTGTGTACGAAGGCGTCGACCACGCCGTTGGCTACCTGGCGCGGCGGCAGCGAGTAGGTCACCACCGGATCCAGTACGGCGAAGCGCGGCTGCACCAGCGGTGAGAAGAAGTGCTGCTTGTCGCCGCTGCTCTTCCGGGTGATCACCGCGCCGCTGTTGGATTCTGAACCGGTGGCCGGCAGCGTCAGCACGCAGCCCATCGGCACCGCGTCAGTGATGTGGCTGCCGACGGTCTGCAGAATATGCCAGGCATCGCTGTCGGCCGTATAACGAGCCGCGGCGGCGATGAACTTGGTGCCGTCAACCACCGAACCGCCGCCGACCGCCAGCAGGAAATCGATGTTTTCCGTTTTCACCACCTCGACCGCTTTCATCAGGGTTTCGTAGGTCGGGTTAGGTTCGATGCCGGAGAATTCCCGCACGTCGCGGCCGGCCAGCGCGCTATACACCTGGTCGAGCACGCCGTTTTTCTTCACGCTGCCGCCACCGTAGGTGATCAGAATGCGCGCGTCCGCCGGGATCTGGCCGGCCACTTCGGCGATTTGCTGCTTGCCGAACAGGATTTTGGTTGGGGTATGCAGAATGAAGTTTTGCATGGCTGATTTCTCTCTTTCTGTCAGGCGGGCGCCAAAGCGGCGCAAAGGTTTCTGGCCCGTATTGTCAGCAACCTGGCGGTAACGCACAATGCACATTCCTGTTTGGTTCTTGCCTATTTCTACAGATGACTGTAGAAATAGAGAGTTTTAAATTATGATTTATGCCGAATCGTTCTGACTGTAAGAGGGTGTTTCCGTGACTGAAATCGATGCGCTGCGCAGCCGCATGGCGCGCCAGGCGATGGCTATCGCCACCGGCAACGGCTATACGCCGTCACCGGTGCCGCGGGTGAAGATCCTGTATGTCGATCGCCACTGCCCGCGCCAGCCGGTGATGTACGAACCGGGGATCGTCATCATCTTTCAGGGGCACAAGGTCGGCTATTGCGGCAACAAGGTGTTCCAGTACGATCCGCGCAACTACCTGCTGATGACGGTGCCGCTGCCGTTCGAGTGCGAAACCTTCGCCAGCCCGGAGCTGCCGCTGGTTGGATTGGCGGTCAATATCGATACCCAAATGCTGCAGGACTTGCTGATCGACATCGGCGACGACGACTACCTGATGCAGCCGCGCGCGGAGAGCAACGGCGTAAACCTGGCCGAGCTGACGGAAGAGCTGTTGTGCGCCACCGAACGTCTGCTGGACGTGATGGCCAAGCCGCTCGACGCTCGGGTGTTGGGGCCGCAGATCGTGCGCGAGATCCTCTACTACGTGCTGCGCGGCGCCTGCGGCGCGTCGCTGCAGGAGCTGGTCAACCGTCATACCCATTTCAGTCAGATCGCCAAGGCGCTGCGGCGCATAGAAAATCAGTATGCCGAGAGCCTCAACGTCGAGCAGTTGGCCGGCGAGGTCAACATGAGCGTGTCGGCGTTTCACCATAACTTCAAGGCGGTGACCAACACCTCGCCGCTGCAGTACGTGAAGTCGTACCGGCTGCACAAGGCGCGTTTGCTGATGGTGCATGACGGCCTGAAGGCCAGTACCGCGGCGATCCGCGTCGGCTACGAGAGCGCGTCGCAGTTCAGCCGTGAATTCAAACGCCTGTTTGGCGTCACGCCGGGGGATGAAGTCGCCCGGCTGCGCGACGCCAATCCGCTGATGCTGGAGGGGTGAGCCGCCGCCGGGCGGCGGGCTATGGGGTCAGCACGATCTTGCCGAACGGGCCGCGATCGAGGTGATCCAACGCCTGCGGCAGTTGATCGAGCCGGTATACCTGGTCGATCACCGGCTGCAGGTTGACGGCGTCCACGGCGCGCACCAGATCTTCCAGCGCGCGGCGGTGGCCGACGCCGATGCCCTGGATCGCCGCCGATTTCAGCAGCAGCAGGCCGGCGGGGGCGGTGATCTCGGCGCCCGCCAGCACGCCGATCACTGAGATGCGGCCGCCCACCGCCACGGCGCGCACCGAGTTGCCCAAATTCGGGCCGCCGACGGTATCGATCACATGGTCGATGCCGCGATCCTGCGTCAGCGCATAAATCGCCTCCACCCAATCGCCGTCCAGCCGGTTGATGCCATGATTGGCGCCCAATGCCAGGGCTCGCGCCAGCTTTTCATCGCTGCCGGAGGTGACATAGACCTCCGCGCCGTGGGCTTTGGCGATCTGCAGCGCGAACAGCGCCACGCCGCCGGTGCCTTGCACCAGCACCGTCTCACCGGCATGCAGTTTGCCCTGTTCCACCAGCGCGAACCAGGCGGTCAGCCCGGCGCAAGGCAGGGTGCTGGCCTGTACGTCGTCCAGCGACGCCGGCGCCGCCACCAACCAGTCTTCATGCAAAATCACATATTCCGCCAGCACGCCCTGATAGAAGCCGCCAAGGGTGTGGTAAGGCACCTGGCGCGCATCGCCGTACGGTTTTTGCCGGCCGTCGATCCAGCCGGGGCTGAAGGTAGAAATGACCCGGGCGCCAGGTTGGAAACGGCTGACGCCGGGCCCGACGGCGTCGACCTCGCCGGCCATGTCCGAGGCGGGGGTGAACGACTGCGGCAGCGTCAGCCCCATGCCGCTTTCAATCATCATTTTGTCGCGGTAGTTGAGCGCTACCGCCTTCACTTTCACTCTGATCTCGCGCGGCCCCGGCTGCGGGATCGCGTCGGTGGTCAGCTGCAGGTGTTCACGCCCGAGGGCGTCCATCGTCCAGCGTTGCATCGTGTCGGTCATGATGTTCTCCAAAGTCTGCGATTAACGACCTGTCGATAATATCGTTGATGAAGGTTCGCCAGTGGCGATAAGATTTCCGCAGATTGTTTCTTTTAGAGCGACAAACCATGAGCGATCGATTGAGCGGCATTTCGGTATTCGTCACCGCCGTGGAGGCGGGCAGTTTTGCGTTGGCGGCCAGTCGGCTGCACCTGTCGCGCTCGGCGGTGGGGAAAACGATCGCCCGGCTGGAACAGCGGCTGGGCGTGCGGCTGTTTCATCGCACCACCCGCAGCCAGAGCCTGACCGACGACGGCGCGTTGTTCTATGAGCGTTGCCTGCGGGCGCTGGAGGAGATCCGCGGCGCGGAAACGCTGCTGGAGTCGGGCAAGCGGCAGGTCAGTGGCCGGCTGCGGGTATCGATGCCGGTGTTGTTTGGCCGCATGTGCATCGCGCCGCTGCTGACCGAGCTGACGCGTGAGCATCCCGGCCTGGAGCTGGAGCTGTCGTTCAGCGATCGGGTGGTGGATCTGATTGAGGACGGTTTCGATATGGCGATCCGCAACGGCACGCTGGCCAACAGCAATGGGCTGGTGGCGCGGCGCATCGGCGATCACCGCATGACGCTGTGCGCCTCGCCGGCCTATCTGCAGCGGTGCGGCGAACCGCACAGCATTGAGCAACTGGCTCAGCACGAGGCGGTGACCTATATGCGCGCCGGCGCGCGGCGCAGTTGGCGGGTGCTGGACGAGAACGGCGAGCCGCAGGAAGTGATGCCGAATAACCGATTGCAGATGGACGATTTGCAGGCGATTGCGGATGCGGCGACGGCCGGGTTCGGCATCGCCTGGCTGCCGTGTTGGCTGGTGCGTGAGCAGCTGTTGAGCGGGGCGCTGGTGCGCCTGCTGCGCGATCGGCCCGGCGCCGCCTTTGAAGCGCATGCGGTGTGGCCGCACACGCCTCACCTGCCGCTGAAGGTGCGGCTGGCGGTGGATACGCTGGTGAGCAAGTTGCCGCCTCGCCTGGCGTTGGTCGAGAAAGCGCTGTAGCGCGCCGGGATCAGGAAGAGGAGGCGCGTTTTTTACGCCAGACCACCAGCATGGCGCCGAGCAGGCCGACGAACAGCAGCAGCAGCGGCAGCAGCATCAGGCCGGTCATCACCTGGCTTTCGTGGCGTTTCACCAGCGGAATTTGGCTGAAAGCGTAGCCGAGGCCGACCAGCGCGCAGACCCAGATCGCTGCGCTCAGCCAGTTGAAAACCTGGAAGCGCGAGCTGTTGAGCCCGGAAATGCCGGCCATGGTCGGCAGCAGCGTACGCACGAAGCCGAGGAAGCGGCCGATCAGCAGCGCCGTCAGCCCGTGGCGGTTGAACAGGTTATGCGCGCGCTGATGGTATTGCGCCGGCAGTTGCAGCAGCCAGCCTTTCACCAGGCTGGTGTGGCCCAGCCAGCGGCCCTGGATATAGCTCAGCCAGCAGCCGAGGCCGGCGGCGGCGGTCAGAATCAACAGGGTGGGGGCAAAGCCCATCACGCCTTTGGCGATCAGCGCGCCCGACAGCAACAGCAGGCTATCACCGGGGAGGAAGGAGGCGGGCAGCAGTCCGTTTTCCAAAAACAAGGTGGTGAAAAGTACGGCGTAAACCACCCAAATCACGCTGGGATCGGCGAGGGCGATGAAGTCCTGCTGCCAAAGCGCATGAATAATCTCTCGTAATACATCCATTTTATGTCCTGTTGCATGCCGGTTGCGCCCGGGGTCACGTTCTCCAGGATGCGGCGGTTACCGTATCTGACAGTTACCCGGTTAGTGTACCGCTAATAGCTTAAGCCGACATTAAACGAGACGAAGAAAATTACCGGAATCCGCCTTAGCGCACGCCGTTGAGGCGATCGAAGCCGGCCGCCAGATCGGCGATCAGGTCTTCGACGTTCTCCAGACCGATATGCAACCGCACCAGCGTGCCGGAAAAATCGACGCCGCCCGCCGGGCGGATCGCTTCCAGTTCTTCCGGCTGGTTGGCCAGGATCAGCGACTCGAAGCCGCCCCAGGAGTAGGCCATGCTGAAGTGGCTGAAGTTGTCCAGGTAAGCGGCCAGCTGCGTCTCATCCAGCCGCTCTTTCAGCACGAAAGAGAACAGCCCGTTGCAGCCGCTGAAGTCGCGGCGGTAGAACGCGTGGCCCTTGCAGCTGGGCAGGGCCGGGTGATTGACCGTCGCCACCTCCGGCCGTTCGGCCAGCCAGTTGGCGACCTCAATGCTGCTGCGTTCGTGCTGCTTGAGCCGCACGCTCAGGGTGCGCAGGCCGCGGCTCGCCATGTAGGCGGTGTCGGCATCCACCATCTGCCCCATCAGATAGGAGTACTCGCGCAGTTGCTCCCAACAGCGCGCGTTGGCGACGGCGGTGCCGAGCATGTAATCGGAATGGCCGATCAGGTATTTGGTGCCGGCCTGAATGGAAATGTCGATGTCGAAATCCAGCGCCTTGAACAGCACGCCCGCCGCCCAGGTGTTGTCTATCATGATCACCACGTCCGGCGCCACGGCGCGAATGGCCTGCACCATCGCCGGGATATCCTGCACTTCCAGGGTGATGGAGCCGGGGGACTCAAGGAACACCACGCGGGTATTGGGTTGGATAAGCGTGGCGATGTCGGCGCCGATCAGCGGATCGAAATAGGTGGTGCTGACGTTCATGCGGCCGAGGATGTGGGTGCAGAAGTCCTGGGTCGGTTCATACGCTGAGCCGGTGACCAGCAGGTGATCGCCGGCGCCGACGAACGACAGGATCGCATTGGCCACCGCCGCCGCGCCGCAGGGGTACAGCACGCAGCCGGCGCCGCCCTCCAGCTCCACCATCGCATCCTGCAGCGCGAAGTGGGTCAGCGTGCCGCGTCGGCCATAAAACAGCTCGCCGTGGGCGCGTTGCGCGGTGGCCTGTTTTTTGGCGGCGACGGAGTCGAAGACCAGGGAAGAGGCGCGTTGAGTCACGGGGTTGACGGAGCCCTGGGTGTAGCGTTTGCCGCGGCCGGCGCCGATCAGCGTGGTTTCGATGTGTTTTGACGTCATGGTACCTGGCTCACCTCTGGTTGCTCTGCACTGCCCGTTTGCGATAGCCCTTACGTTAGCATGAGTTATTATAGCCATCCAGACGTTTTAACTTCTGGATATAGAAACGGCTATAATTGGCTGCCGCCCGCGCATTTTTCGCGTCATCCTTCTGCCGAGCGGCCAGAGAGAAGCCCATTCATCGGTCGAGACGCCGTTCGGCAGCGTGGCGTTGTTGCGCCGTTGTGGGAGAAAAGTAACGAAATCGCCCTATAAAAGGGGCTTTTAGCGGTGAACGGGCGTGGATTGGCGTTTGGTTGCGGAGGTGTCTAAAATTTTCTCGTTTATTTGGTAAATAATAATGAGAACTACTATCAATCCCCGGTTGGTTTGATATGATCGCACGCTGAATTATTCCTTAATTTTGATCGGTAATGGGTGGAGGCACAGCGTGAAAACGGCTGGCAAGAATTTAAATCAAGGATCGTTCGGCCAGGGCCGGGCGCAGTGGGGCAAGGCCTTTGGCCGCAGCCTGATGGCTTCAATGGTGCTGGTCGTAGGGTTGGCCGGCAGCGCGCAGGCTGCGCCGGCGACCCATCCGGCCGTTGCCGAAAGCGTTGCGCCAGCCGCCGCGCCTGCGCCTGCAGCCGCCGCGCCGGAAAGCATCACGCCGGTGAACCCGGCGCCCACGATCCAGCCACCGGAAACCCGCGGTATGGACTTGTCCATTTGGGGCATGTACCAGCACGCCGACGCGGTGGTGAAAGCGGTGATGATCGGCCTGGTGCTGGCGTCTATCGTGACCTGGACCATTCTGTTCGCCAAAGGCAGCGAACTGCTGCGCGCCAAGCGCCGTCTGCGCCGCGAGCAGTCGGCGCTGGCCGACGCGCGCTCGTTGGATGAAGCTTCCGAGCTGGCGCAAAATTTCTCCCCGGAGAGCGTCAGCGCGGTGCTGCTGAACGATGCGCAAAACGAGCTGGAGCTGTCCGCCGAGTCTGACGACAACAACGGCATCAAAGAGCGCACCGGTTTCCGCCTCGAGCGCCGCGTGGCGGCCTACAGCCGCAATATGGGCCGCGGCAACGGCTTTCTGGCCACCATCGGCGCCATCTCGCCGTTCGTCGGCCTGTTCGGTACCGTATGGGGCATCATGAACAGCTTCATCGGCATTGCCCATTCGCAGACCACCAACCTGGCGGTTGTGGCGCCGGGCATCGCCGAGGCGCTGCTGGCGACCGCAATGGGCCTGGTGGCGGCGATCCCGGCGGTGGTGATCTACAACATCTTCGCCCGCGTCATCAGCGGCCATCGCGCCCAGGTGGGCGACGTGGCGGCACAGGTCTTGCTGCTGCAGGGCCGCGATCTGGATCTGGCCGCAACGGCGGAAGCCAAGCGCTCACAGCACGCACATCAACTGCGGGCGGGGTGAGTCATGGCGATGCGCTTAAATGAAGATCTGGACGACAGCGGCGAACTGCATGAAATCAACGTGACGCCGTTTATCGACGTCATGTTGGTGCTGTTGATCATCTTTATGGTGGCCGCGCCGCTGGCAACGGTAGATATCCGCGTCGATCTGCCGGCTTCTTCCGCCAAGCCGCAGCCGCGGCCGGAAAAACCGGTCTTCCTGTCGGTGAAGGCCGACAAGCAGCTCTACGTCGGCGATCAGCCGGTGAATGCCGATCAGCTGACCTCGGTGCTGGATCAACGCACTCAGGCGAACAAAGAAACCACCATCTTCTTCCAGGCGGACAAGAGCGTGGACTATGAAACGCTGATGAGCGTGATGGACACCCTGCGTAAAGCCGGTTACCTGAAAGTGGGGCTGGTGGGCATGGAAGGCGCCGCCAAGTAGCGGCAGCAAAACGATAAAGGGCGCTCAGGCGCCCTTTTTTTACGGCTAAAGAGCTGTCACGCCTTTGCCAATAAATCCCTGGAACCGGCATGGCGCCAGTGGATGCGGCCCGGCAGATACAGCGCGTTCTGTTCCAGCGGCCGCTCGTCGATAAGCGCGGTGACATTGTCGAAGCTATGTTGCGCCAGTGCCAGGCAGTCTTTCGCGACCGTGTCTATCTTCAGCGTCATGCAGTCGAACAGGTAGTGATCGTCGAAGCTGCACAGGTGAATGTCGCTCTCCATCAGCTGATGCTGAGTCAGATAACGCAATACGCCTTCCAGCAGGCCACAGGCGGCGGTAAACAGCGCTTTGGGCGGACGCCCCAACTGTGCGCACAGCTGAGCGAACATCTCGTAACCTGAGCTGGGGTGATAGTTGCCGTTGATGATCCATTCCGGTTTGCACGTTACGCCGGCGCGCTCCAGGCCAAGCTGGAAGCCGGCCAGGCGATCGCGGGTCGGCGAAATGCGCGGCTGCCCGCCGAGAAAATAGATCTCATCCGGATGTTGGCGCGCGACCGTTTCCACCAGGTCGGCGGTCGAATTGACCGAATCGGTGATCACCAGCGGCAGTTCGGAGCCGGCGATCAGGCGATCCATCTGCACCACCGGCAGCCCGGCGTTGATCTTCTGGTATTCTGCGTCGTTCAACTGGCTGGAGGCGACGATCAAGCCGTCCACCTGCCGCTGTACCAGACTGTTCACCGCCATCATCTCCTGCGCCGGGTTTTCATCGGTGCAGGCGATCAACAGCTGCAGGCCGGCTTCGCGGCACAGCGTTTCCAGCTCGCGTGAAATCACCGCAAAGCCGTAGTTGGTCATCTCCGGCACCACCAGCCCCAGCGTGTGGCTGCGGTTGGAGCGCAGGGAGCGGGCGTGGATGCTGGGCTGATAATGGTGCTCGTGCGCCAGCGCCAGAATGCGGTCGCGGGTGTCGTCGGACACCCGGTATTCCTTGCTGCGGCCGTTCAGCACCAGGCTGGCGGTCGATTTCGACACCCCGGCCAGCGTGGCGATGTCACTGATGGTAATACGTTTATTTTTTTTCACTGACGCCATCTGAAGTCATCGGAGGATGCGTCATTCTAGCATGCATGGCGTCAGCGGCCAGTATTCCAACGCCAGCGGCGCGTTTCCGGACAGCCGCAGTTGCGGCTCAATGGCCGGGAAGTAGCGCGCGCTTATCACGGCCTCGCCGCGGTTGATGAAGATCTCCACGCTGGAACGATCGAACAGCAGCTGCAGATGCGTGACCGGGCCGCGCCAGTAACGGTGCTCCGGCTGGCCGTCGGCCAGGGAAGCGCGCGTCAGCCGCAGCCTTTCGCCGTCCCAGTTCAGCGTCATTGCGTCGCCAAAGGCGGCGTTGAACGCGCCCTGTGGCGCCAACTGCAGCTCCGCGGCCCCCAGCGCGCAGGCGGGGGCGTCATCGGCGCGGCCCTGCCAGCATGTTCGTTCGCCGCGCAGCTGTTGCAGCTCGCGCGCCGGACGCTGCTGGAGGCGGCCATGCCGCAGCGACAGCTCGCGCGGGCAGGTCATGGTGTGGATCCAGCCGTAGCGTCGCGTCGGATGGGCTTCTTCATCTTGCTCGGGCACGCCCATCCAGCCGAACAGCAAGCGGCGGCCATCTTCCGCCAGCGTCGTCTGCGGCGCATAAAACTCGAAGCCGGCGTCCAGTTCGCGGAATTCGCCGTGACGGAAGGCCGCCTGGCGGTAATCCAGCTTGCCGATCAGATAACCGGCCTGATAGCGATTGAGGTAGCGTTCCGGCTGCGGCGCCAGCCCCTGCGGGCAGCAGATCAACACGTCGGCGTCGTCCAGCGAGAACAGATCCGGGCACTCCCACATGTAGCCGAATTCGCCTAAGCCGTTCAGGCCGGAACCGGCGATCTCGCCCAGCGGTTGCCAGCCGCGCAGATCGGCGGAGCGCAGTAACAGCACCTTGCCGCGATCCTGCAAGTCCCGCGCGCCGAGCCAGCCGCGCAGATCGGCGGAGCGCAGTAACAGCACCTTGCCGCGATCCTGCAAGTCCCGCGCGCCGAGCACCATGTACCACGCATTCTGATGACGCCACACTTTCGGATCGCGTACGTGCCCGCTGTAGCCCGCCGGCAGCGGCAGCACCGGCCCGAGTTTGCGGTACTCGCCCCGATCGCTTTCCTGAGCCAGGCACTGGTAAGCGGTGCGTGAGCCGTTGGGGAATTTCACGTTGCCGGTGTAGATCAGCGTGATTTTGTCTTCCGCCACCACCGCTGAGCCGGAGTAACAGCCGTGGCTGTCGTAACAGGCGCCCGGCGCCAGGGCGATCGGCTGATGCGCCCAACGCAGCAAGTCGGTCGACTGCCAATGTCCCCAGCACTTGTTGCGATGGTCGCAGCCCAGCGGATTCCATTGATAGAACAGATGATAAACGCCGTTGTGCTGAATGAAGCCGTTGGGATCGTTCAGCAGGCCAACGCTGGGCGCCAGATGCCAGGCCGGGCGGTGCGGATCGCGCAGCGCGAGTGGCAGGCCGTTCATGACCGCCCGCATTGCCTGTTTGATTAAGCTGAGCTCCTCCATCATTGCGCGTCCGTTTTATATTTCAGCAGCAGGGAGAGGGCGAAGGCGCTGCCAAACGCGATCGCCAGGCCGATGATATAGCTGACCAGCGAACTGGCCTGCACGATCGCCATGCCGGGGATCGCCGTCAGCCCGACCGCGTTCATGCCGACATGATTGGCCACCACCCAGGCGCCGCCGAGCGCGCCGCCCGCCAGCGCCGCCAGGAACGGTTTCACGAAGCGCAGGTTGATGCCGAACAGCGCCGCCTCGGTGATGCCGAGCATGGCGGAAAAGGCTGAAGGCACCGCGATGGCTTTGATTTTGGCATCGCGCGTTTTGAAATACACCGCCAGGCAGGCGCCGCCCTGAGCGATGTTGGCCATCGACCAAATCGGCAGCAGGAAGTTGACGCCGATGTTGGGGTTGCCGAGCAGCCCGGCCTCCACCGCGTGGAAGCTGTGATGGATGCCGGTGATGACAATGGCGGAATAGAGGCCGCCGAACAGCAGGCCGGCGAACCAACCGGCATGGGCGATCAGCGTGCTGAGCACGAAGGAGATGCCGTCGCCCAGCGCCCGGCCGGCGGGGCCGATAAACAGCAGGGCGACAAACCCGGAGATCACGACCGTCAGGAACGGCGTCAGGATCAAATCCAGCGCGTTGGGGATCACCTTGCGCAGGCGTTTTTCCAACAGGCTCATGAACCACACCGTCAGCAGCACCGGAAATACCGTGCCCTGATAGCCGATCATGGCGATCTCCAGACCGAAGAAGTTCATGGTATGGAACCCTCCGGCGACGCCCCAGGCGTTGGTCAGCGCCGGGTGCGTCAGAATGCCGCCGAGCGTGGCGCCCAGATAGGGGTTGCCGCCGAATTCGCGGGCGGCGGTGAAACCGATCAGAATCGGCAAGATAATGAACGCCGCCGAGCTGAACATGTTCAGCATCACGAACAGCGCGCTGTCGGCATCCGCCCAGCCATAGGTTTTCACCATGCCGAGCAGCCCCATCAGCAGGCCGGAGGCGACGATGGCCGGGATGATCGGCACGAAGATGTTCGACAGCAGGCGGGCGATGCGCTGCAGCGGGTTGAGCTTTTTCGCCGCGATATCGGCGGCTTCGGCCTTGCTGGATTCGCTGACGCCCGCCGCCTTGATGAATTCCGCATGCACCTTGTTGACCAGCCCGGTGCCGAAGATCACCTGGATCTGACCGGCGTTGCTGAAGCAGCCTTTGACGCCGTCCAGTTTGCCGATGGCCTCTTTGTCCACCTTGCTGTCGTCCACCAGCACCAGGCGCAGGCGCGTGGCGCAGTGGGCGGCGCTGGCGATGTTCTCTTTACCGCCGAGCAGCGGCAACAGCGCGTTGGCGGTTGCGGTAATGTCCATGTTGTCCCCTTGCTGAATTAAAATGCCGCCGCGCTCTGCGCGGCGGAAATACGTTCATCGATGTCAGAAGAAATACTTGAATCTGGCGCGCACGCCGTAACGCTGGTCGTTGTCGCCGTTGGCGATCTTGTTCTCGGCGTTGGCTTCCAGCAGCGAAACATAGGCGCCTAAATACACATTGAAATTCTTCATATTCATAATGTTAGGTATCTGATACGACGCGTGAACGGTGTGGATGTCGTAGTTGCCCGGCTCGCTGAGCGGATTGTGGATATCGGCGGCGATCCCGGCGGTATTGAACTCTTTGATGTTGTTGTGCGCATAGATATAACCCAGTTCGAAGCGCCGCCACAGCACGTTGACGCCGGCGGTCAAGTCCTGCTCGCCGGCGGCGTCCAGGTAGGCGGTGCTCAGGTTGGCCACCACGCCGTTATCCGGATCGGCCGCGTTGGTGTTCCAGCTCATGGTCATGCCGTAGCCGTTGCGCTTGGATTGATCGACGAAGCGGCCCTGGCTGTCCTGATAGCCGTAGGCATTATTCACCACGTTGCTTTCCATCGCCGCCGCGATGCTGAAGGCCTCTTTCTTCCAGGCGATCACCGGGCGCAAATAGGCGACGTTTTTCTTATTGTTCAGCGCATTGCCGTGGTAGCTGTTGTCCTGGAACAGCGAGGTGCCGTCTTCCACCAGCGTGTTCAGTTCGAAATAGACATCCCCGGCGTATTTGCTCAACATCAGGTTTCCGCCGCTGCTGCTGCGGCCACGGCCTTCTTTCATCATATAGATATAGCCAAAGCCGTCAGCGTAAAGATCGTTGGCGGTGTTGCCTGAATACTGAATGAAAGTGTCCTGATTCAGCGGGAACATGTCGTAGGCTTCGAAGCGGCCGATTTTGGTTTGCCAGTTCTTTTCATTGCCGAAGAAGAAAGCGGCGTCGTCCAGGTTCATTTTGCCGGTCATGTCCGCCAGCGGCTGGACGCTGAAACCGGAGAAGTTGCCGTCCGGATTGCGGCGATAGCCGTCCAGCCCCACCAGAATGCGGCCGTTGATATCCCAGCGCTCTTTGTTGCCGGGTTTCCAATCCTTGTGATCGCTGCCTTTCAACGACGTCAGTTGGCCGCTGCGGCTGGCGCCGTCCAGATTGAACTCCACGTCGCCGTAGAGCTTCAGATCGTTAAAGCCGTTCAGTTTCAGCGCGCCGGTCGCGGGGGATTGCGTTTCCAGCGCGGTGGCGCGTTGCGCGACCCGCGCGGTTTGCCGCTCGGTGCTGGCGGTACGCTGCTCCAGCTGTTGCGCCCGGCGTTCCGCCGCCGTGGCGCGGGTTTCAGCCTGAGCGGCGCGCTGTTCCGCCTGCGCCAGACGTTGTTCCAGCGCGTTAAGACGCGCCTCGATACTGCCGTCGCCGGAGGCCGCAGCGGCAGAAGTGGAGAGGAAAAGCCCTGTTGTTATCGCCAAATAGCTGAGTTTTTTCATCATCGTCTATCATCCGGGAAGGGTTGTTATTATTTTTTGCTAAATTGCTAAACCGGTTTTTCATGGCGAAAGATAACGATCGAGAAGCGGACTGGCAATCAAGTTTGCTAACCCGATTCAGCTATTGTGATCGAGTGCGCAAATCGTGGGGTTAAAAGACCACGGCGCCCAGGGGATCGCCGTGGATGCAGAGGATCAGCGCAGAAAAGCGGCGAGCTCTTCGGCGCGCGGCAGGGCGGTCATGGCGCCTTTGGCGGTGGTGGCCAACGCGCCGCAGGCCTGAGCCTGGGCGATAATCGCCGGCCATTGCGCTTCTTGCGGCAAAGCGTGAAGGCGCGCCAGCGCCGCTAACAGCCCGGCGACAAACGCGTCGCCGGCGCCGGTGGTATCGACCGGCACGACAGGCGCCGCGCGGAAATGACGCAGCCGTTGGCCGTCATGCACGTAGACGCCGTCGCCGCCCAGCGTGACCAGCAACAGGCGCAACGGGTAGGTTTGCATCATCCAGCGGATGCCGTTCTCCACATCGTCAAGATGGCTGATGAAAACCAGCTCTTCGCGCGACAGTTTCACCACGTCCGCCAGCAGCAACGCCTTTTGCAGGCAGGGGCGCAGCGCTTCCGGTTGGTGCCAGATCTCTTCGCGGATATTGGGATCGAAACTGACCCGCCCGCCGGCCGCCCGAATATTTTCCATTGCCGTAAAGGCCGCGCTGCGGCTGGGCTCCTGCGACAGCGCGATGGAGCAGAGATGCAGCCACTCGCCGCGTTGGAAGGCCGGCAGATCGTCAGGCTGTAAAAACAGATCGGCACTGGGCTGTACCATGAAAGTGAATGAGCGTTCACCGTGCTGATCGAGATCCACCACTACCGTGGAGGTGTGGTGTTCGGGATCCGAAAGCATATGGTCAATATCTACCCCTTCTTCGCTCAGCACCTGCTGCAGAAAGGCGCCGAAGCTGTCTTGCCCCACTCGGCCGATAAAGGCGCTGTCGCCGCCCAAGCGGGCGACGCCCACCGCCACGTTAGCCGGCGCGCCGCCGGGGCATTTAAGATAACTGTTTGAATTTTCTGGCACCAAATCGACCACTGCGTCGCCCAGCACCCATACGCGATTCGCCATGCTTAATCCCTGTTTCTACCGATGTCTGATGGGTGGCTAAAATAGAAGAACCGGTTTAGCAAAGCAATGAAATAATGCGTCAGGCGTTTGGGGAGTGAGCAAGATCAAAAAATAGGGCGGGTCAGGCGCAGGAAATACCGCCCGCGATGCGAGCGGGCGGTATGGATGAGCGAAGCGCCTGTAGTGGGCGCTGGGGGTCAGAATGCGACGGAACCCTGCACGAAGAAGTTGCGCGGTTCACCGACGTACTTGCCGAAGTTATTGTCGTTGGAGCGGGTAAAGTAGCGCTGATCGAACAGGTTTTTCACCCCGGCGCCCAGCGTCAGGTTCGATAGCTGCGGCCCGAAATTATATTCCCCGCGCATGTTCCACACCATGTAACCGGCGATATTGCCGAATTGACCATCGGCGCTTTCCTGCGTGACGTACTCCGGCCCGGTGCCCGGCGAATGCTGTTTGGACTGCGCGTAACCGTCCAGATTCCATACCCAGTTGCCGGTGGCGTAGCGCGTGCCGACGGTATAGACCTGGCGCGAGTAGAACGGCAGGTCTTTACCGGCGAAGTCGCCCTTGTCGGTGCTGGCCTTGGTGTAGGTATAGCTGGTGTAGACGCTGGCGCCGTCCAGCGCGCGGTTCAGCTCGCTGAGATCGTAGCTGAGCGCCAACTCGATGCCTTTGTGCTTGGTGGCGCCCATGTTGGTCCAGCCCACATCGTTGCTGATGTATTGCAGCTGATTATCGAAGTCGATATAGAACAGCGTGGCTTCGGCCTTGACCACGGTGTCGTCGTAGCGGGTGCCGAACTCATAGGTATGCGCTTTTTCCGCCGTCAGCCCCGGCGCAGGCTGGTTGCCGTTGCCGCCTTTGGTCAGCTGGAAATACTGCATGCTGCCGAACGAGGTGTTGGCGTTGGCGAACAGTTTCCAGGCGTCGGACAGGTGGTACATCACGTTCAATGACGGCAGCGGTTCGCTGTAGCTTTTCTCGCGGCTGATGTTGTTGAATGAATCGTCCACGTGGGTGCGAATGCTTTCATAACGCAGGCCCGGCGTGACCGTCCAGTTGCCGACGTTAATGGTATCGTCGATATAGAACGCGTTGGCTGCGGTGCCGCCGGAGGTGTGCTGGTAATAGTCCGGGGTATCCGGCGTGGCGCCGACATTCGCCGGGTTATACCAGGCCGAACGCGACGCCTTTTCATCCATGGTTTCATTCAGGTAGCGGTAACCGAGGGTGATCTCGTGCGCCATATCCCAGAAGCGAAACAGCTGCGAATAGCTTGGTTCGATCGCCCAGGTCGAATAGTGGCGCGGATAGGACACCATGCGCCGCAACCCGGCATTTTTGCCGGTGCCTTCCGACTCGATGTTGCTGCCGCGGTAGCTGTCGGTGAAGTAGGTCAACACTTCGAACTGTTTGTCGTCTTCCTGATGTTTGTATTTGAACGACATATCCTTGCGGCGGCCTTCGAACTGGTCCCAGGGACGCGTGGACTGGAACGGGTTCTGCGCGTATTGCGCGCTGCTCAGCCCGCCCGGCATGCCGGCTTTGGCGTCGTAGTAGTGGAAATTGGCCAGCAGTTCGTCACGATCGGTGAACGCATAACGCGTTTTCAGCATGAAATCGTCGATGTCGGTGTTGTCGTTGTTGTCGCGGTAGCCCTGGCCGTGCAGGCCGGAGTAAAGCAGCTCGGCGCCGAAGCCGTTATCTGCGGTGCCGCCCACCGAGGCGCTGGTCAGGGTCTTCAGGCCGCCGTGGCTGGCGCCCTGAGTTTGCACGCCGGCGGTGCCGCCAAACGCTTTTGGAATGTCGCGGGTGACGAAGTTGATCACGCCGCCGACGTTTTGTGGCCCGTAACGCACCGCGCCGCCGCCGCGCACCACGTCAACCGATTGCAGGTTGCCGATCGACAGCGGTGCCATCGACAGCTGTGGCTGGCCGTAAGGCGCGACGGCCAACGGAACGCCGTCCATCAGAATGGTGGATCGCGGAGAAAGGCGTGAGGTCAGGCCGCGCACGCCGACGTTGAGCGAAATGTCGCTGCCGCCGGTGCCGTTGCTGTCGCGCACCTGCACGCCGGGCACACCGCGCAGGCTGTCGGCGATGGTTTGGTCGCCTTGCTCATGCATCTGCTGCTGAGTGACGATGGATCGCGCGCCCGGATGGTTGAGCAGCACCGAACTGGTATCAGGGTTGTCCAGCCAGTTGCCGACGACGGTTACCGTATCGGCATCGTTTTGATATGAGTTATCAGCAGCAAGGATGGGGAAAGCAACGGCGATAGAGGTCGCCAGCAGGGAGAGGCGAAAAAGAATTGACATAATAATGCCTTAGAAGTTTCAGACCCGGATGTGTTTTTTTAGAAACGACAATCTTAATGATAATTATTGGCAAGTAAATAGAATTGTTATGGAATAGTTAAGCGGGTAACTACATGAAGGATGCCGGTAGCAGGGCCCGGTTGGCGGGCCCTGGCGGGGATTATTGCGGCGTAAGCCAGAAGACCCCGCTGTAATCCAGCGCGGTGAATTTCTGGTGCACGCTTTCGATATCCGCTTGCGGATCAATATCTTTAAACAGCGCCGGGTGCAGGAATTTGGCGATCGCCTCGACCGCGATAAAGTTGAGCGGCGTGTCGTAAAATTGATGATAAATCGCCATCACGCGTTTTTCTTTCACCGCTTTCAACACGTTAATGCCGGTGCGATCCAGCAGATGCGCCAGTTTCTTTTGGCTGGTGGCCATATCGGTGGTGTAGCCCAGCGGCACGGCCAGCGTACCGCGATGGCCACGGCTCCAGTCGGCGCCGGTCAGCAGATAGAAATCCGGATTGCTGGCGATCACCTGTTCGACGTTCACTTCACCGCCCATGTCTGAAAACAGTTTGCTGCCGATATTGTCGCCACCGGCGGTATCGATAAACTGCCCGAAGCTGCCTTTGCCGAAGGTATTGCAGCACTGCTCGCCTTTGATGCCGGCGCTGCGTTCGATGAAGACGCTGGGGCGTTGCTCCGGTTTCAGCGTGGCGACGCGCTGGCGCACCAGCTCGAGGCGTTGCTGATAGAAGCGGATAAAGGCGTCGGCGTTGGGCTGCTCGTCAAACACTTTGCCCAACAGCGCCATGCTGGCGACGGTGTTGGTCAGCGGCTGCTGGCGGAAATCGATGATCAGCACCGGGATGCCGACTTTTTCCAGCTGGGTCAGTACGCCGCTGTCCTTCAATTTGCTCAGCAGACCGATGTCGAAAATGATCAGGTCCGGTTGGCGCACCACCGCGCTCTCCACGCTGAAGTCACTGGTGTAGGGGTTGTCGAAGGTGGGGATTTGCATGACCTGCGGGAATTTTTTCGCATAGGCCTCAACCAGATCCGGCGCTTTGACCTTCAGCGAGTTGTCCCAGGCGATGATGTTTTTCAGCGGCTCCTGCGGATGCAGAATATTCAGCGCCAACAGCGCGCGGGCGTCGGCCAGGATAACGCGCTTGGCCGGTTGCGGCAGCGTAACCTGACGGCCGGCGACATCGGTAACGACGATCGGCGCGGCTTGAGCGGCGCCGGCCAACAGCAAAACGCAGGCGGCCAGCCAGCGACCGGCTTTGGCGATAAGAACAGCGGACATGGAGATCCTTGAGTAATCGGCTAGGAACGAGAACGCAATGATAAGCGATATCCTTTCGCTTTTTGAACCTCTTCGCTGTCGATAGGCTACTCCTGGCCCATCAGCGGGTCGCTGACGCTGTGTTCGCCATCCTCCAGTCGGCCCGCCAGGCGGCGCCGCCAGCCTCCTGCGCTGTGCAGCGCAAGATCATACCAACCGCCGCTGGCGCGGGCGTCAAACGTTTGGCGGTGGCTGCCGCCCGCAGGCAGCGTGATGGGCCACGGGCCTTGTTGCATGTAAGGGCAGCGGTCGAGAGTGACCGTCACCGTTTCGGCACCCGGGTTATCCAACTGCAGCAGCAGGCTGCGGCCCGTCGGGCGCAAACGCACTTCCGGCTGCGGCCGGCTCAGCGCGCCGCGCATTTCACGATGAAAACCGTTGGGGCCGAGCAGCCACAGATGGTACTCGTCCTCCGTCTGCCAGTCGTCGCTGACCGCCTTGCCGGCCTCGACGGTATAGCGGCGCGGGATCTGCGTCAGATCTCGCCGGTCGTAGACGTGAAACACCGCCCCTTGCTCGCCGGTATTGAACAGGTTCAGCGTTATGCGCCGCTGCGCGGCCGCGACGCTAGCCTCGACGTGCAGCTGATAGGGCAGTGCGCGAGAAGGGCGCGCCAGGCGGCGTTGGTGTGGCAAACGCTGGCGGGCGGGCGGCGGCAGCGGCACCTGCGGCAGCTGCTCCTGGCGTTGACGCAGACCGTCGGCGGCGTGGCGGCTGGTGGCGGGCAGGCTCGGCAATGCTTCGCCGTTAGGATCGACAAAGTTGAACGCCGAGGTGAGATCGCCACACACCGCGCGGCGCCAGGCGCTGATGTTGGGTTCATGCACCTGAAAGCGCTTTTCCAGGAATTGCAGCACCGAGGTGTGATCGAAGACCTGCGAATTGACCCAGCCGCCGCGGCTCCAGGGCGACAGCACCAGCATCGGCACCCGCGGGCCGGGGCCGTAGATGCGGCCGTCCGGCGGCGGCTGGTCCTGCGAGCCGGGCGGCGCCACGTGCTGGAAGATCTCGGTATCGAACGGCACCGTCGATTTACCGGCGAAGCTGCCGTCTTCGCGCAGCGACGGCGCGGAAGGCGAAGGCATATGATCGAAAAAGCCGTCGTTTTCGTCGTAGTTGACCAGCAGCACGGTTTTACTCCACACCTCCGGGTTGTCGGTCAGCGCGTTGAGGATCTCTTGCGTGAACCAGCCGCCCTGCACCGGGCTGGAGGGATCGGGATGTTCCGAATAGGCCGCCGGCGCGATGATCCAACTGACCTGCGGCAGTTTGCCCTGCTGCACGTCGGTGCGGAATCCGGCCAGCATGGCGTCCAGATCGTTGCCGTCGGCGGCCGGCAGGGTGTTGCCGTTACCTTTGTACAGCGGCGCGGTCGCGTTGAGCTCGTCGCGATAAGGCACGAAGGCGTTGAAGTCTTTTGGCGGCCGAGCCGGGTTGCCCACCTGAATGCTGGCGGCGCGGTATTGGCGAAAGCCCGCCAGCGGGTTGTCGGTAAAGTTGTCCGGCAGGAATTGGTACACCTTCCAACTGACGCCGCTCGCCTCCAGCCGTTCCGGATAGGTGGTCCACCGGTAGCCGATCTCTGCCGGGCCGGGGCTGTCCCATTCGTTGACCACTACCGCCACGTCGGCGGCGGACGGGCCGTTGGTGCCGGTCCAGTGGAACAGCCGATTGGTGTTGGTGCCGGCGTGGATGGAGCAGTGATAGGCATCGCACAGGGTGAAGGCGTTGGCCAGCGCGAACTGGAACGGCAGCTCCTGCTGGCGGTAGTAGCCCATCGAGGCCGGCGTTTTGTAGGTGGGCCAGGCGCTCATGCGGCCGTGATCCCAGGCGGCTTGCTCATCCACCCACGAGTGCGGCGTGCCGGTGACGCGCTGGGCGTTGCCGCGTTTGCTGTCCAGATGGTAGGGCAGCACCAGCCGTTCAGCGCCCTGTTGCTGCCAGACCAGGCGATCGCCGGGCAGTGGAATGGTAAATCGATCGCTGAAGCCGCGCACGCCCGGCAAGGTGCCGAAGTAGTGATCGAAAGAGCGGTTCTCCTGCATCAGGATCACCACGTGTTCGACGTCGCGCAGGGTGCCGGTGCGGTTATTGGCGGGAATGGCCAGCGCTTTGCGAATCGAGGCGGGCAACAGCGAGAACGCCGATCCGATGGCGGCAGCCCGCAGGATGTCTCTGCGAGAAAGGTCAGGCATGCGTCGTTAATCTCCGTCAGTGTGCTTTGAAGATAGCCGCTGACGACGATAATGGCGAAAAATAACAGGGAGATGAAAGCGAGAGAAACAATGCTCCCTGGCGGGAGCATTGGGGATGAGGCTTACTGTCTGATCAGGCGGCCGAGCGTCGGCGCCGTTTCGAAATCGCTGCGGAAGGGGTTGATGTCCAGGCCGCCGCGGCGGGTGTAACGCGCGAACACGCTGAGTTTTTCCGGGCGGCAGCTCTGCTTGATGTCGTTGAAAATGCGCTCGACGCACTGCTCGTGGAATTCGTTGTGCTGGCGGAAGGAGATCAGGTAGCGCAGCAGGCTTTCGCGATCGATTTTGCGGCCTTCATAGCGGATAGCCACGCTGCCCCAGTCCGGCTGGTTGGTGACCAGGCAGTTGGATTTCAGCAGATTGGAAGACAGCGTCTCCGCTACGTGCTCCCCTTGATCGGCCGCGCCGCTCAGGTATTCCGGTTTGAAGGCGAAGTCGTCGACCGCGATATCCAGATCGTCGATGTTGATGCCCGGCAGACGATCGATCTGCGCCGGATAACCTTCCAGACCCGGATAGAGCTTGACGGTGACCTGGCCATTGGCCGCCTGCGACAGATCCTTCTGCATGGCGGCGCTCACCTGTTCCACGCTGTCGAAGCGCGTTTGGTTGAAGCTGTTGAGATACAGCTTGAACGATTTGGATTCGATCAGGTTGGAAGAGGAGTGCGGGAAGGTAAATTCGCCGATGCCCACCACCGGTTTGCCCTTGCCGTTGAGCCACGACAACTCGAAGGCGGTCCACAGATCAAAGCCGCTGAACGGCAGCTGCCGTTCGTCCACGCCGATCAGATCGCGGCCGCGTGCGCGCGGCAAGGCTTCGAGCAATGCGGGAGCATATTGGTCCGGATAATCGGAGTTCGCGCCAAGATGGGTGATCTTATCTTGCTTTTGGATATGCATATTCATTGCCCTTTGCTTGTTCGGTATTGATGTAGCGGTTAAACAGACTGCGGGTGGCGTAAATCGGCCCGACGCCCAGCAGGGCGTAAACCACCTTGATCAGGAACTGAGACAGGATCATGGTTTTGATGATGTCCCAGCTCAGCACGTTGTAGAACGCCAGCGTACAGAACACCACGCTGTCGATGGCCGATGCGATTACGGTGCTGGTGATCACGCGCACGAACAGGTAGCGGGAGTTGGTCAACTCCTTGATCTTGCAAAGCAGATAGGAGTTGACGTTCTCGGAGATCAGATAGGCCGCCGAAGAGGCCACCAGCACCGCCATGATGCTGTGCACGATGCCGTTGTAGGTCTCGCTGTACTCCCACTGTGGAATGCTCGGCACCAGCGTTGTCACCCAGACGCCGAGAACGAAGGTCAGGTTGGCGATGAACGAGATGATGATGGTGCGTCTGGCCAGCCGCAACCCATAGAACTCGTTGAGAATGTCCACCAGGATGAACGTGAGCGGATAGATGAAGATCGCCGGCGGCGTGATGAGATTCAGCACCGGAATTTGGATCGGCTTGACGCCGCACAGCGTCGAGAAGATATAAATCACGCTGAGCGCCACGGTAATAATCAGGTAGGCGTACCAGGAACGTTCATGGCGATCGCTGAGCTCATAGGCGGTTTTTTGTTGATTGTCGCCGTAGAGTTTACGGTACAGCGCCTGCAGCTCGTGCCGGCTCAGATCTTCCGATATTTCGCTGTCGGCCAGCTCATTGAGCCCCATGGTAATGGTTTTGCCGGTGGCCAATACCATGACATTGGCCGCGATGGTGCCATGTCGGGTGAAGCCCAACAGCTTGAACTTCTGATTCGGTTCCATTTATAACCTTTCTCCAACGATATAACCCAGGAATTGCACCGTCTCCTGAAGGCGTTTGTCCATGCTTTCGCTGTCTTTGTCGTCAACCACAAAGAAGCCGCTTTTTCCCGAGTGATACAGCAAAGGTGAATCGCAAATCAGTACCGGCGGACGTTTGATGATAATGACTTCGCCCGGAATGAATGACCCTTTAATTTCGGTCTCTATTTTCATTGCCAACATGTTCGACTCATCGCCGAAGAAATAAGTCAAAGGAAACTCGGTGACCAGTTGCCCGATCTTGCGCTGCGAGACGGCCAGATAGCGCGACTGCGGGATCACAGGAATGGCGGAAGGGTTCTTGTTGCCTTCGGTGGACAACGTTTCGTTGAGCAGCTCCAGTTTTTCCAGATCGTAGTCTTCGATCTCTTCACAGGAGACACCGAAAAAATCTGAAATCCGATTAACGGTGGATTGCTGAACGTTGTTCACTCTTCCATCAAGAATTTTGTATAGGGTAGTGCGCGTCAGGCCGCTGCGGTTGGAAAAGGAAGCCTTGGTTTCACCGCGGGTACGCATTAGATATTCAATATTTTTAATGATGTTGATTTTGCGCTGTGCGTTGGGGGTTTTCATAGGCTGTCCTTACAAACATTACGCTGGCTTCACTATATCTTACGCGTTGGCGTTGTCCAGATAAAAAGGCGCAGGAAATAGGATAACAGACTGATTATTTTCGTTAATTATTGCTTTCTGTCAGCGGCTTGGCGGGGGGCGGGCGACGTGGATGCGGAAGGCGGTTTGGGGAAATGATAAAGCTGTGCAAATCAATTGATTAGCTTTTGCTTATGGAAAAGTGAACACAAAAGCCAATTTTATGTTCACTTTTATGTTGACCAAAGGCGATTTCATGGGCTACTGTTCATGCAAGCTGAAGTTTTTCTTTACGATCAAAACACTGAAGCTAACGACTTTTATAATAAAAAGCTCAGAGGGGGATGTTCCCGCACTCTGAGCATAATGGATAGCTTGCTACCGACACCAGGGACCCTCATCACCACGGCCGTTTGTCTGCGCGATCGGCCTATTCCTTTGCGCTGAACTCCGCACTTTGCGAGCAATAAAACACTCCCCCATCATCGGAGGAGTGCGTTAACGCCTGTGCGAAAATCAGAGCGACTTCTGCGAGGCCAGGGGTTTTTGCGCCCGACTGAAGGCCAGTTTGAGCACCCAATACAGCAGGCTGGCGGCCACCAGTGAGTTGATGGTCGGTACGCCCCATTCGGTCGCCAGGCCAACGGCGCCGCCGGCGATGCTGGCGACGATCGCCGCCCAGCCGATGGTTGGGGTTTCGTTCGGCAACTGGCCCGTACGGCGGCTCTCGTCCAGGATTTTGCGGTGGCTGCGCAGCAGGTAATAGTCCACCAGCATGATGCCGATAATGGGCGGGAAGACCACGCCAAGCACCGTCAGGAAGTCGACGAAGCGGTCGAGAATGCCCAGCACCGACAGCGTGGTGCCCAGAATACCGATCGCCAACGTGGTGTAGGTGTACTTCAGCTTTTTGCCGGTGATGCCTTCCACCGCGTTGACGATGCCCAGCGAAGAGGAGTACAGGTTGAGATCGTTGACGCGCAGGGTGGAAAACACCACCACCAGCAAACCGGCGCCGCCGGCCGCTTGCGACATGATGGTGACCACATCCGCAGTGCCCAGGGTTTTGGCGATCAGGATAGCCAGGCCATTCACCACGAACTCGCCGGCGACGATGGTGAAGATCGTAACGCCGAGCACGTGTTTGCCGTTTTTGGAGTAACGGGTCAGATCGGGCGTCATCAGGCTGGCCACGATGGCGCCGCCGACGACGATGGTGATGCCGGCGCTGATGGTCAATGGTTCACCCGGCGGCGCCAGCTGGATGATCTCCTGCAGGTTATGGCCGGAAAGCGCGGTCACTGAAATATAGGCCACCAGCATAATGAACATCGGCACCGCGATACGGGCGGCGATGCGCAACGCCTTGAAGCCGAATGCCACCAGGATGGTCAACAGCGTGCCCGAGAGCCCGGCGGCCAGGCCAAAGCCCAGCTTATTGCCGAGCGCGAAATCGAGCGACTTGGCGAAAATGGCGTTTTGAATGCCGAACCAACCCAGCAGGCTGACGGCCACGACCACGCCGATCAGCACCGAGCCCAGGCGGCCAAAGCCGCACCAGCGCGCCAGCAGGCTGCCAGAAATCCCTTCGCGCATGCCCGCCATCCCAAGCCCATAGGTCACCACGCCGAAGATCAGGCTGCCGACGAAAATGGCGGTGAAGGCGTCAATCAGCGTCATGGAGTTGCCGAGCACGGCGCCGAGCATGAACTGGTCCAACGCGGTCAGCATGCCCATATGCACGATGGCCACGCTTAAAAACGAGACTCTTTTATCCTGCGGCACCCGGGTGAGCGGATAATCTTCGATCTTTATCACGGTGAGATCTTCCTTGCGGTTCAAATAAACTGAATGCCCTTGGTTATCAGGCGATCGGGAATGTAGTTATCCAGGTTGGCGTATTTGCAATACTCCTCAAACTGTTGCTGAGTATGCACGTTGGCCTTCTGGTAAATATTATAAATGCGGTTTTCGATGGTCTTATTGCTGACGTTATAGATTTTGGCGATCTCTTTCACCGTAAATCGCTGCAGCATAAGGAAAATGACATCGAGCTCGGCGCGGGTGAACAGCTCGTTGTTAACTTCGGTGGTCAAGATGCTGGGTTTTTGCTGATTGATGTATTTCAGCGGCGACAGGCTGTTCATCGGCTTGGCGTTCCAGATCACGCCGATCACCTGTTTGTCATCGTTGTAGACCGGCAGCTTTTCGCTGATAAACGGCGTCAGGCTGTCCTTGCCATACCAGTAGTGCGTCTCGATGACCGTGACCCGATCGCGCGCCGCTTCGGTCATCTTGTCATGCTCGATAAAGTCGGCGGCGGAATCGGCCCAGTCGGCGGGGAATTCGTGGTCATATTTTCCGGCGACGTCGAAATTCAGCGGCGTATTGGTATAGAGATAAGCGGCGCGGTTCATATAGAGGTGGCGGGACAGCTGGTCTTTGATGCCCCAGGGCTCGCTCAGGTGCTCCATCATGGTGATGAGGCCCTTGAAATAAGATTCATTATTTTTATGCGATGAACCCATACCCACCTCTGCGCCGCTCAGGCCGCGTTACAGGCTTTTAGCCAGGTAATGGCGGGTATGGCGATGCGCATAGTCACCCAGCTCGCCATAGACCCGGTAGCCCAGTTTTTCGTAGAAGCCTCTGGCCTGGAAATCGAAGGTATCGACGTAGGCCATATGGCAACCGCGCTTGCGGGCTTCTTCTTCGGCCAGCTGCATCAGTTGGCGACCGTAACCGCTTTTGCGGCATTGATCGCCGACCCAAAGATACTGTACTTCCAGGCCGCCCCACCAGGTACGTGCGACCAGACCGCCGACGATCTGCTGGTTGTCGTCGGTGACGGTCAGGAACAGCGGGTGAATGTCTACGGGCTGGGTTTTATGGTTGTGCGCCCAGAGGCTGTCGATAACGAACTCTTCATCCTGCGGGTTGGGTGTGTCGGTGATATTAATATTCATTTTTAATATAATTCCCTGATTTAATTATTCAAATCTGAACTAGACGCTTTCGCCCCAACCGCTTCTATTATCACTTTTATTAATGTATTTCAAGGGTGGTTTTCACCCTTTTCCGCCGTGCAGGCGGGCGCTTATAGTAAGCATCACAGGGTGAAGAAAATAGCGAAACAGGCAGTATTAAAACGCTGAAATGCCCTGCCAACACCATCTTTTCCTACTTGCGCCTCACCAGGGCCCCACCGGGAAAACTGCAGTACTGTACGGCTCCACCGGATAGAGCAAGCTAACTTGCCGACGGGGGAGCCACTTTGTTTTTGCGCATCCGTTCCGCGATGACTGCGCGCTGTCTCAGATATTAAACGCTCTTCTTATCAGAAGATATGAGCCGCCGATGAAAATGCGGTCGATACCCTCCTTTAGTCTTCATATGCCACGCTGCTCAGTGCCGGCTCGATGGCGGCACCCAGCATGGCGCCGTGTCCCAAGCCGGGCCACTCCCGATAGCCGACGGTAAGACCGTCGAGCTTTGCCAGGCGTTCCGCCAGCATTTGCGCCGCGTTCGCCGGCAGTGCAGGGCTCTTCACGCCGGGCGGGGCCGCGCGTTCGCGCTCCGCCAGACCCACCCACAACTGCAGCCTTGCCGCCGGCGTCGGATGCCGTTCCGCCCACTGCTGCGCCTCTTGCAGGATCATGCCGTTGCCCCACCACAGCGAGGGTTCCACGGCGATATAATGCTGGAAGGCGGCGGGATGGGCGAATAACGTATGCAGAACGAAGAGCCCGCCGTAGGAATGGCCCCATAGCGTTTGCCGCTGCTGATCGACCGCCAGTTTGGCGGCGATCGCCGGTTTGATCCGCGTTTCAATCAATTGCAGGAAGGCCTCCGCGCCCCCGCCCGCCTGCGGCGGTTTCTTCATGCCCGTCGGCAGAGGCAGCGTATAGTCGTAGGCGCGGCCGGCGGCATCGATGCGCAGATCGTTGTCATAGCCGATCATCACCAGCACCGGTGGCCGCTTCGCCGTCGCCAATCTGGCCAGTAAGCTGGCGTTCAGCTCCATCAGCACCGCATTGCCGTCGAGGAAATAAATCGTCGGATAGCCGTCAGGCGCAGGCGCCCGACGCGGCTGGGCGATACGGACGCGGTAACGCCGTTGACCATCGGCGGAGGTGAAGCGCAGATCGCTGAAGCGGTAATCCGCAGAGTCGCTATCGGCGACGGTCACGCCGATCCTGCGTTCCAGATCGGGCCTGGCCTGCACGGCAGTCGGCAACCAAAAGCCGATGGCGAGCGCCAGAAGCGTGCAGATAAAATGCCGGTGAGACAATAACATGCGGGGCAGCGTCCTCGAAAAAGGCCGATATTAGCATCGGTACGCGCCCAGTAAAAACCTCTCCTTCGGGCGGGTATTTCAGTGGCGAAGTGCGGCCGGGATCAGGCGGTGGCCGCCTGATGCTTCGCAGGGTTAATAGCAACTCATTGTTATTATTGGCAAGTCAGGAATAAGAAGGGTTAAGATTAATTAGAAATGATTATGTTTTTTGGGAGGGGATAATCTGCTGATGGGTGCAAAAACACTCAATCATCAATGGGTGTTAGCGAAAAAAAAGCCCTATAAAATAGGGCAAAGACACACAACAACACCAGGGAAACTTTCCGGTATCTTATATTATAGCTTCCTATACATATAGAACATTTTATTATAAATATGTAAACGATTCTTATTAATGTTCTAATGCCATTGTTTTTCAAGGGGTTATGTCGCCCAAAGGGGAACGTTCCCGATGGCGGTGCAAGCCACTCCGCAGTGGATAAAGCGCAGGCGTCGGGGCGGTGCCGGCCCGCCGCCCCACAGTGAGATGCCGGCGGGCGGCCTGCGAAAACGCCGGCCGGTATCTCCTGTTTGATGGATGCGCAGGGGAATTGCGCCGCCTTTTGTTGATGATAATCAGTGCTGTTGCAGCGTCAGCATCTTGCCAAGCAAAACATCGGTCGGTGGCAGAATATCCGTATCCAGCCCGGCCGAGGGGGTAAAGGTCAGCTCACCGAAAATGATTTGGCCCTGAGAGATGTAGAAATCAACGCGCACGAACTCGAAGGGCGCCGACAAGCGAGCGGCATACTCAAACAGCTCATCGTATCCCTCCGGTTTCACGAAGGCGTCTATCTCCTCCTGGCTCAACGCCAGGCAGTCCTCGCTATAGCAAAGGAACTTGAAATCTTTGTCGAAGAAGTAATATTTCGGCGTCCCGGTATCCCTGCCGACGCACAGCAAGGTGCAGTAAGGCACGCCGCGAAAACAATAAATTTTGTAGTCTTCAGGCCCGTGACCATTGGCCGATTCGATATACTTTTCTCCAATGATCTTTTTTTGTATCCCTTTGTAGTTGAGTTCTACATAGGTTTTCCAGTAATCGTCTTTCATCCAGCCATCGATCAGCTGGGAGGCGCTTTTAATGTTCAACGATTGTTTATTCTGGCAAATTAAATTATATCCTGAGCCGTGATTTCCCTTGATGACAAATTTCTCAGGCAGCGTTTCCCATGGGATCTCCTGTACCGAATCACAGGCAAAGTACAGCTCATTAAGGATCTCTTCACATCCTTGTGCCTTGATGTACTCTCTAACCGCATATTTATCTGCGCATTGAGTGACTAAGGCATTTTTACTGTAGTCATTCAACTTAAGGTGATTGATTTTTTCATTCCAGGTCGATGGCGCCTGCAAGTTCAGCGGTTTGCCAAATGCCCTTTTGTAGATCAATCTGGCCTTGAATTCGGGGGCCAATACGGCCAATTGATTCATAATGAACTTATTTATTTGTCTTTTCATATACGTAATTCCATCAAAGCATAGTGACAATGATTAAGACGTTCTTGTACTTAAAACGCGGGTGGCGCGCCTTCACTGCGCCATTGAATGGCTGTCGGTGTTGTTCCCAGATCAAATGGCTGGTGGTCTAACGCCCGATTAAGAATGCGGGCCGAACGCCACGCCATCAGGCTCAGCTGCGGATCGGCGATGCCGTGATTGTGCATACTGGCGTTCATCGCAAATAAGCAGTTCTCCGCCGGGCCTTCCCACTCAAAGGTAAAGTCCGGGGCTATGCGGTACTCGCCGTCCGCCGTGGTCAACAGTCGGTGGGCCAGAGGCGCAAGGAACTCAGGCGTCGCCGATTGATAACCGGTAGCAAAGATCACCACGTCCGCCTTGAAGGTTTCCTCGCCGTGATCGAGATGATGACGCGTTTCGAGTTGGTAGGCGTTATCCAGCGTGTGTTTTACGGCCGTCAGCGAACGGCTGGGCAGCAGGCGCACCCATAATTTCTCGCGCAGTACGTCGAAGCGGTGGTACATGGCGCGATAGATGGCCAGCAGCGACTCGCTGGTGATGCCGTCTGAGGTCATCTTTTGTTCGGCCAGCATATGCCGCTTGGCCGCGCTGTCCAGTGAGTAGAAACTCTCGACGTAATCTGGCGTGAAATATTCATTGGCAAAGGCCGCCTCATCAAGCGCGTTGTAATTGTTGCGCCGCGATATCCAGTCGAGTTGTTCCGGCTGCCCCCATTCCCCTTTAAAAATATTCAGGAACAGATCGGCGCCGCTCTGGCCGCCGCCGACGATCGCCACGCGTTTGCCTGCCAGATTAGGGTTGCGCAGCATCATTTCGCTGGCGTGGAAACAGCGATCGTTTTGCGCCGTCACGCAATCCGGTAACTTTATTTTCTTGCCAATACCGATACTTACGTGTCTGGCGTGGAAGACCTCCCGTGAGGTGGTCACCACGAACTGGCGTTGCCGATCGTCAAACTCGACTCGCTGAACGTCTTGATTGAACGCCAACGATCCCATCCCGCTTGCGGCCCAGGTGAGGTAATCGGCGAACTCTTCACGCGATGCGGTACGCTGTTCGGTCGTCAGGAAACGGTAGAATTTTCGGTTTTTTACCAGATAGTTGAGAAAGCTGTAGGGATTGGTTGGGGCAACCGCGCTCACCAAATCCTTTAAAAAGTTGGTTTGCATGTTGCAGTCAGCCAAAATCATGCCCGGGTGCCAGGAGAAATGAGGTTTGCGCTCAAGGAATTGCCCCGTAAATCCCTCGATTTCGCTCCCTAAGGCCGCCAGGCTAAGATTCGACGGGCCAAGGCCAATACCGATGATATCGAAACGCTGATTCATTAATAAGCTCCAGTATAATGAGAATAATACCCAGAAATACGGCTGCAAAGGGGTTGGCTTATAGCAACCAGGCTGCCTTTTTCTTATAAGTAAACGACATGAATTAAAAATAATTAAAAGATATGCGGGTTAAAAATGCGTCATTTTTAAATGCCCGTTTAGAATTCGGTAGCACATCAGGTAAAGGCTACGGGTGTATTTCTTTCCATGAAAGTCCCTGCGAAAGCGTGCGTATGTGTTTAATTAATATTCTTAAGCAATAATCTTAGAAACCGCGTTCATCATTCCATGTAAACGACACTCCGCAAAGAGGATAAGCCGCATGGGATTGGCATCGACTATTGACTGTTAACGTGTATACGCCGTTCTGCGTTCGGCTTGTGTTTCTTGAATCAGGTATTCGCTGCTTAGAATAGCGTTAAAAGGGATTCTGGGAAGGTGAAATAACATGATATTAGGCATTGAGCGCTTTTTGAAAAGATGAAATTAAAGTGAAATTATGAAATTAGGCCGTTTTGATGGTATTTTTATCATTGTATTCAATGTGTTATTATCTTTTGGATGCGAGAGCTATTGCGTCTGGGCGGCATGGGGGTATCCGCTTTCACATCGGCCAATGCGCCCAGTTTTGTTGTTTGCGGGCCTGTATGGCGGGAAATTATCCCTATATGCATTAATTTCAATGAGTGAATGTTCATGTTATATACAGAGGCGCCTGTTGACGTTGGAAAAGCGCCAATTAAAAACCGATTGGCCGACAGTTCGACGTTTAGGTTCGTTTAGGTTCAGCGACGGCGTGACGTGCAAGGATATCCGTGTGCCGCCGGAACTTGCCTGAATGTAGCCGCCATTATATCAACCCGGTTTGAATTGTTTTGGCGTTTCTCTTTTATAATTCCTTTGCCGCTGATGATGATTCTCATTACCTGAGCGTTAAACGCCATGGGAATGGGGTAAAGTATGGCGCTCGTGGGCAAGAGAATCGATGTTGGCGCTGCGACAAACGGATTGCCGCAGCAATAATTTACTCGTGGATAAATTTAACGTCAGTTGGCGTACCTATCTGGACGCTCACGCCGTTGCCATATAATTCGCCGGTATCCAGATCGCGTTGTAATACGGTAACGTTATTACTAAACACATTGGCGACTAGCAAAAACTTTCCGCTTTTATCGAAGGCGAAAGCGCGCGGTTCGATTCCGCCGGAAAGCGTGCGGCCAATCAGCGTGAGTTTGCCATTCTCCGGGTTAATTTTATAACCCACGATTTCGTTGGTTTTTTGGCGATTGCTCGCATAGAGGTATTTTCCGTCAGGGGAAAACGCCAGCCCGCCGCCGCCCTTTGCATCCGCGCGGGTGCTTTCCGTCAGCGCTAATGTCTGGATGTTCTCCAACCGATCGTTATTAATCTGGTAGGCAAAAATATTCGCCGACATTTCGCTGATCACGTAGGCGAATCTGCCATTTGCGGAAAAGATCATATGTCGCGGGCCGGTGCCCGGCGGAAACGACAAATCGTAATCCGGCGCGAGCCTGAACGGCGCGGCCTTATTTGCCGCGTCGTAGAAGAAGGCATGAATGATGTCGCCGCCCAAATCGGCGGCGTACATCATGCGCCCGTCGGGGGTGAAGTTGACGGAGTGAATATGGGCGCTGGCTTGCCGCTCGGCAACGGCCTCTGAGCCCTTGGTGAAGGGAAAGCGCTGCAGCACCTCGCCGAGTTCACCGTTCTGGAGAATGGGGGCCACGATGACGCTGGCATGCCCGGGGGCGTTGGAGTAATTGGCGGCCAATAAGTAGCGCCCGTCTGGACTGATGGCGGCATGCGTCGGCTCTTGTCCCTGCGAGTCGATGCCGCTGATGCGTTGCGGGTCGCCGTCTTTGCCGAGCCTGAGCGTGCTGATTTGGCCTTGCTGAGTTTCATTGGTGGTATAGGCAAATTGGCGATTTTTGCTCAGAACTATCCAGGAAGGGCTGTCCATTTTTATGCGATTCAATGGCAGCAGGCTGCCGTCTTCGTTGAGCGCCAACCGATACATCCCCTGGCTGGGATAAACGGGCGGCTGAACCCGATCGCCGTCTCTTTCCCCTGTCCAGGTGCCAATCAAAACGATTTGCGCGGTGCTGCCCGGCTGCGGCTGCGGGGGAGCGGCCTGGGTGATCCAGGCCGGCAATAATAAAGACAGAAAGGAAAACTTGGCGATGCTGGGGAACGTTGCGTTTTTCATGGTCGGGCTCCTGGCGTGATTGACTGTGTTTTGTGACCGAGGCGAACGGTGTACAGGGTTTATCGTCGTAGCGAGGCACCGCCCAGAATGAACAGGCAGACATAACCAAAATAGTGCAAAACGCCGGCGGGGCCTATTTTTAGCACATCATTGGCGTATGGCATCAGAGCCTTGCGCGCCGACAGACAAGCTCCCTGCGGCCGCCAGCGTAGGGAGCTTTAATTGGCGTGAATCACGCGCCGCGGCGTTTGCGCACCCGCCACGCGATGGCGGCCAGTAGCGCCAGCGCGCCGCCGCCCAACCCCGGTGCCATATAGGGCTGCATCTCGGCCAGCAAGGGCGCCGGGCCCCCTCGTCTGAGGATCGCAACGTCTTCGGCGGTGACATGCGCCGCGGGGTTGCCGTAATGTTGCAAGACATAGTTGCCGATCGCCGCAATCTGTTGGTCGTTCAAGGGATTGACATAGGATTGCGGGCCGAAATTCGGCATCAGGATATGTTGATCCCCGACGCGGCGCTCGACGCCGAACAAAATGGCCGAGATCAGATTGGAGGGATTGCGCGAGCCCGTCGCCGTGTTGTTGAACAGCGATGGATAGGCCTGGTTTTGACTGCCGCTGCCGTCGGGTTGGTGGCAGCTGGCGCAGTTGCCGCTAAACAAGGCGGCGCCGTCAATCACCGTCTCGTTGGCGGTCGGCGGATGCGCGCCGCGCAGCTCGGGTTCAACGTTGAACGGCTTGCCAAAGCTGTCTGCCGGCCGCGTATCGCGTCGATCTCTGATCGGCGGACTGTTTTTCAGGTAAGCGGCAATCGCGGCCAGATCGTCGTCCGACAAATATTGCAGGCTGTTTTCTATCGCTTCCGCCATGCCCCCCGCCGCCTGGTTTTTTCCCGCCGCGCGCCCGGTTTTCAAATACTGGATTAGCTCAGCCTGGCTCCATCCGCCAATGCCGCTGATCGGGTCGGAAGTAATATTGGGCGCATACCAACTGCCGACCATGGCGCCGGAAAGCGGTTGCCCGCTGTATTCAGCCAGTAACACGTTGCGCGGCGTATGGCAGGTATCGCAGTGTCCAGGGCCGTTGACCAGGTAGGCGCCGCGGTTCCATTGCGCATCTTCGCTGCTGTCGGCGCTGAAATGCCCCTCTTCCAGAAACAAACTGTTCCAGGCCGGCATGATAAAGCGCAGGTTAAAGGGGAAGGGCAGTTCGGTTCGCCTGTTGTGCTGAACGACGGGGGCGACGCCGTTCATAAAGTAGGCGTACAGCGCGTGAATGTCCTCGTCGTTCAATTTGACGTATGACGTATAAGGCATTGCCGGGTACAGCGGGGTGCCGTCCACGCGAATGCCTTCACGCACGGCGCGGGCGAATTGCGCTTCGCTGTAGCGGCCAATGCCGGTTTCCTTGTCGGGGGTGATGTTGGTGGTGTAAATCACGCCTACCGGCGTGGCGATGCTGTAACCGCCGGCAAATCGCTCGCCGCCTCCCGTTTGGGTGTGGCAGGCCTGGCAGTCCGCCGCCACCGCGAGCCGCTCGCCTTTTTCAATCAGCTCGGCGCTGAAATACGGTCCTTCGTCGGCGGCGAACGCCGAGCCGCCGCCCGCCGCGAGGAGCAGCGCCAGCCAGGCTATCCTTGCAGGTTTTCTCATGATTTCACCGCCAGTTTGCGGGCAATATCGTCCGCCGCTTTAAGGCCCAGGGCCGCCATCGTCAGCGTGCTGTTCACCACGCTGGCTGAAGGGATGGCGCCACCGCCGGGCAGCCACAGGTTCGGATGATCGTGCGCACGGCAATCGCCGTTCACCACGGAATTTTTCTCATCGTTGCCCATGATGGTGCCGCCCATAATGTGATTATTGGCATTCAGGCTGGTGGTGATGGTGAATTCATCGGCATCAAACAATTGGCCAATATGCTTGAGCTGCCGGTGCGCCGCTTCAGCCCCTTTTCGCACATAGTCCCCCACGTCATAGTAAATGTCCGGGCAAGGCAAACCGTGGGCGTCTTTGCGCGTTGCGCTCAACGTCAGACGGTTATTGGGATCGGGCAGCGGTTCCAGACTGATGGACAAATCGACGCCGTGCGCCGCGCGGCGGCGGATCTCGTCATCCAGCGCTTTCCCCACCAGGCCCTGCGCCAGGGCCTGACGCGTAGCCGGCAAAACGCGGTTGATGTTATTGAGGATCATCTTGTTGGCTGAGTAATGCTTGCGGAAATCCCCATCGCGCGGGCCGACCAAACAGCTGCTCTGCGCCGGGCCGCGTCCTGGCCACAGCGGCTCTTTCGCCAGGAAGGTGCAGTGAAAGCCGGAGTGATCCATCATATTGCGGCCAACCTGATCGGAGCTGTTGGCGATCCCATTCGGGTTTTGCGCATTGGCGGCCATCAACAGCAGGCGCGGGGTTTCGATGCCATTGCATGCCAGGACGAACGCGCTGGCGCTGGCTTTGTGCGACCGCTTTTGGTTGTCCAGCCAATGCACGGCGGTAACCTGATTTTGCCCATCGGTATCGATTTTGTACGCCACCGCTTCCGCCAGCACGAGCGCTCCTTTCATTTCGGCGCGTTCGATGTGATGGATGCCGTTATACATGGCGCCAATCGGGCAGATAGGTTGGCAGTTATTGTTGCCGCAGCAGGTGGGCCGCCCCTGCCATGGTCGCGTGCTGCGCCCTTGGGGGATCGGTACGGAGCGGTAACCGTGCGGGTTGACCACTTCGGCGAAGCGCGTATCTCCGTGGGCCCAGGGCACCATATCCATGGGATAAGGCTTGCTGCGCGCTGAAGGCGACTGTTTGGCCGGATCGTTTGGGCCGGCGACGCCAATCGCCTCCTCCGCGCGGCAGTAGTAGGGCTCCAGATCGTCATAGGCGATGGGCCAGTCGCGGCCAACCCCGTACAGCGTTTTCATTTTGAAATCGTTTGGCAGATGGCGCCAGCAGGAGGCCGCCCAGTGCCAGGTTGTGCCGCCCACGGTGCGTAAATAGCCCTGCTTAAAGCTGTCCGCGCTTGGGCCACTTAACGCGACATAATCGTTTGGCGGAAAATAGAGCGGCGCGGTGGCGTAGGCTGATTGCGGGTACAAGCCTTGAAAATCGGAGCCCGCACGGTTATCAAACGGCATATTGCGCCAGTTTTCGACGGCCTGCGCGCGATCGATACGCAGGCCCGCCTCCAATACCAGCACGGAATAGCCTTGGCCGGCCAACTGGTCCGCCATCATGCCGCCGACGATCCCCGAGCCGACGATGACAATATCGGCCGAGGCATCGCCATCAGCCGTGAATACCGGTTTTTTCATGATTCAGCTCTCAGAGGGCAGTAAGGCGTTAACCTCAGGCGGGGCGGCGGTCCACCAAAGCGGGCCGTTGCCGCAATAGGTGGGCACAATCAAGGCGTCTTTAACCGGGCGATACATCAGGGCATCTTTATAAGCGATGAGACTGGCGTTTGCCCCCTGGCCCACGGTACCGGTATACCAGGCGGTGACGATGGCCGAGACCAATGCCGAGAGCCCCAGTTGGCCGGCGATTTGCTGAAGTTGCCCGGCGCTTTGTCCGGCCTTCACGCGTGCGCTTAATCGCTCAACCTGTGATGAGAATTGCGGGTTTGCGAGGCTCAACGCAGTGAAAATACGAGCCGAAAGGCCAGGGTCAATATCCTGACGTTCTGTCAATTGCCGGGAGAGCGCGAAGAAACGGGCAAAAAGCAGGGGGTTTTGCGCGGCGGTATGCTGTTCCGCCAGCGTGAGGAATGGGGCGCCGGCCAATGCGGTGGCGACAAGCGTTGACGCCAGGCCGAGCAAGACATTTCTGCGGCTGACGCCCTTGCCATGTTGATCCGGCTGTTCGCCATTGTCTGATAAACCATATTCCATATGTTTTTTCTCAACGGGTGTTTAATGCCAGAGCCAAAAAAGGCCAAAATATCAGTGGGTGAGCAGGCTAAATTAAGCGTTCTATTACGGTGATATGACGATCTTCACCGATGTGATGTTTTAAGAACGCCTGTCGGTAAATTAGCAGCGGCAACGGACGGTATTTATCAAAAAATCACAAGGTGAGTGCCGACCGCATTTTTGGTTTATTTTTAATAACGGCAGGGAATTATGTGGCGGAGTTCTTTTTAATTGATTGTTATTTAATGTTTTTATCGGTTTTTGGCTGTGGGTTTTTATCAGGCGCAGAATGAAAACATTAATGGCATTGTTGCGTAACCCGTGTTTGCGTATTAATTCAAATGACGGCGAAAATAAGTAAGGTCGGGTTATGGCGCAAATGGAAATAATACAGTGTCGTAAACACAGGGCAGGGGGCGGGCATCAATTAAGACTGCGAATATAAAGGCCGAGATTTAGGTTAAAGAGATAGGAACAGGAGGACTTCTGCTCGGTATTCAAGGTCTCAGCGCTGGCCCGCAGGGTGAGGCCCTTGGCCGAATAATCGAACGCAGTTCGATGGAGAGTCCTGTCCCTGAAAAGCAAAAACCCAGCCATAGGCTGGGTTCTCTAAATATGGTGCCCGGACTCGGAATCGAACCAAGGACACGGGGATTTTCAATCCCCTGCTCTACCGACTGAGCTATCCGGGCAACGGGGCGCATTAAACCGTATTGGCCGGATGGCGTCAATCGCTTTCTGTCACAAAGCCGATCGGTTGCTCTATTTTCAGGCAGCGAACCCGAAGCGCTAGAGCCTGTGGCGATATCGCCACCCAATAAATATGCATAAAAAACGTGTATTTATACCACTTTGTCAATATTGTTTTTTATTTTTGTTGTTAAATAACAATGCATTACATTTGCATTAACGCAAGCTCAACCCAGAGGATTCTCGCTTGAACCTCGTAACGAATCATGCAATCATTGCGCAAATTTTAGCACTCTCCGTTCCCTGACGGTGTTCCCGCTTCTTATAAGTCAGAGGGTTATTGGCATGACTGGTTTTGTCGCTCAAGCGCTGTCGCGCACCAGATCTCTGACGCCGCCACCGTTCCGTCTTTGCTTGCTCCGAACGCCATCCGTCCGAATACGCCTGCCGATCATGCGGTAAGGCCGCCTGATGCTCGCTGTTAGGCATGCGTAAAGCCAGCGCTGCGGCCCTGATTTTACTGATGCCTGTCGGACGCTGCCAAGACCAGTTCCCCCCGATAGCTGCCTGATGGTCCCCGATCATGAGGCGGTCACGCACGCCGCTTATGCTGCCGTGCCCGGGTATCGCTTTTACCGGGATAACCGCGTTATCTCATTACCGTGCCGGTGGCACACCCTCATCCTTCACCGTTTGAGAGTCAGCATGATGAAAGAATTGAAAATCGCAACCAGCGCCAGCCTGGTCGCCACCATTGAGACGCTGCGCCAGATCGTGCGCGTAGAGCAGACGGACTACACCGACGTGGCGGCGGTGGTGGTGTCGGTCGCCGACGTGGACGCCGGCATTCTGGCGCGCTTGCAGGCGACGGGGTTCGATATTCCGACCTTCGTGGCGGTGGAAGGGGACGAGCATCTTTCCCCGGATTATCTGCCGTTTGTCAGCGGGGTCTTCGCGCTGCTGGCCGGCGCCAGCAAGCCATTCTACATGGCGCAGTTGGAGGCAGCCGCCGACGCCTACGAGCAAGCGCTGCTGCCGCCGTTCTTCAAAACGCTGAAGACCTACGTCGAGATGGAGAATTCGACCTTTGCGTGTCCAGGCCATCAGGGCGGCGAGTTCTTCCGCAAGCACCCGGCCGGCCGGCAGTTTTTCGATTTCTACGGTGAAACTCTTTTCCGTTCCGATATGTGCAACGCAGACGTCAAGCTGGGCGATCTGCTGATCCACGAAGGCTCGGCCAAGGATGCGCAAAAGCATGCGGCGCGGGTGTTCAACGCTGATAAAACCTACTTCGTGCTCAACGGCACCTCGGCGGCCAACAAGGTGGTGACCAACGCGCTGCTGACCCGTGGCGATCTGGTGCTGTTCGATCGCAACAACCACAAATCCAATCACCACGGGGCGCTGATCCAGGCCGGCGCCACGCCGGTGTATCTGGAAACCGCCCGCAACCCGTTCGGCTTTATCGGCGGCATCGATGCGCGCTGCTTCGACGAGCGCTACCTGCGCGAGCAGATCCGCGAGGTGGCGCCGGAGAAGGCCGCGGCGGCGCGGCCGTTCCGGCTGGCGATCATTCAGCTTGGCACCTACGACGGCACGATTTACAACGCTCGCCAGGTGATCGACACCATCGGCCACCTATGCGATTACATCCTGTTCGACTCCGCCTGGGTGGGCTACGAAGGTTTTATCCCGATGCTGAAAGAGTGTTCGCCGCTGCTGCTTGAGCTGGACGAGCACGATCCGGGCATCTTCGTCACCCAGTCGGTGCATAAACAGCAGGCGGGGTTCTCGCAGACGTCGCAGATCCATAAGAAAGACGACCACATCAAAGGGCAAAAGCGCCACTGCAACCACAAGCACCTGAACAACGCATTCATGCTGCATGCGTCGACCAGCCCGTTCTATCCGCTGTTCGCCGCGCTGGACGTCAACGCCAAGATGCATGCCGGCCCCGCCGGGCGCCGCATGTGGATGGACTGCGTCAAGCTGGGCATCGAGACGCGCAAACAGCTGCTCACGCGCTGCTCGCAGCTGAAGCCGTTTATTCCGCTGCAGGTGGCGGGCAAGGACTGGCAGGATTACGATACCGATCTGATCGCCAACGACGCGCGCTTCTTCACCTTCGTGCCGGGGGAGACGTGGCACGGCTTCGAAGGCTATGCCCAGGATCAGTATCTGGTGGATCCGTGCAAGCTGCTGCTGACCACGCCGGGGATTGACGCCGCGACCGGCCAATACACCGAGTTCGGCGTGCCGGCCACCATTCTGGCCAACTTCCTGCGCGAGAACGGCATCGTGCCGGAGAAGTGCGATCTCAACTCGATCCTGTTCCTGCTGACCCCGGCGGAGAACCCGGCCAAGATGGAACAGCTGGTGGAGATGCTGGCGCAGTTCGAACGCTATGTCGAAGAGGATGCGCCGCTGAGCGTGGTGCTGCCGACGGTGTACCGCAAGAACGAGCAGCGTTACCGCGGCTACAGCATTCGTCGGCTGTGCCAGGAGATGCACGATCTGTACGTCAGCTTTGACGTTAAGCAGCTGCAAAAGGAGATGTTCCGTCAGGATCATTTCCCGCCGGTGGTGATGAACCCGCAGGACGCCAACGTGGAGTTTATCCGCGACAACGTCGAGCTGGTGCCGATCGGCCAGGCGGAAGGGCGCATCGCGGCGGAAGGGGCCCTGCCGTATCCGCCGGGCGTGCTGTGCGTGGTGCCGGGCGAAGTGTGGGGCGGCGCGGTGCAGCGCTACTTCCTGGCGCTCGAGGAGGGCATCAACCGCCTGCCGGGCTTCTCGCCGGAGCTGCAGGGGGTCTACATCGAGAAAAAAGATCACGGCTGGAAGCGCATCTTCGGCTATATGATCAAGCCATGAAAAAAGGGCCGGTTCGCACCGGCCCTTCTTCTATCCACGCGGGAAGCGCTACTTTCTGCGGTAGCTCTTCTGCGCGGTATTCACTTTCACCAGATAGCGGCGCGACTCGGCGGCCGGGTGCTTGGTGGTCAGCGTTTGGTACACGTCGCCCGGCTGCATGCCGTTGATGATGCCCACCGCGCGCGTTCTGTCGCTGGAGAACACCCGCAGCACGCTGCCGGCGCCGCCGTTGTAAGCGGTGATCACCGCATAGCGGCGCGAGGTCGGGTTCTGAATGCCGCCCAGGTAGTTGTTCTGCAGGATCGCCAGGTAGGCGGTGCCGGTATCGATGTTGTTCTCCGGATCGAACAGGTAGCTGCGGCTCGGGGTGCCCCATTTGCCGCGCATCTGGAACACATCCTTACCGGCGGTGTGCTGCACCACCTGCATCAGGCCCAGCGCGTCCGAACCGCTCACCGCATACGGGTTGAAGCTCGATTCGGTCTGCATGATAGCCAGGATCAGCGACTCGTCCACGCCATATTTTTCCGACGCCTTGCGCACCATCGGCAGATATTTATGCGCACGTTTGTCCAGGTGGTTCGGCACCAGTTGGATGGTGACCGAGTAGATGACGTGCAGGCCGGAGGTGCGTTTTTGCAGCTTGGTTTGCAGCAGGTAATCGGCGAAGTGCGCCGCGCGCCATTCCCAGCGGATCGGCGCCCCTTTGTTATCCAGCACCTGGCCGTACAGGAACGGCTCTTTGCTGATCTGGATATCGTTGGCGTCGGAATAGAGGTCGATCGAACCCGGATCGTCACCCATCAGCAGCGTGCTGATGATCGCCTGGCGCAGGTGCGCGGCCGGATCGGTGGTGGCGATGGTCTCGACGGTGATGGCGCCGGTGTCGAAGTTGATGTGGCTGCGGGTTTGGTATTGGTCGGTGTACTTGACGTAGTCTTTCGGCCCGGCGATCAGAACTTCGTTCAGACCCCAGATGTTCTCGATGTTGTGGGCGAATTGGCCCATCAGAATGTCGAAGCCGTTGGTGTCTTTGATCCAGGCTTCGTTGATTTCTTCACTTTTTTTGCCGGAACAGGAGATCAGCAAAGGCGCTATTACGAGCAAAGCTAAAATTTTCTTCATCTTAAAGCCGTTTGGAAGAAGTATAAGAGGATTGAAGCGGGCCAGCGCCTGGCCCCAACAGCGTTATTCGCTCGGCGGCGTATAACCTTCGATGTGCACGTCGTGCCCTTCGAACAGGAATTTGATCATTTCCTCTTCCAGCAGTTTGCGGTCATCCACGTTCATCATGTTCAGCTTCTTCTCGTTGATCAGCATGGTCTGCTTCTTCATCCACTCGCCCCAGGCTTCCTTGGAGATCTCGTTGTAGATGCGCTTGCCGACGTCGCCGGGATAAAGCTGGAAGTCCTGGCCTTCGGCGTCGCGTTGAAGGAAAGTACAAAAAATGGTGCGGCTCATGCTAATTCCTCATCGATGGCGCTATCGCCATATAAGTTTTGTTGGATCGGGGGCTGCTTCGCCAGCTGTTGCAACAGGCGGTCCACCGGCGCTGCCAGCCCGACCGACGGCGGCTGCGCTAAGTTATACCAGAGACCCGCTCCCTCATCCATGCCGCTGCCCGCCGCGTCGAGCGACAGCCACATCGGCACGATATCGAGATGGAAATGGCTGAACGTGTGGCGAAACGCGGTCAGCTGTTCCAGGCGCTTGCCTTTCAGACCGCGCCGCTGCAGCCAGAGTTCCAAATCCACGCGCGCGCTGAACTGCGGGAAGCAGAACAGGCCGCCCCACAGGCCTACCGCCGGGCGCTGCTCCAGCCACACGCGGTCGCCGTGCTGCAGCAATAAGAAGTAGGCGGTTTTTTCCGGCAGGGTCTGCTTGGGCTTCTTGCCGGGGTAGTTGGCCCAGCTGTGGTTGGCGTAAGACAGGCAGCCGACGTTGAGCGGGCAGAGCTCACACTTGGGCTTGGAGCGGGTGCAGACCATGGCGCCCAGATCCATCATCGCCTGGTTGAACTGGCCGACGCCTTGGGCCGGGGTGACTTCTTCGCTGATTTTCCACAGCCGATTTTCGACCTCTTTTTTGCCCGGCCAGCCTTCCACCGCGTAGCAGCGAGCCAGCACGCGCTTCACGTTGCCGTCGAGGATCGGATAGTGTTGGCCCAGCGCCAACGACAGCACCGCGCCGGCGGTGGAGCGGCCGACGCCCGGTAAATCGGCGATTTCTGCGAAGGTTGTCGGGAACTCGCCGCCGTGCTGTGCGACAATGGTCTGCGCCGCTTTGTGCAGGTTGCGAGCGCGGGCGTAATAGCCGAGGCCGGTCCACAGATGCAGCACTTCGTCCAGCGGGGCCTCCGCCAGCGCGCGCACGTTGGGAAAACGGGCCATAAAGCGCTGAAAATAAGGAATGACGGTGGCAACCTGAGTCTGTTGCAACATCACTTCGGAGAGCCATACTTGATAGGCGGTTTTCTCCAGCTGCCATGGCAGGGTTTTGCGGCCGTAGCGCTGGTACCAGTCAAGCACCACCTGTGCGAATTGTTGTGCTTGCATCATGAAGAGTCGTTATCCGGCAGAAAATGAAGCGAGATTGCAGCATAGAGTCATGATGCTGTAAACCGGAACTTTCCGACGCCGCACGGCGGGTACAGAAGATGAACACTTGCTAAACCAATGTATCTTTGCATAATGCGCGTTTCCCTAATTGGCAGCCAAACAGACAGAAAGCACTATGATTAATGACGTCATCTCCCCGGAATTTGATGAGAACGGCCGCGCGATGCGCCGTATCCGCAGTTTTGTCCGCCGCCAGGGGCGGCTGACCAAAGGCCAGCAGCACGCGCTGGAGAACTATTGGCCGGTGATGGGCGTGGAGTATCAGGCTGACGCTGTCGATCTCGCCGCGCTGTTCGGCCGCGAAGCGCCGACGGTGCTGGAGATCGGTTTTGGCATGGGCGCCTCGCTGGTGACCATGGCGGGCAACAACCCGCAGCAGAACTTTTTAGGGATCGAAGTACACTCGCCGGGCGTGGGCGCCTGCCTGGCCGACGCCCACGAGGCGAAGCTGAGCAACCTGCGCGTAATGTGCCACGATGCGGTTGAAGTGCTGGAAAACATGATCCCGGACGGCTCGCTGGACATGGTGCAGCTGTTCTTCCCCGATCCGTGGCACAAGGCGCGCCACAACAAGCGCCGCATCGTGCAAACGCCGTTTGTCGAACTGGTGCTGCGCAAGCTGAAGACCGGCGGCGTTTTCCACATGGCCACCGATTGGCAACCTTATGCGGAACATATGTTAGAGGTTATGAACGGGGTCGCAGGCTACCGTAATCTTTCCAGCGATAATGATTATGTGCCGCGTCCGGATTCGCGCCCACTGACGAAATTTGAATTACGCGGCCAGCGCCTGGGACATGGCGTTTGGGACTTGATGTTTGAGAGGAAAGAATAATGGCTAAGAACCGCAGTCGTCGTTTACGTAAAAAGTTGCACATTGAAGAATTTCAGGAGTTGGGTTTCTCCGTAGCCTGGCGCTTCGCCGAAGGCACGTCGGTGGAAGATATCGACAGCACGCTGGATACCTTCATCGATGAAGTGATCGAGCCGAACGGTCTGGCGTTTGACGGCAGCGGCTACCTGCAGTGGGAAGGTCTGATCTGCCTGCAGAAGATCGGCCACTGCACCGACGAGCATCGCGAACTGGTGAAAAACTGGCTGGAAGCGCGCAAACTGACCGACGTTAAGGTCAGCGATCTGTTCGATATCTGGTGGGATTGATCGCGCTTGCCCGATGAGCGCGGCTTCGCGCCGCTTATTTCCCCCTAAATAATTGGATTCGCATCACGGCGGCAAGAGGGTGAGTCCCCAGGAGCTTACTTCAGTAAGTGACTGGGGTGAGCGCTCGCAGCCAACACAGATGCGGATTCAAGTATGACGGGGATGGATTTAAGGTGCCTTAACGGCGCCTTTGTTTTGCCCGGAGTGTGACCGAGGTGGTAACAACATTGGATAACGCGTTGCTGGAAGAGATCCTGCAACAGGTGCGCCCGCTGATTGGCCAGGGAAAAGTGGCCGACTACATCCCGGCGTTGGCGGAAGTGCCCGCCGATCGGCTGGCGATCGCCGTGTGTACGGTGGATGGCGAACTGTTCCAGGCCGGCGATGCCGCGGAGCGCTTCTCCATCCAGTCGATTTCCAAAGTGCTGAGCCTGACGCTGGCGCTGACGCGCTATCAGGAGCATGAGATCTGGCGGCGCGTTGGCAAAGAGCCTTCCGGCCTGCCGTTCAATTCGCTGCTGCAGCTGGAGATGGAGCAGGGCAAACCGCGCAATCCGTTTATCAACCCCGGCGCGCTGGTGGTGTGCGACATGCTGCAAACCCGGCTCAGCGCCCCCAAACAGCGCATGCTGGAGGTGGTGCGTCAGTTGGCCGGTGAAGACGACCTGGCCTATGACCTGCGGGTGGCGCGCTCCGAGTTCGAACACTCCGATCGCAATGCGGCCATCGCCTATCTGATGAAATCGTTCGGCAACTTCGAAAACGACGTCATCACCGTGCTGCAAACCTATTTCCACTATTGCGCGCTGCGCATGAGCTGCGTGGAACTGGCGCGCAGCTTCGTCTATCTGGCCAATCACGGCCGCGATCTCAGCGGCGAGGCGGTGATCAGCCCGCTGCAGGCGCGGCAGATCAACGCCCTGATGATGACCAGCGGCATGTACGACGGCGCCGGCGAATTCGCCTATCGGGTGGGGATGCCGGGCAAGTCCGGCGTGGGCGGCGGCATCGTGGCCATCGTGCCGGACGAACTGTCGATCGTCGTTTGGTCGCCGGAACTGGATGCTTCCGGCAACTCGCTGGCGGGAACTGCGGCGCTGGAACTGTTGTCTCAACGTATCGGTCGTTCGATTTTTTAATCCCAGTCTGGATGGGAGTCAGGAGAAGCTATGTTGAAGAAAACCGGGTTAGCCTTACTGCTGCTGGCGGCGACTGCCGCGCAGGCGCATGCCGAGTACCAGTGCAGCGTTAAACCCCAGGACGATGTGATCATCAGCCCGCAGAGCGTGCAGGTGAAAGGCGCCAGCGGCGATCTGCAAATATCGCCGGATGGCGACGTGATCCGCAACGGCCAGGCGCTGAGCTTGAACGACAGCCAGCGGCAGAAAGCCTTCAGTTACCAGAGCGCCTTGCGCAAACAGCTGCCGTGGATCGACGACGGCGCGCAGAAACACCTGGAGAAAGCCCGCGCAGCGCTGGATAAAGTGATCGTTAAAGAGCTGGGCAGCAACAGCAACGTGCGCAACCGGCTGACCACCCTGAATGGCCAACTGAAACAGCAGATGAACCGCATCATCGAGCACCGCAGCGACGGCCTGACCTTCCACCACAAGGCGATCGACCAGGTGGAGCAGGACGGCCGCAACATCGTGCAGCAGAGCATGGGCGGCGTGCTGCAGGACAGCCTGAACGAGATGGGCGTCAAACAGGCCGCCAACAGCGGCGGCAACCCGCTGCAGGCGATCATGGGCAATTTGGGCGGCTTGCAGAAGGCGATCCAGAACGAATGGAACAACCAGGAGCAGGACTTCCAGAACTTCGGTCATGACGTGTGCAACCGCGTCACCGCACTGGAAACCCAGCGCAAGGATCTGCTTAAGGCGTTGAAGTGAAATAAGAATCTTCTTGGTAGACCATTTTTTGACCTTCTGAAGCTTATCTGACAGACTGATCAAACTACGTACAGATTTATGGATGTTTACGGAGGACGCTATGAGCCATACACGTTACGAAACCGATGTTGTTGCCTGGGCAAATGAACAGGCCGCTCTTTTGCGCTCCGGAAAATTGTCTGAGATCGATATTGAAAAGATCGCCGAGGAGATTGAGGACGTGGGGAAGAGCGAGCAAAGGGAACTTGCTAGCCGGATGACGGTGCTGATTGCACATTTGCTTAAATGGAAATATCAGCCGGCCAGGCGCGGAACCAGCTGGGAAAGAACGATTAAAGCGCAGCGCAAAGAGGTGCTTTACAGCTTGAAAGAGTCGCCCAGCCTAAAAGGTAAACTGAGCGATGCCGATTGGCTGGATGTCGTCTGGTCGAAGGCCGTTGCGCTCGCCACGGCCGAAACCGGGCTGGATGTGTATCCGGAAAACGGCATCTGGGAAACTCAGCAGATTCTGTCTCAGACGTTTTACCCGGATTAACACTAATAAAAAAGCGCTGATCATTCAGCGCTTTTTTTTACTCGTCGTCCGCCAGGAACAGTTCCAGCAGCGAGTTGAGGAACAGTTTGCCCTTCTCGGTGATCTGCCAGTGCTCCGAGGTTTCTTCCAGATAGCCTTTGGCCAGCGCTTCGTCCAGCTGCGGGCGAATGACGCTTTCCGTCAGCCCGGTGTAGTTGGCGAAGTCGGCGCGCGGCGCGGCTTCCAGCAAGCGGAAGCGGTTCATGAAGAATTCGAACGGCCGATCCGCCGCCGCCACCTCATGCTGCTTGTCCATGTAGTCGCCGCGCATAAAGCCGCGCGGGTGCTTGGTCTTGGCGGTGCGCAGGATGCGTCCGTCGCTGAAGGTCACCTTGCCGTGCGCGCCGCAGCCGATCCCCAGATAGTCGCCGAAGCGCCAGTAGTTGAGATTGTGCTGGCATTGGTAGCCCGGCTTGGCGTAGGCCGAGGTTTCATACTGCTGATAGCCGGCGGCGCTCAGCAACTGGTGGCCGCGCTCGAAGATGTCCCACAGCGCATCGTCGTCCGGCAAAACCGGCGGGCGCGAGCTGAACAGGGTGTTCGGCTCGATGGTCAGCTGATACCACGACAGGTGCGGCGGATTGAGGGCGATAGCCTGGCGCAGATCGTCCAGCGCCTCTTCCAGCGACTGATCCGGCAGGCCGTGCATCAGATCGAGGTTGAAGCTGCGCAGGCCAAGATCGGTCGCCAGCGTCGCCGCGCGTTTGGCTTCTTCCGGGCCGTGGATGCGCCCCAGACGGTTCAGCTTCTCGGCGCTGAAGCTTTGCACCCCGATGGAGATGCGGTTGACGCCGGCGCGCTGGTAGCCGCTGAAGCGATCGGCCTCCACGGTGCCGGGATTGGCTTCCATGGTGATTTCGGCGTCGTCGGCGACGCGAATGCGCGCCCGCACGCCGTCCAGCAAGGCTTGCATCGCCTCGGCGCTCAGCAGGCTGGGGGTGCCGCCGCCGATAAAGATAGTGCTGATTTCCCGGCCGCCGGCCAGCGGCAGGTCGGCATCCAGATCCGCCAACAGATGATCGACATACTCCTGATGCGGCACGTCACCCTTCAGCGCATGGGAGTTGAAGTCGCAGTACGGGCATTTCTGCACGCACCACGGGATATGGATGTAGAGACTCAGCGGGGGCAGCTTAAGCATTGCGCATGGCTTCCAACATCAGCTTCAGCGCCTTGCCGCGGTGCGAAATCGCCCGCTTCTCGTCGCGGCTCAGCTCGGCGGCGGTGCGGCCCAGCTCCGGCACGTAGAAGACCGGATCGTAACCGAAACCGCCTTCACCGGCGGCCTGTTCGGTGATTTCGCCGGCCCAGCTGCCGTGGAACACCAGCGGCGTCGGATCTTGCGCATGGCGCAGATAGACCAGCACGCAGTGAAATTGCGCGCCGCGCCGGCCCGGCGCCACGTCTTTCATCGCCGCCAGCAGCTTGTCGAGGTTCTGCCGATCGTCGGCGTCTTCACCGGCGTAGCGCGCGGAGTAGATGCCCGGCGCGCCGCCCAGCGTATCTACCGCCAGACCGGAGTCGTCGGCGATCGCCGGCAGGCCGGTGACCTGTGCCGCATGGCGCGCTTTCAGAATGGCGTTTTCGATAAACGTCAGGCCGGTCTCTTCGGCGGACTCCACGCCCAGATCGGTTTGCGCGACCACGTCCAGGCCGAAATCGGCCAACAGGTCGGCGAGTTCGCGCACTTTGCCCGGGTTACCGGTGGCAAGAACGACTTTTTGCATAATGACTACCTTGAAAATTATTCGATGAGCGCCGCGACCACGGCGGGGATCTGTTGCGGATTCACGATGCGTAACTGTTTATGCCGCCCCAGTTCGCCTTTCTCGATGGTGACGTTGCTTTTCGCCACTTTGAACTGCTTGGCGATAAACTTGATCAAATGGGCGTTGGCTTGACCGTCGACCGGCGGGGCGGTGATGGCGACTTTCAGTTCGTCGCCATGCAAGCCGATAATTTGGTCGCGGCTGGCTTTCGGCTGAATATATAGCCTGATCGCCAGCCCGTCCAGCACGGGAGTGACTGCACTCACAGCAGGAACCAGATCTCGCCGAACACATCCATGCCCAGGTAGTTGATCAGATAGAGGATCAGGATCACTACCATGGCGGAAAAATCGATGCCGCCCATCGCCGGGATGATGCGACGGATCGGCGCCATCAACGGTTCGGTCAGTTGGTACATCACGTAGTCGATCGGGCTGCGGCCCTGGCTTACCCAGCTCATCAGCGCACGAATGATCATCACCCAGAAGATCAGGTAGCCGGCGGACTTAACCAGCGAGATCAGGCCGAACAGCAGGTTATACGGGCTGAGCGACAGCGCGTGGCTTTGTATCAGCAGCAGCAGCGGGTACTTGATGGTCATCAGCAGGAACGCCAGCAGCAGCGAAGCGCTGTCGATAGGCCCAAGCGATGGGATGATGCGGCGCAGCGGGCCGACCACCGGTTGGGTGATCTTCACCACAAACTGCGAGAACGGGTTGTAAAAATCGGTGCGCGTCCATTGCATCCAAATGCGCAGCAACAGCACCATCACGTACAGATCAATAACGGTCTTGACCAGGAAAGTCAGCGTTAGCATGAAGTGGTCCTTCTCCTTAACTCGGGGTTATTTAAAATAATTTTTCCATTTCTTGCGCACGAGAAACGGCGGCCTGCATCGCTTGCGCCACGGTTTCCGGCAGTTGGCGTTCGTTGAACACCCGCAGCGCTTCGGCGGTGGTGCCGCCTTTGGAGGTCACCTGCTCGCGCAGCGTGCCCAGCGGCGTATCCGGGTTGGCTTCAACCAGCGCGGCGGCGCCGGTAGCGGCCTGCTGCACCAGATCGCGCGCGGTCTGGCTGTCGAAGCCCATGCGTTCGGCCTCTTTTTGCATCGCTTCCATAAACAGGAAGAAATAAGCCGGGGCGCTGCCCGCAGCGGCGATCACGCCGTTGATGCCATTTTCGTCATCTACCCAGCAAACTTTACCGACCGAGGCCATTAAATCGCCGGTGTAGTCGCGATCCTGTTGGCTGACCTGCGCCGGCGCGTACAGCCCGCTCATGCCCTTGCCGACCAGCGACGGGGTGTTGGGCATGATGCGCACGATGTCCAGTTGGTCGCCGAGCAACTGATAGAAACGGCTGACCTGAATGCCGGCGGCGATCGACAGCACCAGTTTGCCGCCGAAATCGACCTGTTCGCGCAGCGGCTGACACACGTCGGCCATCATTTGCGGTTTGACCGCCAGTACCACGACGTCGGCTTCACGCGCGCAGGCGACGTTGTCGCCGCTGCTGACGATGCCGTAGTCCGCCGCCAGCGCGTCACGGTTTTTCGGCGAAGGGGCGCAGACGCTGATGGATTTGGCCGGATAGCCGCCCGCGACCAGGCCGGCGATGATTGCACGCGCCATGTTGCCGGCGCCGATAAAGGTAATCTTGCGATGTTGCATCAAATCCCTCGTCTGTTTGTCAGGCCTGCGAGTAGTCGCGGGCGCCAAAAATTGCGGTGCCGATGCGCACCAGGGTGCTGCCTGCGGCGATCGCCGCCGCCATATCGTCCGTCATGCCCATCGACAGCGTATCGGCCTGCGGATAACGCTGACGCAGGGCGAGAAATGCGTCGTTCATCCGGCTGAATACCGCCAACTGCCGCTGATAATCCGTTTCCGGCGCCGGGATGGCCATCAGGCCGCGCAGCGCCAGATTCGGCAGCGCCGCGATCGCGTCGGCCAACGCCGGCAGTTCGTTCAACGCGATGCCGGATTTGCTCTGCTCATCGCTGATGTTGATTTGAATCAGCACGTTGAGCGGCGGCATGTCGGCCGGGCGCTGATCGCTCAGGCGCTGGGCGATGCGCAGCCGATCCACGGTATGACACCAGGCGAAATGTTCCGCCACCAGCCGACTCTTATTGGATTGCAGCGGGCCGATAAAGTGCCACACCAACTCACCGCCCTGCGGCGACTCGGCGAAATGCCGGATCTTGTCTACCCCTTCCTGCACGTAGTTCTCGCCGAAGGCGCGCTGGCCGGCGGCGATGGCTTCTTCGATCGCCGCCACAGGTTTGGTTTTGCTGACTGCAAGCAGAGCAACGTCTTCCGGCGCCCGTGCGCAGTTTTGCGCGGCGGCCGCGATGCGGTTTCTGACATCCTGCAGGTTCTGTTGGATAGTGCTCATTATTGACCCGGGAGAGTGATATGGATATCGATGAATTCGTGGCCCTTAGTGTAAAGCATAATGCTTCCGATCTGCACCTTTGTGCCGGTCATCCGCCGATGTTGCGCATCGACGGTGAACTGCAGCCGCTGGCGGCGGCGCCAACGCTGACGGCGCAAGGCGCGCAGGCCCTCTGCGATGGATTGCTGAATGCGCAGCAGCGCGAGAGCCTGCGGCGGCTGGGGCAGGTCGATCTGGCGTTGCACAGGCCGGGCGGGGAGCGGTTGCGCGCCAACGTTTTTCAACAAAGCGCGGGGATTTCTCTCGCGTTGCGGCGTATCGCCGGGCAATCGCCTTCGCTTGCCGAGCTGGCGGCGCCGGCCATCGTCCCGGCGCTGCTGCGGCGCGCCGACGGATTGATCCTGGTCACCGGCGCCACCGGCAGCGGCAAGTCCACCACGCTGGCGGCGATGATCGACGAGATCAACCGGCACCAGCAGCGGCATATTTTGACGCTGGAAGATCCGATCGAGTTCCTGCATCGCAGCCGGCGATCGCTGATCCAGCAGCGGGAGATCGGCCGCGACAGCCACAGCTTCGATGCGGCGTTGCGCGCCGCGCTGCGCGAAGATCCGGATGTGATCCTGCTGGGCGAGCTGCGCGATACCGCCACCATCCGGCTGGCGCTCACTGCGGCGGAGACCGGCCACCTGGTGCTGACGACGCTGCATACCCGCAGCGCGCCGCAGGCGGTAGAACGGCTGGTGGACGTGTTTCCGGCGGAAGAGAAACCCTATGTGCGCGCCCAGCTGGCGGGCAGCCTGCAAGCGGTGATCGCGCAAAAGCTGATGAGGCGCCCCGGCGGCGGACGAGTGGCGATCTTTGAAGTGCTGACGGCGACGGCGGCGGTCAGCAACCTGATCCGTGAAGGGAAAACGCATCAGTTGGCGAGCGTGTTGCAAACCGGCGCGCAGTCCGGCATGCAAACCTTTGAGCAAGGTTTGCAGCAGCGGATCGACGCCGGTGTGTTGGGGGACTGCGCGGGGGAGGGAACGGGCGTTTAGCCCAGCTGCCGTTCGAACCAGCTTTCGAGGATAACCACCGCGGAGGCGGAATCCACGCTGCCTTTATCAAGCGCGCGGAAGCCGCCGCGATCGAACAGGTTGGCGCGCGCCTCCACGGTGCTCAGGCGCTCGTCATGCAGATCGATCTGGATGCCGAAGCGGCCGTGCAGGCGGTTGGCGAACTTGCGCGCCTGGGCGGTAACGGGCTGTTCGGTGCCGTCCATGTTCAGCGGCAGGCCGACCACCACCAAATCCGGCTGCCACTCCTTCAGCAGTTTTTCGATTTTCAGCCAGTCCGGCGAACCGTCCTGCGCTTTGAAAGCCGGCAGGGCGCGGGCGCTGCCGGTCAACTCCTGGCCGACGGCCGCGCCGATGCTTTTGGTGCCAAAGTCGAAGGCGATAATGGTGCGGTTACTCATCAGGCGTGTCCTGCGTGGTTGGCGATGCTGCGAATGTCGATACCCAAAAGGTTCCCCGCCTCGCGCCAGCGGCTGGCGATCGGCGTGCGGAACAAAATGTCGGTGTTGGCTTCGATGGTCAGCCAGGCGTTTTCCAATACTTCCTGCTCCAACTGGCCCTTTTCCCAACCCGCATAACCCAGCGCCACCAGCACGTCGTCCGGTTGCTCCGGCGTGCCGAGCGTTTCCAGCACGTCTTTCGAGGTGGTGATCATGGTGTTGGGGGAAATTTGAATGCTGGCGCCAAAGCCGTGGCGCGGCGTATGCAGGATAAATCCGCGATCGTCCGCCAGGGGGCCGCCGGCGAACACCGGTTTGTCCAGGCTGATGGCCGGATCGCGCGCAGGCGGCATGATCTTCAGCTTGCTCAGCACCGTGGCTACCGTGAACTGCTCCACCGGTTTATTGATCACCAAACCCATGGCGCCTTCTTCATTGTGCTCGCAAATGTAAATCACCGAGCGCTTGAAGCGAGGATCCTGCAGCGTTGGCATGGCGATCAGAAAATGGTGCTGTAAATTCATGGCGTTAGTATAAGGTAATCAATGGGTGAGAAAATAAACAGCCGCCAGTATGCGGCTATACCCGCCGCCTTTCAAGCCGCTGCCGGAAAGGCGGGCTTTGGCGGGCGCGATACAGAATAGCGGGCGGCATGCCGCCCGCATGACGCATTATTTCGCCGCCAGGCGCTTTTCAATGGCGTCCATCAGCATGCCGGTAATCGAAATCGGGAATGCCGCCTCGATCTCGCGCGCGCAGGTTGGGCTGGTGACGTTGATTTCGGTCAGGCGATCGCCGATCACGTCCAGGCCGACGAAGATCAGCCCTTTCTCTTTCAGCGTCGGGGCGACGGCGCGGGCGATTTTCCAGTCGCTTTCGCTCAGCGGGCGCGCTTCGCCGCGGCCGCCGGCCGCCAGGTTGCCGCGGGTCTCACCCTGCGCCGGAATGCGCGCCAGGCAGTAAGGCACCGGCTCGCCGTCCACCACCAGGATGCGCTTGTCGCCGTCCTTGATCGCCGGCAGGAAGTTCTGCGCCATGCAGAAACGGCTGCCGTGTTCGGTCAGGGTTTCGATGATCACCGACAGGTTAGGATCGTCCTGCTTCACGCGGAAGATAGACGCGCCGCCCATGCCGTCCAGCGGTTTCAGGATGATGTCGCCGTGCTGCTGGTGGAATTTGCGGATGTGCGCGGCGCTGCGGCTGACCAGCGTATCCGGCGTCAGTTCCGAGAACCAGGCGGTGAACAGCTTCTCGTTGCAGTCGCGCAGGCTTTGCGGCTTGTTGACCACCAGCGTGCCTTTGACTTCGGCGCGTTCCAGAATGTAGGTCGCGTAGATGTATTCGGTATCGAACGGCGGATCCTTGCGCATCAGGATCACGTCCAGATCGTGCAGCGCCAGATCCTGCTCGGCGCCGAAGCTGAACCAGCTCTCCTTGTCTTCCTTCACGCTCAGCAGGCGGGTGCGGGCGCGCCCGTCACCGGCGTGCAGATAGAGATCGTTCATCTCCATGTAGTGCAATTCGTAACCGCGGCGCTGCGCTTCGAGCAGCATGGCGAAGCTGGTGTCTTTCTTGATGTTGATGGAATCGATAGGATCCATCACGATGCCGAGCTTAATCATCTTTTCTCCTTTAACCCAGGTCGCCGAAGCGGACCTGCAGAGCGGTAATGGCGGTGAGCGCTGTGGTTTCGGTACGCAGAACGCGTGGTCCCAGCAGAATATCAGTAAATCCGTGGTCGGTGGTCATGGCGATTTCGTCGGCGGACAAACCGCCTTCCGGGCCGATCAGCAGGCGAACGCGGTCTACCGGCTGCGGCAGCGTGTTGATGCTGTGGCTGGCGCGCGGGTGCAGGTTGAGTTTCAGGCTGCCGTCCTGCTCGGCGCACCAGGCCTCCAGCGACATCGCCTCGCGGATTTCGGGAATGCGGTTGCGGCCGCACTGTTCGCAGGCGGCGATGGCGATCTTCTGCCATTGTTGGATTTTCTTCGCCAGACGCTCGCCGTCCAACTTGACGCCGCAGCGCTCGGAAAACAGCGGGGTGATGACGTTGACGCCCAGCTCGATGGATTTCTGGATGGTGAACTCCATCTTCTCGCCGCGCGAGATCACCTGGCCCAGATGCAGGTTGAGCGGCGATTCGATGTCCTCCACGCGGCCGTCGCCGAGGCGCACCAGCACGCTCTTTTTGTCCACCCGGACTATCTCGGCGTCGAACACCTGGTTGCTGCCGTCGAACAGCTGCAGCGCCTGGCCGGCGCTCATGCGCAGCACGCGCCCGACGTGGTTGGCGGCGTCCTCGCTGAGGGCGATCTCCGCCCGGTCGGTCAACGGCTGCGGATGGTAAATGCGGGGTATGCGCATGGGTAGTCTGATCCTGACGAAACGGCGCCGCGGGTTGGCGGCGCCATGAAAGATAAAGGCTATAGTAGGTTAGCTTTTCCGCTGCTGACAAGCCTGTTGAATATAGGGGTTGTGGTTGCCCTGCACCTTGGCGATACGTGCTTCACGCTGACATTCCCATTGGCTCACCGGATATTGCCGGTTCCACACCTCGAACAGTTGGGTTTGCTGGCGTGACAGCCGCAGCTGGTAGCGATCGCGCATGTAGAAGTAGGTGCGGGCAATGGCGCCGCGGGCGCGGGCGGGCGGCTCCGCCTGTTTATTCTTGAAGTCCACCTTCATTGGGCACTGCCCGTATTGGCCTGCGCCGCCGTTCCATTGGCTGTACATGAAGTTGTTGCGGTCGCCGTTCACTTCGCCGATCGCCGGCTGCAGGTTGTGCAGATCGGTTTCTATCTGGCGATAGGTGGCGTCCTTATTGCAGTTTTTGCGTCCGCCGTCTTGCCAGCACTGCAGTTGGTGGCCGAACTGCCAGGCCGGCACCACGTGTTCCCACTCGATGCGCTGCGCGCGCTGGGCGTTTTTACGCACCTGATAGCCGCAGCCGGCGAGATCCGGGATGCCCTTCTTGCCTTGCCAGTCGATGCGGCAGCCGCAGTAAAAGCTGCCCGGCGCATCCTGGTTAATCTTGGCCGCCGCCGCTTTGGCCTGAGAGAAGTTATTGATGCCGTGCGCCTGTACGGCGCCTGCGGCGAAAACCGCCATAAACAAAATTCTGCGAAGCATATTCCAAAACAGCTCAAAATTGGAAAAGCAGGCAGGGTAACGGAACTTGCCGGTAGTGGCAAATGGCGATATTTGCTTGTTTTAACGTATAAATCGTTTAACTAAAGGTTCTCGCTAGCAAGAAATTTCAGTTTTTCGCCGCATCGGCGGCAGCGGTATTCGCTTTCGCCGCGCAGCACGCGGTTATGGCGGCGAATGGTGAGCGGGTGCTGCCCACAGGCGCAGCGGTAGGGGAAGGTCTTGCTTTGCACCGAGGCGGTTTCGAAACGGTGAGTGCGGCTGGCGGGCGTCAGCAGCACGCTTTCCATCATCCAGCGCCATTCGCGGCCGTGCGGCGCCACCCGGCCGAATTGGCGAAACACCAGCAGGTGCGCCAGTTCGTGCGGCACCACTTCATCGATAAACGGCTGTTGGTTTTCCAGCAGCAGCACCGGGTTCAGGCGGATTTCCCAGCTTTGCAGCCAGGCGGTGCCCGCGCTGGTGCCGCGTTGCTGATAGACGATGCTGGGTTCGGGGAACTCGACGGCAAAATGCTGGCGGGCCAACTGCAGCTTTTCTCGCAGGCAGCGCATCACCGCTTGTTGCAGCACGATGGGGATTCTCGGTTTGTTCATTGCGGCTAGCTTAAGCAATGGCGCGGCGGCTGACAATACGCACCGGCGCAAATCGCATCCGGCGCTTTTTCGCCACATTGATAAAGCGATCGCCACCGATGGATTGTAATCAATGTGTTAACTGCGGGATAATAAAGCGTGCATGATGAGCCTGTACCCGCAGTTCTCACCGAGCAAGGTTGAAACGCCGCCTGTGGCAATCCCTTACGCAAAGAGCGGTTATTTTGCGATTTGGCGCAATAACTGACTGATTAAAAATACGTAAGGTGAAGGCAGTTTTTTGACAAGGCGCCGCCTCGCGCGCCGCAAGTGTGAATTTAACGCAGCTGATGTTGCAAGTGAGAGATCAATGTCGAATAAACCGTTCCACTATCAAGATCCGTTCCCGCTGAAGAAAGACGATACCGAATATTACCTGCTGAGCCGCGACCACGTTTCCGTGAGCGAGTTTGAAGGCCAGGAAATACTGAAAGTTGCCCCAGAAGCGTTAACCCTGCTTGCCCAGCATGCGTTCCACGACGCGTCGTTCATGCTGCGCCCGGCGCACCAACAGCAGGTGGCCGATATCCTCAAAGATCCGGACGCCAGCGAAAACGACAAGTACGTTGCGCTGCAATTTCTGCGTAACTCAGAAATCGCCGCCAAGGGTATTTTACCGACCTGCCAGGACACCGGCACGGCGATCATCGTCGGCAAAAAGGGCCAGCGCGTCTGGACCGGCGGCGGCGATGAAGAAGCGTTGTCGCGTGGGGTGTACAACACCTACATCGAAGAGAACCTGCGCTATTCGCAGAACGCCGCGCTGGATATGTACAAAGAGGTCAATACCGGCAGCAACCTGCCGGCGCAGATCGATCTCTACAGCGTTGACGGCGAAGAGTACAAGTTCCTGTGCATCGCCAAGGGCGGCGGTTCAGCCAACAAAACCTATCTGTATCAGGAAACCAAGGCGCTGCTGTCGCCGGGCAAGCTGAAAAACTACCTGGTCGACAAGATGCGCACGCTGGGCACTGCGGCCTGCCCGCCGTACCACGTGGCGTTCGTCATCGGCGGCACCTCGGCGGAAGCGACGCTGAAAACCGTCAAACTGGCCTCGACCAAGTATTACGATGGCCTGCCGACCGAAGGCAACGAGCATGGTCAGGCGTTCCGCGATCTGGAACTCGAAGCGGAACTGCTGCAAGAAGCGCAAAAACTGGGGCTGGGCGCGCAGTTCGGCGGCAAATACTTCGCGCACGATATCCGCGTCGTGCGTTTGCCGCGTCATGGCGCCTCCTGCCCGGTCGGCATGGGCGTTTCCTGTTCGGCGGACCGCAACATCAAAGGCAAGATCAACCGCGACGGCATCTGGCTGGAAAAACTGGAGCACAATCCGGGTAAATTCATTCCTCAGGAGCTGCGCCAGGCCGGGGAAGGCGAGGCGATCAAGGTCGATCTCAACCGTCCGATGGCCGAGATCCTCAAACAGCTGTCGCAGTACCCGGTTTCCACCCGCCTGTCGCTGAGCGGCACCATCATCGTTGGCCGCGATATCGCGCACGCCAAGCTGAAAGAGCGCCTGGATCGCGGTGAGGGCCTGCCGCAGTACGTCAAGGATCACCCGATCTACTACGCCGGCCCGGCTAAAACGCCGGAAGGCTATGCGTCCGGTTCCTTGGGGCCGACCACCGCCGGGCGTATGGATTCCTACGTCGATCTGCTGCAATCTCACGGCGGCAGCATGATCATGCTGGCGAAAGGCAACCGCAGCCAGCAGGTGACGGATGCCTGCCACAAGCACGGCGGCTTCTACCTCGGCAGCATCGGCGGCCCGGCGGCGGTGCTGGCGCAGCAGAGCATCAAGAGCCTGGAGTGCGTGGAGTACCCTGAATTGGGCATGGAAGCGATCTGGAAAATCGAAGTGGAAGATTTCCCGGCGTTTATCCTGGTGGATGACAAAGGCAATGACTTCTTCCAGAAGATCCAGGCCGGCCAATGCGCCAGCTGCCTGAAATAAGCGTTGCCCCCTTCGCCGCCCGCGGGCGGTGATGGGGGACTGTGTAAAGTCCTGTAGCTTGCTGGACGGCGAGTTTTAACCTGTATACCCTACGCGGATAGCACTAAAATTCGACTAATGGAATATCGGTAACATAAGGTTCGGCAAGCACATGGGTACGCAGGAAAGTCACATCAGGGAATTGCTGGTCTGGATTGAAGACAACCTGACCAATCCGCTGTCGTTGGATATCGTTTCCGCCAAGTCAGGCTATACGAAATGGTACCTGCAGCGCATGTTCAAGAAGCAGACCGGATTGTCGTTAGCCTCCTACATCCGCGCTCGTCGCCTCTACCTCGCCGCCTTCGCCTTGCGCTTCACGCAGAAGAGCATTCTGGACATTTCGGTTGAATATCAATTCGATAATCAGCAGACGTTCTCGCGCTGTTTCAAGAAACACTTCGCCGAGTCGCCCAGCGTTTATCGTCATGCCCGCAAACAGGACTTCAGCAATCTGGTGCGTTCACTCGCGGCCAGCCAGCCCGGCGATATTGAGGTTGAACGCGTCAGCATCGCCAGAGGGCAATACGCTTTTCACGGCAAGCAGTACGCTTACCACCTGGACATAGAGAGGTTGGATAAGTCGCATCTGCCGCAGCGCAGCGCGCTGCGGGCGCAGTTTTACACCTTGTTGGGCGAGCGCCCGACGCAAACCTATTCGTTTACCCAACTGGTGCCGGACGGCGAGCGGGTCAGAGTCGACTATACCCTGGGCGTGACGACGGACTATCCGCTGCGTGAAGGCGTGGCGCTGGAGCCGCTGCCGGAGATCCACGGCGAGTTTTGCCGTTTTCGCTATTCCGGCAAGCCGGTGGCGCTCAATGATCACATCATTAAAATTTACACGCAGGTGCTGCCCGAAATGGGGCTGGCCCGCGCTGACGGGCCGGACATGACGGTGTTCAGCTATTCGCTGAGCGGGAAAGAGGAGCTGCATCTGGAGCTGCAGCATCTGGTGCCGGTGGTGCCGTTGCACTGATCCCGTCGGCGGCCGGCCGCCGGTTTTTCTGCTGCACGATCGCCGCCATCACCGCCAGGGCGATCTCCGCCGGCGTTTTGCTGCCCAGCGGCAGGCCGATCGGCGCATGGATGCGTTCCAACTCCTGCGGCGTGAATTCGGCAATCTGCTGCAACCGCTGGCGCCGCCGCGCGCTGTTTCTCAGCGATCCCATGGCGCCGATGTAAAACGCCGGAGTGTGGATCGCTTCCATCAGCGTCAGATCGTCCATACGCGGATCGTGGGTCAGCGCCACGACGGCGGTATTGGCGTGGCAACCGCCGTCCTCAATGAACTTGGCCGGAAACTGGCGCAGCAGCGTCACGCCCGGTTTTAACTCGGCGGCGAAGTTATCCAGCGCCTCCGGGCGATTCTCGCAAACCAGCACCTCAAACCCCAGCGTCACGGCGAAATCGGCGCAGTACAGCGCCACGCTGGACAGCCCGGCGATCAGCAGGCGCGGCGCGGCCGCGATATGCAGGGTAATCTGTTCGAGCCGGCGTTCCACCTGGGTGGCGCTGGTGAAATGACTCTGCTCGAGGCTGTGGCAGGCGTGGGGCAGCGTCAGGCGTTTGATCAGCGCGTGATGCCCTTCCAGCGCGCCGGCGATGCGTCGCAGGTAAGCGACGCTGGCTTCTCCCGCCGGCAGATACTCGATCAGCACGTCCAGCACGCCGCCGCACGGCAGCGCCACATTGGGCGTCATACCGCCTTCGCCGTAACGGATCACCTGGCTGGCCGCCTGATACTCCCCGGCGGCTACGCGGCGCAGAAAGTCCTCCTCCACGCACCCGCCCGACAACGAACCGCTGTAGCGGCCGTCGCGGGTCGCCGCCATCAGCGCGCCCGGCGAGCGCGGCGAAGAACCATAGGTGCTGAGGACGGTGCATAACCAGACCGGCTGGTGTTGCAGCCAGTTTATCGCCTGGCTGACCACGGTGACATCAAGATGTTGCATAGGTGAATTTACTCGCTGGCCGGAAGTTGCGATGGAAGATCAATATCCTGCACGACGCCGGGGTGCTCAAGCGGCAACAGGTGCACCGCTGTGCCTTGCAGCAGCCCACGGGCGCCATTATCGCCGCGCAGTTGGCAAAGTTGTTTGCGCAATAGGGCGGAAAAGCCGACCGGGTGACCGGGCTGTTGCGCATAGCTGGGGCGTACGATCGCGTGTTGCCGTAAGGCGCTCGCCACCTGCCGGAAGACATCGGCGCCGACGAACGGCATATCGGCCAGATGGATCAGCCAGCCTTGCCAGTGCGGCGTGGCCGCAACGCCTGCGGCGATCGAGTCGCCGAGGCCCGCGCTGGCGAGCAGGGTAACCGGCACCTGATTGGCGGCGCAGGCTGCCAGCACCGGCAGATTATCCGGACGGGTCACCACCTGCACCGGCAGCTCGGAAGCCAGCGCCTGGCGCAGGGTGTGTTCGAACAGCGAACGCCGCTCGCCCGCCGCATCGGCAAACCCGGCGTTCAGTTTGTTGCCCTGGCCGCCGGCCCGAATAAAGCGCTCCCCGCGTCCGGCGGCGGTAATAATGATGCCCGTGATCATGGTTCAAGCCCGCGTTTGCGCAAATTATTTATTAGCGTACAAACCTTATGTGTTTTGCAAATGTTTTTTTGTTGAAAACAGCCTGTTAATCATCACATAATTTTAGTTATAAGCATATGCTTATGACGTCTACGGCAAGGTCGTCAGCGTTTGCGCAACAACACCGCGAACAAAAACCAATTACAAGAAAGACGTGAAGGACTTATTTATGAGCAATTTCAACCCGTCGCGGCGTCGCTTTATCAAAAGCGCCGTGATTGCGGGGGTCTCCGTGTACCTCGCGCCCCTGTACAGCCGCGCCTACGCCGCGCTGTTCGAGCAAAAAATCCTCCAGTCGCCCAATTGGGATCCGCAGGCCAAGCGCGTGCGTTTCCGTATCGACGGCCGCGCCAAGGTCATGGGGCAGAAGGTGTTCGCGCGCGACATCCGCGCGGTGGACATGCCGCACTGGCCGCAGAAACAGGCGCACGCCTTCATTCTGCGCGTGACCAAGGCCGACCGGTTGTTCGAAGGGGTCGATCTGTCGCTGTTGGGGGACGATCTGCAGCCGGATCGCCTGGTGACGGCGGAAGATCTGGCGCGCGACGGCCTGGCCTTTCCGGCGTTCTACGGTGACGACATGCTGCTGCCGAGCGGCAAAACCCCGGCCTACCTCGGCCAGGCGGTGGCGATCCTGATCTATCACGACTTCGCCCGTTTCCGCTTCGCCAAGGACAAGCTGAAATTCCGCGAAGAAACCATCAAATACGGCGCGGTCACCGGCCCGCTGGAGCGCGATCCCTGGGGCAGCTTCCGCTATGTGCGGGTGGGGGGCGATCAGCCGTTCGACGACGATCGCTTCTCCAGCCTGAAGGACACGCCAATCTTCCCGGTATCGATGAAAAAACATCTGCCGGTGTGGCCGGAAGGGCGCGAGGGCGGCAAGCTGGATCAGGAAGGCATGCGCTATGCGGGCCTGATCGCCGACGAGATGGCAAACCCGCCGGCCGATTGGCTGGTGATGTCACGCCGCTACACCACGCAGTCGATCGACACCTCGGCGCTGGAGCCGGACAACGCCAACGGCTGGTTCGACGCGCAGACGCAAACCCTGCATCTGGTGGTGCCGACTCAGTCGCCGCAGGAAGTGGCCGACGAGATGCCGCGCATGCTGGCCAAGCGCAATCCGCCGGTGAAACAGCTGATCCTGCACCCGTGCTACACCGTGGGCTACGGCTCGAAAGACCACTACAACTTCCCGTATTACGGCGCGGTGGCGGCGATGTATGGCGACGGCCACCCGGTGCGCCTGGCCAACGATCGCTTCGAACAGTTCCAGACGGCGTTGAAGCGCCACGCGTTCGACATGAACTACCGCATCGCGGTGAATAAGCAGACCGGCGTCATGCAGTCGTTCCTCGGTGACATGACCGCGGACGGCGGCGGTCGCAGCAACTTTACCCCTTCAGTGGTGATGGTCGGCGCAACCGCCGCCCAGTCGATTTACTACTTCCCGAAAAGCGATCTGTCGTCGGTCGGGCTGGCTTCACGCGCCATCGACGCCGGTTCGGCGCGCGGTTACGGCACGCTGCAGAGCATGGCCGCCACCGAGATGATGGTGGATGAGTTGGCCGCCGAGCTGAAGATTGACCCGATCGAGTTCCGCCTGCGCAACGTGCTGAAATCCGGCATGAAAAACACCCAGGGGGCGATCCCGGCCGGTGCGATCCGCGCCGATGAAGTGCTGGAAAAGGCGGCGAAGCATGAGATATGGCTTAAGCGCGCCGAACGCAAGGCCGAGTTTGAGAGCCGCCATCCCGGCAAGCGCTATGGCGTCGGCTTCGGCTGCGTGCAGAAAGACTTCGGCACCGGGGCGGAAACCTCGTTCGCCCGGGTGGAGCTGAGCGAAGACGGCCGCATCACCCTGCATCACAGTGGCGCGGAGATGGGCACCGGCATGTCGACCTCGCAGTCGGTATTGTGCGCGCAGTGGCTGGGCAAACCGGCCGACGAAGCGCACTTCTCGGTCACCGACTGGTCGGTATTGCCGATGGTCACCAGCGGCGATCCTTACCTGATGTCGCAGGAAGAGCAGGATAAGCTGCAAACCAACCCCAACTGGACGCCGAGCTACTGTTCGCCTTCGAGCGCCAGCAACTCGGCCTATTACTTCTCGCACAGCACCCGCGAAGCGGCGCGCCTGATCTTCGATCACGGCCTGTGGCCGGCGGCGATGGCGCTGTGGCAGGCCGGTATCGGCGGCGGCCAGGCGGCGCCGCTGGTGGTGCGGCGCGAAGATGCGCGTTGGGTCGAAGGCGGCCTGACGGCGGCGGGCATGTCGGTGCTGAGCCTCGAGCTGCTGGCCAAGACGGCTTATCAGATGGGCGGCGTCACCGGCGCGGCGGTGCATGTGTTCAACCGCTGGCAGTGGGCGGAGGCCGATTTCACGTTGAACGGCAAAAGCGAACGCCTGCCGATCGACGGCATGGCGCTGCGCAACGCCGGCGGCGAATTCAAACCGTTGGCGCGCGGGCAGGTCTACTACCCGCCGACCCAGCGCAACAATGCGGCGGTGACCTACTACAGCGCCGTCGGCACGCTGGCGGAAGTGGCGGTGGATATCGCCACCGGCCAGGTGGAATTGCTGAATCACCACTCGATCATGGAGTGTGGCAACCTGATCGTGCCGGAACTGGTTTCCGGCCAACTGCAGGGCGGGCTGGCGATGGGCATCGGCCATGCGCTGCACGAATATTTACCGCTGTACGAAGACGGCCCGGGCAACGGCACCTGGAACTTCAACCGTTACCACCTGCCGCGCGCCAGCGACGTGGCGGTATGGAAACAGAGCGGCGACATCCTGCCGGCGCTGTCGGAAACCGATCCGCCGAAAGGCATGGCGGAAGTGGTGATGATCCCGATCGTGGCCGCACTGGTCAACGCCATTGCCGACGCCACCGGCCACCGTTTCCGTGATTTGCCCGTTCGTGCAGAAAATATTCGTGAGGTATTACAATGAGCATTAAAACCCAGCCGATTTCCCTGACCATCAACGAGAAACAGTACGGCCCGATCGAGGTGCCGGAAGGCTTGATGATGATCGATTTCCTGCACGAGTATCTCGATTTGACCGGTTCGCGCCTCGGCTGCGGGCAGGGCATTTGCCACGCCTGCGTGGCTATTGTCGATCACCCGAGCGGCACCAGCGAAGAGGTGCGCACCTGCATCACCGGCGCGCATTTCTTCAACGGCAAGAAAGTGCGCACCGTCGAAGGCCACGCCAGGGTGGACGAACAGGGGGAGGTGGTTGAGCTGTCGCCGATCCAGCAGGCGTTTCTGGAGCACTACAGCTTCCAGTGCGGCTACTGCACGCCAGGCTTCGTCAACGCCGCCACCATCTTCGTGGAAAAGCTCAAGCGTGAGCCGATCGCCCGCGATCAGCTGGAGAGCGCCATCGAGCAGGCGCTGGACAGCCACATCTGCCGCTGCACCGGCTACGTGCGCTACTACGAAGCGGTGCGCGACGTGGTGCTGAAAACGCCGGGCCTGCTGAAGGAGACGGCGCAATGAAAAAACGTCTCGCAGTGTTGATTGTGCTGGTGGCGATCGTGGTGATTGCGCTGTTGTGGTGGCGGGAAAACCGCCGTTACGACGGCCCGGTGCAGCAGGTGACTGCCAGCGCCGAACAGATCGCGCGCGGCCGCTATCTGGCGCAGGCCGCCGACTGCGCCGCCTGCCATACCGCCAGCGGCGGGGCGCCGTTGGCCGGCGGCTATCCGCTGGACACGCCGTTCGGCACGATTTACGGCAGCAACCTGACGCCGTCGGCCGACCACGGCATCGGTCGCTGGAGCAAGGACGACTTCTTCCTGGCGCTGACGCAGGGCGTGGCGCCGGGCGGACGGCACCTGTACCCGGCGATGCCTTACACCTCGTACAAGGGCATTTCGCGTCAGGACGCCGATGACATCTACGCTTACCTGATGACGCGCCCGGCGGTGGACGTGGCCATTCCGGCCAACGACATGCCGTTCCCGTTCAACCAGCGCATGGCGCTGATCGGCTGGAATCTGCTGTTCCGCAGCCAGGATCCGCTGCCGGCCAGTTCGCAGGGCAGCTCGCCGCAATGGCAGCGCGGCCGCTATCTGGCCGACGTGCTGGGCCACTGTGGCGAATGCCACACGCCGCGCGGCGCGCTGGGACAGATGGATCTCGGCAAGCCGATGCAGGGCGGCGATCTCGGCCGCTTCATGGCACCGGACATTACGCCGCGCGGTCTGGCGCAGCGCGGCTGGACGCCGCAGGACGTCAGCCGCTTCCTCGGCACCGGCCTCGCGCCGCAGGGTTCGGCCTTCAGTGAGATGCATATGGTGGTGGATCTCAGCACCCGTCATTTGACGCCGGAAGACCATCAGGCGCTGGCGCTGTATCTGATGGGCGAGCAGCCGCCGGCGGCAGTGCCGGTGAAAATGGGGCAGGGCAGCGATGCCGGGCGCATGACCTATCTGGATCAGTGCGCCGGCTGCCATGCGCGCGAAGGCGAAGGCAAACCGCACGTCGCACCGGCGATGCGCGATAACGCCACGCTGCGCCAGGCGGACGGCAAGAACCTGATCGTGTCGGTGCTGGACGGCCTGCCGGCCCAGCAGTTCCCGAACGGTGAAAGCATGCAGAGCATGCCGGGCTTCGGCGAGCGTCTGAGCGATGCCGACGTGGCGGAACTGGTAAACTACCTGCGGGTGACCTGGGGCGGTTTGCCGGCGGACGTCACCGCCGAGCAGGTGAAAGCGCTGCGCAAGTAAGCGGCGTACAGACGAAAAAAATGGCCCGCATCTGCGGGCCATTTTATTGCGCGGTCACGCGATTCAACGGCTGGTGACGCCGTCGACACGTTGGCTGCGCTGTTTGATGGCGTAACCGACGGCCAGGATCGCCACCCATACCGGGATCAGCAGCACCGAGATTTGAATGCCCGGCGTCAGGTACATGATCACCAGGATGCCGGCCATGAACAGCAGGCACAGGTAGTTGCTGAACGGGTACCAGAACGCTTTAAACTTCGGCACCACGCCTTCGCGGTTTTTGGCTGCGCGGAATTTCAGGTGCGCCAGGCTGATCATCGCCCAGTTGATCACCAGCGCCGATACCACTAACGCCATCAGCAGTTCGAAGGCGCGGCCCGGGATCAGGTAGTTAATCAGCACGCACAGCGCGGTGGCGAGGGCGGAAATGCCGATGGCCACCACCGGCACGCCGCGGCCGTCGACCTTCAGCAGGCTTTTCGGGCCGTTGCCCTGCTGCGCCAAGCCGTACAGCATGCGGCTGTTGCAGTAGACGCAGCTGTTGTAGACCGACAGCGCGGCGGTGAGCACCACGATGTTCAGCACGGTCGCCACCAGGTTGCTGTTCAGCGCGTGGAAGATCAGCACGAACGGGCTGCCGCCTTCAACCACTTTGCCCCACGGGTACAGCGACAACAGAATGGCCAGTGAACCGATATAGAAGATCAGGATGCGGTAGATCACCTGATTGGTGGCTTTCGGAATGCTTTTTTGCGGGTTGTCGGCTTCGGCGGCGGTGATGCCGACCAGCTCGAGGCCGCCGAAGGAGAACATGATCACCGCCATCGCCATCACCAGGCCCATGACGCCGTTCGGGAAGAACCCGCCCTGTGCCCACAGGTTGGTGACGGTGGCTTCCGGGCCGCCCATGCCGCTGAACAGCAGGTAGGCGCCGAACACGATCATGCCGATAATCGCCACCACTTTGATGATGGCGAACCAGAACTCCATCTCGCCGTAAACTTTCACGTTGGCCAGGTTGATGGCGTTGATCGCCAGGAAGAATACCGCGGCGGAAACCCAGGTGGGGATCTCCGGCCACCAGTACTGTACGTAGATGCCGACCGCCGTCAGCTCCGCCATCGCCACCAGGACATACAGCACCCAATAGTTCCAGCCGGAGGCGAAGCCGGCGAAGTTGCCCCAGTATTTGTAGGCGAAGTGGCTGAAGGAACCGGCGACCGGCTCTTCCACCACCATTTCCCCCAGCTGGCGCATGATCAGAAACGCGATGAAGCCGCCGATGGCGTAGCCGAGAAGCACTGACGGGCCGGCCATTTTTATTGTTTGAGCGATACCGAGAAATAACCCGGTGCCGATTGCGCCACCTAAGGCGATGAGCTGAATATGGCGGTTTTTCAGGCCGCGCTTCAGCTGGTCACCATGCTGTTGACCATCCATCAATCTAACCCTCTGTCGTTGTGAATGCCCACCTGCCTGTAAAGCAGTGGTTACGATGTGTGTTTTGTTTTATTTACGGCGTTATAGCTATTAATTCCACGGCGCCGCTACCGTTTGGCAGAGAATAATGTTATGCGCGTCGGTTTGCACCTGCTTTGTCGTGTGAGTGATTAAGATTGCAGCAGTTTAGGAAACAAAATGCGGGTTGTGTGACGGCAGGGGGGATTCAGTGCATGAAATAAGCAACAAATCACATAATGCGCAAAAATAACGTAGATCTGAACGGTGGGTCGCGTTCAAATAATGAACGAACCGCCGTTGCGCTGCTCGCCAAATAGCCATTCATTAAAGCGTAATAACCATGCAATAAAACTCGGGCAAAAAGTTTGCACTCTGCCTTGCGTAAGGTTTGGTAAAAGTTAAATCCCCAACCCGCCGCGTAAATGGTAATACCATCACGGCGTTACCGGTTTGCAGCGGGGTTTTCAGCGGGGTGTTAAAATGTGCGGGTAACCTGATTTCGATCAAGGCCCGTATGGACAGGAGGTGAATACTTTGTTACTTTACCGTCACGTTTTTGAAATTGGTATTACCAATTGACTCCGCGCCATTCGCAGAGAAGAATTCACTCATGGCCTACAGCAAAATCCGCCAACCCAAGTTGTCAGATGTTATCGAGCAACAGCTCGAATACCTGATCCTCGAGGGGACACTGCGCCCAGGCGAAAAACTGCCTCCGGAGCGCGAGCTGGCGAAACAATTTGATGTCTCCCGTCCTTCTCTGAGAGAGGCCATTCAGCGCCTTGAAGCGAAAGGGCTGCTCCTGCGCCGTCAGGGCGGCGGCACCTTCGTGCAAACTAATCTGTGGCAGAGCTTCAGCGATCCGCTGGCCGAGCTGCTGGCCGACCATCCCGAATCACAGTTCGATCTGCTGGAAACCCGTCACGCGCTGGAAGGCATTGCCGCCTATTACGCGGCGCTGCGCGGCACCGATGAAGATCTGGCGCGCATCCGCGATTGCCATATCGTGATTCAACAGGCTCAAGACAGCGGCGATCTCGACGCCGAAGCCGATGCGGTCATGCAGTATCAAATCGCCGTGACTGAAGCCGCTCACAACGTTGTGTTACTTCACCTGCTACGCTGCATGGGGCCGATGCTGGAACAGAACGTGCGTCAGAACTTTGAATTGCTCTACTCGCGCCGTGAGATGTTGGCAAAAGTGAGCAGCCACCGCGCCGGAATTTTTGAGGCGATTGTGGCACGCGAGCCGGAAAAGGCCCGTGAAGCCTCGCATCGCCACTTGGCGTTTATCGAGGAAATCTTGCTGGATCTCAGCCGGGAGCATACTCGGCGCGAGAGATCGCTGCGGCGTCTCCAGCAACGCAAGGATTAAGAGCTGTCCTCTTCAGGGTACACCAGCCTGCGGGGGTTAAGTTCGAGGTACTTAGTTAAGTACTTAAGCGGCAACTAAACTGATGGGCCTGTCTTCGTGTGTTTTTTCACAGAGCACAGGAAGACAGGCTCCAAACAAACCATTAGACAGATAAGGAATACCACCATGTCAGAACGTTTAAACAATGACGTGGATCCGATCGAAACCCGCGACTGGCTGCAGGCGATCGAATCGGTCATCCGTGAAGAGGGTGTTGAGCGAGCTCAGTTTCTGATTGATCAGGTATTGGGAGAAGCCCGCAAAGGCGGCGTTAACGTTGCGGCCGGTGCTGCAGCGCACAACTACGTCAACACCATCGCGGTAGAAGACGAACCGGCTTACCCAGGCAACCTGGATCTGGAACGCCGCATTCGCTCTGCGATCCGTTGGAACGCGATCATGACCGTTCTGCGCGCATCCAAGAAAGACCTGGAGCTGGGCGGCCACATGGCTTCCTTCCAGTCTTCCGCGACCTTCTATGAAGTCTGCTTTAACCACTTCTTCCGCGCACGCAACGAGAAAGACGGCGGCGACCTGGTCTACTTCCAGGGCCATATCTCTCCGGGCGTTTACGCGCGCGCCTTCCTTGAAGGCCGCCTGACCGAAGAACAGATGAACAACTTCCGTCAGGAAGTGCACGGCAACGGCCTGTCCTCTTACCCGCATCCTAAGTTGATGCCGGAATTCTGGCAGTTCCCGACCGTATCCATGGGCCTGGGCCCAATCAGCGCCATCTATCAGGCGAAGTTCCTGAAATACCTGGAACACCGCGGCCTGAAAGACACCTCTGAGCAGACCGTTTACGCCTTCCTGGGCGACGGTGAGATGGATGAGCCGGAATCCAAAGGCGCCATCACCATCGCCACCCGCGAGAAGCTGGACAACCTGGTGTTCGTCATCAACTGCAACCTGCAGCGCCTGGACGGCCCGGTCACCGGTAACGGCAAGATCATCAACGAACTGGAAGGCATCTTCTCCGGCGCAGGCTGGCAGGTGCTGAAAGTGATCTGGGGCGGCCGTTGGGACGAGCTGCTGCGCAAAGACACCAGCGGTAAACTGGTTCAGCTGATGAACGAGACCCTGGACGGCGACTACCAGACCTTCAAATCCAAAGACGGCGCTTACGTGCGCGAGCACTTCTTCGGCCGTTACCCGGAAACCGCGGCGCTGGTCAAAGACATGACCGACGACGAAATCTGGGCGCTGAACCGTGGTGGTCACGATCCGAAGAAAATCTTCGCTGCACTGAAAAAAGCGCAGGACACCAAAGGCAAACCGACCGTTATCCTGGCTCACACCATCAAAGGTTACGGCATGGGTGAAACCGCGGAAGGTAAAAACATCGCTCACCAGGTGAAAAAAATGAACATGGAAGGGGTTCACCACTTCCGCGATCGTTTCAACGTGCCGGTTGCCGATGCTGACATCGAAAAACTGCCGTACATCACCTTCGAGAAAGATTCCGAAGAGTACAAATACCTGCACGAACGTCGCCAGGCTCTGAAAGGCTATGTGCCTACCCGTCTGCCGGAGTTCACCCAGAAGCTGGAAATGCCGGCGCTGGAAGATTTCAGCTCGCTGCTGGAAGAGCAGAACAAAGAGATCTCCACCACTATCGCTTTCGTGCGTGCCCTGAACGTGATGCTGAAGAACAAGTCGATCAAAGATCGCCTGGTGCCAATCATCGCCGACGAAGCGCGTACCTTCGGTATGGAAGGTCTGTTCCGTCAGATCGGTATCTACAGCCCGAACGGCCAGCAGTACACCCCGCAGGACCGTGAGCAGGTTGCTTACTACAAAGAAGACGAGAAAGGCCAAATCCTGCAGGAAGGCATCAACGAACTGGGCGCAGCCTCTTCCTGGCTGGCCGCAGCGACGTCCTACAGCACCAACGATCTGCCGATGATTCCGTTCTACATCTACTACTCGATGTTCGGTTTCCAACGCATCGGCGACCTGTGCTGGGCAGCGGGCGACCAACAGGCGCGCGGCTTCCTGATCGGCGGGACCTCGGGCCGTACTACCCTGAACGGCGAAGGTCTGCAGCACGAAGATGGCCACAGCCACATTCAGTCTCTGACCATCCCTAACTGCATCTCTTACGATCCGGCTTACGCGTACGAAGTGGCGGTCATCATGCACGACGGTCTGGTGCGCATGTATGGCGACAACCCGGAAAACGTGTACTACTACCTGACCACGCTGAACGAAAACTACCACATGCCTGCGATGCCGCAGGGTGCGGAAGAAGGTATCCGCAAGGGTATCTACAAGCTGGAAACGCTGGAAGGCAGCAAAGGCAAGGTGCAGCTGCTGGGCTCCGGCGCCATCCTGCGCCACGTGCGCGAAGCTGCGCAGATCCTGGCGAAGGACTACGGCGTGGGTTCCGACACCTACAGCGTGACCTCGTTCACCGAACTGGCGCGCGACGGCCAGGATTGCGAGCGTTGGAACATGCTGCACCCAACCGAAGCGCCACGCGTGCCTTACATCGCTCAGGTGATGAACGACGCGCCGGCGGTAGCCTCTACCGACTACATGAAACTGTTCGCCGAACAGGTTCGTACTTATGTGCCGGCCAGCGATTATCGCGTACTGGGCACCGACGGCTTCGGTCGTTCGGACAGCCGCGAAAACCTGCGTCACCACTTCGAAGTCGATGCGTCCTACGTGGTGGTTGCTGCTCTGGGTGAACTGGCTAAACGCGGTGAGATCGAAGCTTCCGTGGTTGCTGATGCAATCAAGAAATTCGACATCAACCCGGAAAAAGTTAACCCGCGTCTGGCCTAAGAGGTACTGAATAATGTCTATCGAAATCAACGTACCGGACATCGGTGCAGATGAAGTCGAAATCACCGAGATTCTGGTGAAGGTCGGCGATAAAGTTGAAGCGGAACAATCGCTGATCACCGTGGAAGGCGACAAGGCTTCCATGGAAGTGCCCTCCCCGCAGGCGGGCGTGGTGAAAGAGATCAAAGTGGCGGTCGGCGATAAAACCGAAACCGGCAAACTGATCATGATCTTCGAAGCGGCAGGCGCAGCGGAAGCTGCACCGGCGGCGAAAGCGGAAGAAAAACCGGCAGCAGCAGCAGCTGCCCCGGCTACCGCTGCGGCCAAAGACGTTGCCGTGCCGGATATCGGCGCCGACGAAGTCGAAGTGACCGAGCTCCTGGTGAAAGTGGGCGATAAGGTGGAAGCCGAGCAGTCCCTGATCACTGTGGAAGGCGACAAGGCTTCCATGGAAGTCCCTGCGCCGTTCGCGGGCACCGTGAAAGAGATCAAGATCGCGACCGGCGACAAAGTGAAAACCGGTTCCCTGATCATGGTGTTCGAAGTGGCCGGCGCCGCTTCCGCTGCGGCCCCGGCTGCGGCGCAAGCACCGGCTGCCGCTGCAGCGCCTGCGGCCTCTGCGGCTAAAGACGTCGCCGTGCCGGATATCGGCGGTGACGAAGTCGAAGTGACCGAGGTGATGGTCAAGGTGGGCGACAAGGTTGCCGCCGAGCAGTCTCTGATCACCGTGGAAGGCGACAAGGCCTCCATGGAAGTGCCAGCGCCGTTCGCGGGCACCGTGAAAGAGATCAAGATCGCGACCGGCGACAAAGTGAAAACCGGCTCCCTGATCATGGTGTTCGAAGTGGAAGGCGCTGCGCCTGCCGCTGCCGCCGCTCCAGCCGCTAAAGCGGACGCTGCTCCGGCGCCGGCCGCCGCTAAAGCCGCCGCTCCGGCTGCGAAAGCTGAAGACAAAGGCGAGTTCGCCGAGAACGCGGCCTACGTGCACGCGACTCCGGTCATTCGTCGTCTGGCGCGTGAATTCGGCGTTAACCTGGCGAAAGTGAAAGGCACCGGTCGTAAAGGCCGCATCCTGCGCGAAGACGTTCAGGCTTACGTGAAAGACGCGGTGAAACGCGCTGAAGCGGCCCCGGCTGCTGCCGGCGGCGGTCTGCCAGGCATGCTGCCATGGCCGAAAGTGGACTTCAGCAAGTTCGGCGAGATCGAAGAAGTCGAAATGGGCCGCATCCAGAAGATCTCTGGCGCGAACCTGAGCCGCAACTGGGTGATGATCCCGCACGTGACTCACTTCGACAAAACCGACATCACCGATCTGGAAGCGTTCCGCAAGCAGCAGAACGAAGAAGCGGCCAAGCGCAAGCTGGACGTGAAGTTCACGCCTGTCGTGTTCATCATGAAAGCTGTCGCTGCCGCTCTGGAGCAGATGCCGCGCTTCAACAGCTCGCTGTCCGAAGACGGTCAGAAGCTGACGCTGAAGAAATACATCAACATCGGCGTGGCGGTAGATACCCCGAACGGCCTGGTGGTTCCGGTGTTCAAGGACGTGAACAAGAAGAGCATCACCGAGCTGTCTCGCGAGCTGATGACCATCTCCAAGAAAGCGCGCGACGGCAAGCTGACCGCGGGCGAGATGCAGGGCGGCTGCTTCACCATCTCCAGCCTGGGCGGCATCGGGACAACTCACTTCGCGCCGATCGTCAACGCGCCGGAAGTGGCTATCCTGGGCGTCTCCAAGTCTGCGATGGAGCCGGTCTGGAACGGTAAAGAGTTCATGCCGCGCCTGATGATGCCGATGTCGCTGTCCTTCGACCACCGCGTTATCGACGGTGCCGATGGTGCGCGCTTCATCACCATCATCAACAACATGTTGTCCGACATTCGCCGTCTGGTGATGTAATGCAAAAGGGGCGCAGCATGCTGCGCCCCTGACGATTCTGTAGCAGTTTTGTCGGATTTTGCATAACTCGACAAAATTGTTGAGACACGGGTCACTCGAACACGCTTTGCAGATTATTAACAATTCTGTAAACTGCTCGCGGTGTAAGCGTCCCGGTGGATGAAGGGCGTTATGAGATCGATTAGCAATAAAAATGACGTCTGACCCGCCGGACAATCAATTAAGAGGTCATGATGAGTACTGAAATTAAAACTCAGGTCGTGGTACTTGGGGCGGGCCCGGCAGGTTACTCTGCAGCCTTTCGTTGCGCTGACTTAGGTCTTGAAACCGTTCTGGTTGAACGTTATTCCACTCTGGGCGGGGTTTGCCTGAACGTGGGATGTATCCCTTCCAAAGCACTGCTGCACGTTGCCAAAGTGATCGAAGAAGCCAAAGCGCTGGCCGAACACGGCATCGTTTTCGGCGAGCCGAAAACCGACATCGACAAAGTGCGCGTCTGGAAAGAAAAAGTCATCACTCAGCTGACCGGCGGTCTGGCTGGCATGGCGAAAGGCCGTAAAGTGAAAGTGGTCAACGGCCTGGGCAAGTTCACCGGCGCTAACACCCTGGTTGTTGAAGGCGAAAACGGCCCAACCACCATCAACTTCGACAACGCCATCATCGCTGCAGGTTCTCGTCCGATCCAACTGCCATTCATTCCTCATGAAGATCCACGCGTGTGGGATTCTACCGATGCGCTGGCGCTGAAAACCGTCCCAGAGCGTCTGCTGGTTATGGGCGGCGGCATCATCGGCCTGGAAATGGGCACCGTATACCATGCGCTGGGTTCACAGATCGACGTCGTTGAAATGTTCGATCAGGTTATCCCGGCGGCAGATAAAGACGTGGTGAAAGTCTTCACCAAACGTATCAGCAAGCAGTTCAACCTGATGCTGGAAACCAAAGTGACCGCGGTAGAAGCCAAAGAAGACGGCATCTACGTCACGATGGAAGGTAAAAAAGCGCCGGCAGAGCCACAGCGTTACGACGCGGTGCTGGTGGCGATCGGCCGCGTGCCGAACGGCAAACTGCTGGATGCCGGCAAAGCCGGTGTTGAAGTTGACGAGCGTGGCTTCATCAACGTCGACAAACAGCTGCGCACCAACGTGCCGCACATCTTCGCCATCGGCGACATCGTCGGTCAGCCGATGCTGGCGCACAAAGGCGTGCACGAAGGCCACGTCGCCGCAGAAGTTATCGCCGGCATGAAGCACTACTTCGATCCGAAAGTGATCCCATCCATCGCTTACACCGAGCCGGAAGTGGCGTGGGTGGGTCTGACCGAGAAAGAAGCGAAAGAGAAAGGCATCAGCTACGAAACCTCCACCTTCCCGTGGGCGGCTTCCGGCCGTGCGATCGCTTCCGACTGTGCAGACGGCATGACCAAACTGATCTTCGACAAAGAAACTCACCGCATCATCGGTGGCGCGATTGTCGGCACCAACGGCGGCGAGCTGCTGGGTGAAATCGGTCTGGCTATCGAGATGGGCTGCGACGCGGAAGACATCGCGCTGACCATCCACGCTCACCCGACCCTGCACGAATCCGTGGGCCTGGCGGCGGAAATCTACGAAGGCAGCATCACCGATCTGCCTAACCCGAAAGCCAAGAAGAAGTAATTCTGCTGGTTTGACCGGTTAACAAGCGGCTCCTGAGAAGGGGCCGTTTTTTTTTGCTCAGATGCAGAACGCGGTTTTTTGTGGCCGCTGCGCCAAATTCCGATCCTCATGCTTATATCCGTTTTAATTATGTGGATATAATGCCCTGTTTGTCCGGCAGCCGATTACGCTGCGCTCAACGATTCAGCAAAGATTTAATGTTGCTTTTATGTGAACGAATTAACAACCGTTTCAAATCCTGATATGCTGGCTGAGCGGAACCGGGCACTGTACCTTACAGTCCAGGACATCGACAGCAGTGCCCCGTCAGGATAGATGGCATCAATATCGCCGTGCGCTCTACCCATCAGTCTTTCATGCTGTAACGCTGTTTGACCGTGCTTGTTTGCCCCAATCACCGTTTCGGGGCCTTTACGGGCCGATCGCCTAGCCACAGAGTGAAACCCAAAGGGTATAAACCCGGTTTGCATATACGCCAGGCACAATAAATGACAATGAGAGCGAGGAGAACGTCGTGCTAGAAGAATACCGTAAGCACGTAGCCGAGCGTGCTGCTGAGGGCATCGCCCCTAAGCCGCTAGACGCCACCCAAATGGCCGCGCTGGTCGAACTACTGAAGAATCCGCCAAAAGGCGAAGAAGAATTCCTGTTAGACCTGCTGATTAACCGTGTTCCACCGGGCGTCGACGAAGCCGCCTACGTCAAAGCAGGTTTCCTGGCGGCCATCGCCAAAGGTGAAGCGACATCCCCCCTGGTTACCCCCGAGAAAGCCATTGAACTGTTAGGCACCATGCAGGGCGGCTATAACATTCATCCGCTGATCGAAGCCCTGGACAACGAAAAGCTGGCGCCGATCGCCGCTAAAGCGCTGTCCCACACGCTGCTGATGTTCGACAACTTCTACGATGTAGAAGAGAAGGCGAAAGCTGGCAACGCGCACGCCAAGCAGATCATGCAGTCCTGGGCCGATGCCGAATGGTACCTGTCGCGCCCGGAGCTGGCGGAAAAGATCACCGTCACCGTGTTCAAAGTGACCGGCGAAACCAACACCGATGACCTGTCTCCGGCGCCGGACGCCTGGTCGCGCCCGGATATCCCGCTGCACGCGCTGGCGATGCTGAAAAACGAACGTGAAGGCATCGTGCCGGATCAGCCGGGCAGCGTCGGCCCGATCAAACAGATCGAGCTGCTGAACAAGAAAGGCTTCCCGCTGGCCTACGTCGGCGACGTGGTCGGCACCGGTTCCTCCCGTAAATCCGCCACCAACTCGGTGCTGTGGTTCATGGGCGACGACATCCCGCACGTGCCGAACAAGCGCGGCGGTGGCGTGGTGCTGGGCGGCAAGATTGCGCCTATCTTCTTCAACACCATGGAAGATGCCGGCGCCTTGCCGATCGAAGTGGACGTGTCCGAGCTGAACATGGGCGACGTGATCGACGTTTACCCGTACAAAGGTGAAGTGCGCAACCACGAAACCGGCGCGCTGATCGCCAACTTCGAGCTGAAAACCGACGTGCTGCTGGATGAAGTGCGTGCCGGCGGCCGTATCCCGCTGATCATCGGCCGCGGCCTGACCACCAAGGCGCGCGAAGCGCTCGGCCTGCCGCACAGCGACGTGTTCCGCATCGCCAAACCGGTAGCCGCCAGCAACAAAGGCTTCTCGCTGGCGCAGAAAATGGTCGGCCGCGCCTGCGGCGTCGCCGGCATTCGCCCTGGCGAATACTGCGAGCCGAAGATGACCTCCGTCGGCTCTCAGGACACCACCGGCCCGATGACCCGCGATGAGCTGAAAGACCTGGCCTGCCTCGGCTTCTCCGCCGATCTGGTCATGCAGTCGTTCTGCCACACCGCCGCGTACCCGAAACCGGTCGACGTGACCACGCACCACACGCTGCCTGACTTCATCATGAACCGCGGCGGCGTCTCGCTGCGCCCGGGCGACGGCGTGATCCACTCCTGGCTGAACCGCATGCTGCTGCCTGACACCGTCGGCACCGGCGGCGATTCCCACACCCGCTTCCCGATCGGCATCTCCTTCCCGGCCGGTTCCGGCCTGGTGGCGTTTGCCGCCGCGACCGGCGTGATGCCGCTGGATATGCCTGAGTCGGTGCTGGTGCGCTTCAAAGGCAAAATGCAGCCGGGCATCACCCTGCGCGATCTGGTGCACGCCATCCCTTACTACGCGATCCAGCAGGGTCTGCTGACCGTCGAGAAGAAGGGCAAGAAAAACATCTTCTCCGGCCGCATTCTGGAGATCGAAGGCCTGCCGGATCTGAAGGTCGAGCAGGCGTTTGAGCTGACCGATGCGTCCGCCGAACGTTCCGCCGCCGGTTGTACCATCAAGCTGGACAAGGCGCCGATTGAAGAGTACCTGAACTCCAACATCGTGCTGCTGAAGTGGATGATCTCCGAAGGCTACGGCGATCGCCGTACGCTGGAGCGCCGTATTCAGGGCATGGAAAAATGGCTGGCGGATCCGCAACTGCTGGAAGGCGATGCGGATGCGGAATACGCAGCGGTGATCGACATCGATCTGAACGAGATCAAAGAGCCGATCCTGTGCGCGCCGAACGATCCTGACGATGCGCGCCTGCTGTCTGACGTGGCCAACAGCAAAATCGATGAAGTGTTCATCGGTTCTTGCATGACCAACATCGGCCACTTCCGCGCGGCGGGCAAGCTGCTGGATCAGCACAAGGGCCAGCTGCCGACTCGTCTGTGGGTGGCGCCGCCAACCAAGATGGATGCGGCTCAGCTGACTGAAGAAGGCTACTACAGCGTCTTCGGCAAGAGCGGCGCGCGTATCGAGATCCCGGGCTGCTCGCTGTGCATGGGCAACCAGGCGCGCGTGGCGGACGGCGCGACGGTGGTCTCCACCTCAACCCGTAACTTCCCGAACCGTCTGGGTACCGGCGCCAACGTCTATCTGGCGTCTGCCGAACTGGCCGCGGTAGCGTCCCTGCTGGGCCGCCTGCCGACGCCGGACGAGTACCAGACCTATATGGCGCAGGTCGATAAGACGGCGGCGGATACCTACCGCTACCTGAACTTTGACCAGCTGGGCCAGTACACCGAAAAAGCCGACGGCGTGATCTTCCAAACCGCCGTGTAAGCCGCTATATTGCGCAACTGTTTAACGGGAGGCCTTGGCCTCCCGTTTTATTTTGCTCAGTTGCCAACTTTGCGAGCGCTCACTGAGTTAGTCCGCCATTTATGTTTACACTAAGAAAAAGGGCTCAGGAGGGCATGCTATGGATTACGAATTTCTGCGTGACGTCACCGGTCAGGTGATCGTCAGATTTTCGATGGGGCATGAAGCGATTGGCCACTGGATCAACGAAGAAGTCAAAGGCGATTTTAACCTGCTGGACCGCATTGAAGCCGGCGTGGCCGAGGTCAAAGGCAGCGAGCGCCAATGGCAGCTGGAAGGCCATGAATATACGCTGCTGATGGATGGTGAAGAAGTGATGATCCGCGCCAATCAGCTGGAGTTCGAGGGCGACGAAATGGAAGAGGGGATGAACTACTACGACGAAGAAAGCCTCTCATTCTGCGGCGTTGAGGATTTCCTGCTGGTGTTGAAGGCCTATCGTTCTTTCATGCTGAAGTACTAAGCATCAGGGCGCGGCGCGCCGCGCCCTTTCCATCACAGATGCGGAATATTGCGGCCGTAATAGATTTCCTGCATCTCTTTCCATAACAGATCGGTGATCTGCTTGCGTTCGGCTGCGCTCAACGCCTCCGGCTCCGCGTTAAACAGGTAGTGCTTCAGATCGAAATCCTTCAGCAACATCTTGGTATGGAAGATATTTTCCTGGTAAACGTTCACGTCCATCATGTGGTACAGCGCCTTGATGTCTTCCGACATAAAGTTCTGGATCGAATTGATCTCATGATCGATGTAATGTTTCACGCCGTTCACGTCGCGGGTAAAACCGCGCACGCGATAGTCCATGGTGACGATGTCGGATTCCAGCTGGTGAATTAAGTAGTTCAGCGCCTTGAGGGGCGAAATGACGCCGCAGGTCGAGACCTCGATATCGGCACGGAAGGTGCACAGCCCGCCTTCCGGATGGCTTTCCGGGTAGGTGTGCACGCAGATATGGCTCTTGTCCAGGTGCGCGACGACCGTATTCGGCAGCGGACCGGGGTGTTCCGACGTATCGACGTCTTTCGGATCGATCGGCTCTTCGCTGACCAGGATGGTGACGCTGGCGCCCTGCGGCTCGTAGTCCTGACGCGCGATGTTCAGAATATTGGCGCCGATGATCGAGCAGGTTTCGCTCAGGATCTCGGTCAGCCGGTTGGCGTTATATTGTTCGTCTATGTAGGCGATATAGCCGTCGCGATCGTCCGCGGTTTTGGCGTAACAAATATCGTAAATACAAAAACTCAGGCTCTTGGTCAGGTTGTTGAAGCCGTGCAGTTTTAGCTTATGCAATTTGGGCCACCTCCTTTATCTTCTCGCTTAACGTGTTACGTTCAGGGCATTGAGCAAATATTGCGGCAGGGCAAAGCTGCCGACGTGAATTGCCGGGTTGTAATAACGGCAGTGTAGGCCGCTTTGGTTAAAGCGCTGTTGCAGGGTTGGCAGATCGCGCTGGCGCAGCGCCGGGTTCTGGCTCGCCCAGGCGAAGGTCATGATGCCGCCGTAATAGGTCGGGATCGCCGCCTGATAGAAGCTGACGTCGCTAAAGTAGCGGCTCAGTTTGGCGTGGCTGTTGACCGCCTCGTCCTGCTGCAGGAAACAGACGCCGTTTTGCGCGACGAAAATGCCGCCCTCATTCAGGCAGCGGGCGCAGCCTTCATAAAACGCCGAGGTGAACAGGCTTTCGCCGGGGCCGATCGGATCGGTGCAGTCGGAGATGATCACATCGAACGTTTCGTCGGTTTGATTCACGAAGTTGACGCCGTCGTCAATCACCAGCTTGAAGCGCGGATCGTCATAGGCGCCGGCGCTGTGGTTGGGCAGGTACTGGCGGCAGAACTCGACGACGCCGGCGTCGATTTCGACCATGGTGATCTGCTCAACGCCAGGATGCCGGCTGACTTCGCGCAACATGCCGCCGTCGCCGCCGCCGATGATCAGCACTTTCTTCGCCTGGCCGTGCGCCAACAGCGGCACGTGGGTCAGCATTTCGTGATAGATGAACTCGTCACGCTCGGTGGTTTGCACCACGCCGTCGAGCGCCATCACGCGCCCCAGCACCGGGTTCTCGAAGATCACCAGATCCTGATGATCGGTCTTCTCGCGGTAAAGCACCTTCTCTACCGAAAAGTACTGGCCGAAGCCCGTATGCAGCGTTTCGTACCAAATTTCTTTCTGGGTCATGTGCGGGAAACTCCGTAATAACAGCCATGAAAAATCGGCGCAACATCATAGCTAACTCTGCCTGGCGATGCACGGTTGAATTTCAGACAGAGAGAGCGGAGGGCGGACGGGCGAGGGGGAAGATTAATTGGCGTAGGCCAGCAGGCTCAGGGAGTCGCGCGCCAGCGATTTGCACTTCTTGGGCGTTGGAATGGCGATGCCGCTCAGATCGCGATAGCTGTCTTCGCCCAGCGCCTTCATGTTAAAGCTGTTGTAGTTGCTCAAATCCCAGCGGTTTTGTTGCGCGAAATAGACGATGGCGCGCTTGATTTGCGCATTTGGCAAATCGTTGTAGCCGCAATCATTTTTCAAATAAATAAATACCGCCGTCAGATCGGCCAGATCTTCCGCCTCGGATTCATTCAGCGCCAGACTGGCGTTGGAGAAGCCCAGCATCGCCAGCAACAGCATCGTTAACGTTGTTTTTTTCATCATGAAATAGGCCTGTTTGTCGTCTGCAGACGTTACCACACTTGCCTGTAAAGGCACCAAATTTTATTGCTGACGGGCGCTGCCATAGCGCTCACCCACGGCGCGCTCTTGATTGTGAGGCATAGCTTAAAATACCGCCAGGAAAGGCTTGACCTTCCGCCTGGGGGAAGGTTTAGGCTGGCTGCGTTGAGTTATGTCACTGAGAAAAGGGAGTCAGCGATGTTACGCCGTGATTTTATTAAATTGACCGCTGCATTGGGCGCCGCGAGCGCATTGCCGTTATGGAGCCGGGCCGCCTTAGCGGCCGAGCGGCCGGCTCTGCCGGTGCCCCCGTTGTTAACGCCCGACGCGCAGGGAAAGATTGCGCTGGCGCTGCAGGCGGGGGAAACCCGCTGGTTGCCCGGCGCCGCCACCAAAACCTGGGGATTCAACGGCGCGCTGCTCGGGCCGGCGGTGAAGCTGCAGCGGGGTCAGCCGGTGACGGTCGATATCAAAAACCGCCTGGCGGAAGCCAGTACCGTCCACTGGCACGGCCTGGAAATCCCCGGCGACGTCGATGGCGGCCCGCAGGCGTTGATCCATCCCGGCGCAACGCGCACGGTGAATTTCACCGTCGATCAACCGGCGGCCACCTGCTGGTTCCACCCGCATACCCACGGTAAAACCGGCAGCCAGGTGATGATGGGGCTGGCGGGGCTGGTGCTGCTGGAAGACGATGAAAGCGCCAAACTGCCGCTGCCGAAAACCTGGGGGCAGGATGACATTCCGGTGATCCTGCAGGATAAGCGCTTGGGCAAAGATGCCCAGATCGAATATCGCCTGGACGTGATGAGCGCGGCGGTGGGTTGGTTTGGCGATCGCATGTTTACCAACGGCGCGCAGTACCCGCAACATCTGGCGCCGCGCGGTTGGCTGCGTCTGCGTTTTCTCAACGGTTGCAACGCCCGCTCGCTGAATCTGGCGGCCAGTGACAACCGTCCGCTGTATGTTATCGCCAGCGACGGCGGTTTCCTGGCTGAGCCGGTGAAGCTGACCGAGCTGCCGATGCTGATGGGCGAACGCTTTGAAGTGCTGGTCGATGCCTCCGACGGGAAAGCGTTCGACATCGTGACGTTGCCGGTGAAACAGATGGGTATGACGCTGGCGCCATTCGATCGGCCGCTGCGGGTGTTGCGCATTCAGCCGTCGTTGGCGCAGGGCATCAAAACCATGCCGGACAGCCTGGTGAAGCTGCCGACATTGCCTGCCACCGCCGGCATCCAGGAGCGTTGGCTGCAGCTGATGATGGATCCGCAGCTGGATATGCTCGGCATGCAGGCGCTGATGGATCGTTATGGTCATCAGGCGATGGCCGGCATGAGCATGAATCATGGCGCGACGGGCGCTGGAGACATGAAAGGTATGGACCACGGTAACATGAAGGGCATGGAGAAGGGCGGCATGCAGGGCATGGACCACGGCGACATGAGCAGCATGAAAGGCATGGATCATGGCAAGATGGCAGGGATGGATCATGGCGGCGCGCAGGGCAACGCCAAACCGTTCGACTTCAGCCACGGCAACATGATCAACGGCAAGGCCTTCGATATGACCAAACCGATGTTTGCCGCCAAACGGGGCCAGTATGAAAAGTGGACCATTTCCGGCGAGGGCGACATGATGCTGCACCCGTTCCACATTCACGGCACCCAGTTCCGTATTCTGTCGGAAAACGGCAAACCGCCGGCGGCGCATCGCAGCGGCTGGAAGGACACGGTGCGCGTCGAAGGTTGGCGCAGCGAAGTGCTGGTGCGTTTCGATCATCCGGCAAGCAGCGAACATGCGTATATGGCCCACTGCCACCTGTTGGAACACGAAGATACCGGCATGATGATGGGCTTTACCGTCGCCGATTGATCGCGGCCTATCGCTCAGGTGGCGGTGCGCTCGCGTCGCCACCGGCGAAAGGCTATGCTAAACTCTGCGCCTTTCTTCCGGCAACTGACCTGAATACTATGAAACACACTGTAGACGTAATGATTTCCGAGCAGGAAGTTAAGACCCGTATCGCCGAACTTGGCCGCCAGATCACCGAACATTACCGCGACAGCGGCAGTGACATGGTGCTGGTCGGGCTGCTGCGCGGCTCCTTCATGTTCATGGCCGATCTGTGCCGCGCGATTGACGTGCCGCATGAAGTCGACTTCATGACGGCTTCCAGCTACGGCAGCGGCATGTCCACCACTCGCGACGTGAAGATCCTCAAGGATTTGGACGAAGACATTCGCGGCAAAGACGTGCTGATCGTGGAAGACATCATCGATTCCGGCAACACGCTGAACAAAGTGCGCGAGATTTTGGCGCTGCGTGGGCCGAAATCGCTGGCGATTTGCACCTTGCTGGACAAGCCTGAGCGCCGTGAAGTGCAGGTGCCGGTCGAATATGTCGGCTTCTCGATCCCGGATGAGTTCGTGGTGGGGTATGGCATCGACTACGCCCAGCGCTACCGTCATCTGCCGTACGTCGGCAAAGTGGTGCTGCTGGACGAGTAATTGATGTGGGGCGCGGCCTGCCGCGCCCGCGGCGGGATTATACGCCTTTATCCTGCTTCAGTTTGGCTATCGCTTTGCGGTAGCCCATCTCCAGGCTCTCGCGGCTGGTCGCCAGCACTTCCATATCGCGCAGACGGCCGTCCTGAATGCCGTACACCCAGCCGTGGATCATCACCTTCTGGCCGCGTTTCCAGGCCGATTGCATGATGGTGGAGTGGCCCAGGTTGTATACCTGCTCAATGACGTTGATCTCGCACAGCATGTCGAAACGCTGTTCCGGCGGCAGCTCGCCCAGCAGCGAACTGTGCTTGTACCACAGATCGCGAATGTGCAGCAGCCAGTTGTCGATCAGCCCCAGCTCCGGGTTTTCCACCGCGGCCTGCACGCCGCCGCAGCCCAGGTGGCCGCAGATGATGATGTGTTCGACCTCCAGCACATCTACCGCATACTGCACCACCGACAGGCAGTTAAGATCGGTGTGGATAACGAGGTTCGCCACGTTGCGATGGACGAACAGTTCACCCGGCTCGAGGCCGGTCAGGCGTTCTGCGGGAACGCGGCTGTCAGAGCAACCAATCCATAAGAAGCGGGGCTTTTGCGCCTGGGCTAAACGTTCAAAAAAATCCGGGTCTTCCTGACTGATATTGGCCGACCAGGCCTGGTTGTTGGCGATAAGCTCTTCGATTTCTTTCATGGAGGTGATTGACCCGTAACGAACAGATTGCGTTGGGGTAATATAGGGTAAGCGTCACAATTTGGAAATCGGAACAGTGGTGCAACCTCATTTACCGCACGGATTCGACGCAGTGAAAACGCCGTCGATGCTAGGATTATTGTTATTGTTTCAAGCCTCGCAAACAGGGGGCGCGGCGGCATACTCATCGTTATAAGGTACTATTTTACATATGAATTATGCACTGGAATTAGCGCAGCTGACCAAGACTTACGCCGGTGGCGTCAAGGCGCTGCGCGGCATCGACCTGAGCGTCGAGGCGGGGGATTTTTATGCCCTGCTGGGGCCAAACGGCGCCGGAAAGTCCACCACCATCGGCATCATCAGCTCGCTGGTGAACAAAACCGCCGGCAGCGTGCGGGTGTTCGGTTACGACATCGATAAAGACATCGTCAACGCCAAACGCCAGCTTGGCCTGGTGCCGCAGGAGTTCAACTTCAACCCGTTTGAAACCGTATTGCAGATCGTGGTGAACCAGGCGGGTTACTATGGCGTCACGCGGCGTGAAGCGATGGCGCGCGCCGAAAAGTACCTCAATCAGCTGGACCTGTGGGGCAAGCGCAACGAGCGTGCTCGCATGCTGTCCGGCGGCATGAAGCGCCGTCTGATGATCGCCCGCGCGTTGATGCACCAACCAAAGCTGCTGATCCTCGATGAACCGACCGCCGGGGTGGATATCGAGCTGCGCCGCTCGATGTGGGGCTTCCTGAAAGAGCTGAACGCACAGGGCACCACCATCATCCTCACCACCCACTATTTGGAAGAGGCGGAGATGCTGTGCCGCAACATCGGCATCATCCAGAACGGGGAGCTGGTGGAAAACACCTCGATGAAGGGGCTGCTGGCCAAGCTCAAGTCGGAAACCTTTATCCTCGATCTGGCGGCGAAAAGCCCGCTGCCGAAGCTGGACGGTTACCGCAGCCGCCTGACGGATACCTCGACGCTGGAAGTGGAGGTGATGCGTGAACAGGGGCTGAACGGCCTGTTCGCCCAGCTGAGCGCGCAGGGCGTGCAGGTGCTGAGCATGCGCAACAAGGCGAACCGCCTGGAAGAGCTGTTTGTCACCCTGGTTAACGGCAATGGAGAGAAAGCATGACGCGTTTGTATTGGGTGGCCTTACAGAGCATCTGGGCCAAAGAGGTGAACCGCTTCGCGCGCATCTGGATCCAGACCCTGGTGCCGCCGGTGATCACCATGACGCTGTACTTCATCATCTTCGGCAATCTGATTGGTTCGCGCATCGGCGATATGCACGGCTTCAGCTACATGCAGTTCATCGTGCCCGGCCTTATCATGATGGCGGTGATCACCAACTCTTACGCCAACGTCGCGTCGTCGTTCTTCAGCGCCAAATTCCAGCGCAACATTGAGGAACTGCTGGTGGCGCCGGTGCCGACCCACGTGGTGATCGCCGGCTATGTCGGCGGCGGCGTGGCGCGCGGTATCTGCGTCGGCGTGCTGGTGACCATCATCTCGCTGTTCTTCGTGCCGCTGCAGGTGCACGCCTGGTGGGTGATTGCGCTGACGCTGTTGCTGACGGCGATCCTGTTCTCGCTGGCGGGGCTGATCAACGCGGTGTTCGCCACCACTTTCGACGACATCAGCCTGATCCCGACCTTCGTGTTGACGCCGCTCACTTACCTGGGCGGGGTGTTCTACTCGCTGTCGCTGCTGCCGCCGTTCTGGCAGGCGGTGTCGAAGCTGAACCCGATCGTCTATATGATCAGCGGTTTCCGCTACGGTTTCCTCGGCATCAACGACGTGCCGCTGGCGTTCACCATGGCGGTGCTGGTGGCGTTTATCACGGTGTTCTACCTGCTGTCCTGGTACCTGATCGAACGCGGCCGCGGCCTGCGCAGCTGATCCTGATGCGCCCTCGTTTTCCCGGCGGGGGCGCTTTTCCCGATTTGGCGCAGGCGGCGCGTAAATCAATAGAATCGCTCAAATAACCGCTAGTTCCCCGCTGTTCAAATCGTGCTATGCTGGCGCTCCACATTTCCTTCATTTTTGTCATTACGCACTCGTAAGCAGAACATCATCATGCGGCCTCAATACAAGTTGGCGACTGGGTTACTCGGCATTCTGATGTCGTTGGTTTCCCCTGTGAGCCTGGCGAATCTGCTGTCGGAAGACGGCGCGGTTAAATCTGAATACATGGAAGCGCAGCGCGACAGCGAAGTCTATTCGCTGGTGGGCGAGCATGTGATCCCGGTAGGGGAAGTGAAGCGCGGGCAACTGATCCAGGTGTTCCCGGCGGATGCGGAATACTACGAATTCAAATTCGGGCACGGCACCGGCTTTATCGATAAAGACGACGTGCGCGAGCTGAAGAAGTCGCGCAAGGTGCAAGACGATCTGGGCGAGCTGAACAAGCCGCTGACCAACCAGAATCTGATCACCCAAAAGGCGATCGACGTATACACCGCGGCGGACAAGGACAGCGAGGTCTTCGGCACGCTGGAAGGCAATCTGCGTTATCCGATCATCGGCAAGCTGAAGGATCGGCTGAACAATACCTGGTACGAGGTCAACATCGGCGATCGGCTGGGATTCGTCAATGAGCTGGACTGTGAGATCGATAACGGCATACCGGTGCTGACTTACCATCACCTGCTGAAAAACGAAGAGAACAAGCGCTTCCGCCATACTTCGACCACCACCTCAGACGTGGCGTTCAGCAACCAGATGACCTACCTCAAGCAGGCGGGCTACGACACCATTTCGCTGTATCAGCTGGAAGCCTACCTGAAGAATCAGATCAACCTGCCGGGCAAGGCGATCGTGCTGACCTTCGACGACGGGCTGAAATCGGTTTATCGCTACGCTTACCCGGTATTGAAGGATTACGGTTTCCGCGCAACGGCGTTCATCATCTCTTCGCGCATCAAGCGTCATCCGCAGAAATGGAACCCGGACTCGCTGCAGTTTATGAGCGTCTCGGAGCTTAAGCAGATTCAGGACGTGTTCGACGTGCAGTCGCACACCCACTTCCTGCATCGCACTGACGGCAATCGCCAGCCGATTTTGCTGAGCCGTTCGCTGCATAATATCGAGTTCGATTTTGAGCGCTCGCGCCGCGCGCTGTCGCAGTTCAACCCGCACGTGCTGTATCTGTCCTACCCGTTCGGCGGCTATAACCAGCGGGCTATCCAGGCGGCACAGGACGCCGGTTTCCATCTGGCGGTGACCACGGTGCAGGGCAAGGTGAAGCCGGGGGATAATCCCTATACGTTGAAGCGGCTGTATATTCTGCGCACCGACTCGATCCAGACCATGGCGGATCGGATAGCCAACAAGCCGGGCACGGTGGTGCAGTAAGGAAAAGAACGGGCGCGCGAGGCGCCCGTTTTACCGTCAGGCGACCTGAACCGGCACGGCTTTCGCCTTGCGCTGCAGGTTGTTGTCACCCTCGAAATAGGCGACCTTCGGGTGATGTTGGCGGGCGTCGGCGTCGGTCATTTGCACATAGGAGCAGATGATCAGTTTGTCGCCCACGCAGGCGCAGCGCGCGGCGGCGCCGTTGACCGAAATAATGCGCGAACCGCGCTCGGCGGCGATGGCGTAGGTGGAGAAGCGCTGGCCGTTATCCACGTTGTAGATATCGATCGCTTCATATTCCAGAATGCCGGCCGCTTCCAGGAAGTCCTGATCGATGGCGCAGGATCCTTCATAGTGCAAGTCAGCCTGAGTGACTTTGACGCGATGCAGCTTGCCTTGCAGCATAGTACGTATCATAGCTTTACCTAACTGAATATCGGCCTTCACAGGCGTTGGGGTTGAACATCTCTCCTGCATCCCTGCAATCTCTATCGTCACCGATCGTTCCGCCATTGTCTACCTATGGTCAGGGCGGCAGGATGACGACAGTATAAAAAATGACTTACAGCGTCAGGTCAACCTGCTGGTTGTCGATAAGCCGCGCTTTGCCCAGCCAGGCGGCCATCAGCACCACCGCCCGTTGGCTGTCCACCGTCAGCGGCTGCAGGCTGTCGGCATCGCGAATAAACAGCTCATCCGGCGTAAAGCCGGCGGCGCGCAGTTGCTCGGCGGTCTGTTCCAACAGCGTTTCGACATGGCGCTCGCCATTGGCCAGCTGCTGCGCCAGCGCGTTCATGATTTTGCTCAGCTGCGGCGCAACCTTGCGCTCTTCGGCGGTCAGGTAACCGTTGCGTGAACTGAGGGCCAGGCCGTCTTTGGCGCGCACGGTCGGCACGCCGACGATGTCGATGTCGTAACCCATGTCCGCCACCATTTTGCGGATCAGCGCCAATTGCTGGTAGTCCTTCTCGCCGAAACAGGCCAAATCAGGCTGCACCAGGTTGAACAGCTTGCTGACGATGGTGGAAACGCCGCGGAAGTGGCCCGGCCGGCTTGCGCCTTCCAGAATGGTGGAGATGCCCGGCACGTCGACATAGGTTTGCTGCTCCAGCCCGTGCGGATAGACCGCGGCCGGGGCCGGCGCGAACACCAGATCGACGCCGCGGCGGGTCAGCTTCTCGCTGTCTTCCTGCAGCGTGCGCGGGTAGCGCGCCAGATCGTCCGGGCGATCGAACTGCATCGGGTTGACGAAGACGCTCACCACCACCACGTCGGCGCGGGCGCGCGCTTCATCGACCAGCGTCATATGGCCGTCGTGCAGGTTGCCCATGGTCGGCACCAGTGCGATGCGCTTGCCTTCCTGGCGCCAGCGGCGGATCTGCTGACGCAGCAGCGGCAGGGTTTCGATAATAATCATTGGGTGACTCCTGGAACCATCGCTTAGTTAAAAGAGTGTTCAGCCGCCGGATAGAGGCCTTGCTCCACTTCCTGAATGTAGTGTTGCACCGCCGTGCGGATATCGCCGCTTTGCGCCAGGAAGTTCTTGGCGAATTTCGGCGTGTGGCCGCCGGTGATGCCGAAGGCGTCGTGCATCACCAGGATTTGGCCGTCGGTGCCGTTGCCGGCGCCGATGCCGATGACCGGAATGGAGAGCGCTTCGGTGATCTGGCGCGCCAGTTCGGTCGGCACGCACTCCAGCACCAGCAGCTGAATGCCGGCCAGCTCCAGATTCTGCGCGTCCTGCAGCAGCTGTTTGGCGGCCAGTTCGTCGCGCCCTTGCACCTTATAACCGCCGAACACGTTGACCGATTGCGGCGTCAGCCCCAGGTGGCCGCATACCGGCACCGCGCGTTCGGCGAGCATTTTCACCGTGTCGCACAGCCAGCTGCCGCCTTCCAGTTTCACCATGTTGGCGCCGGCGCGCATCAGCTCGGCGGCGTTGGCGAAGGTCTGTTCCGGGGTGGCGTAACTCATGAACGGCAAATCGGCCAGCAACAGGCAGGCCGGCGCGCCGCGGCGCACGGCGCGCGTGTGATAGGCGACGTCGGCGACGGTGACCGGCAGCGTGGAGTCGTGGCCCTGCAGCGTCATGCCCAGCGAATCGCCCACCAACAGGACTTTAATGCCTTGCTCTTCAAACAGCTTGGCAAAGCTGGCATCGTAGGCGGTAAGGGTAGCAAACTTGCGTTGCTCCTGTTTCCACTGGCGCAAATGGGTCACGGTGGTGGGTTTCATCACAACGTCTCCTGAAACGGGCCGTGCGGCTTACGCAGGCCCAGGCTGCAAAAAAGTGCAGCCATTCTACTGTAACCCTATCGGGGTGGGTAGCGCGGATCGCCATGCTTAAGCGGTTCTTAAGAACCTTGTGGTGCAATGGCGTCATGACTCAAAAGGGATACTCATGCGAATTCTGCTGATCGAAGATGACAAACTGATCGGGGACGGCATCAAGGCCGGGCTGACCAAACTCGGCTTCAATCTGGACTGGTTCACCGACGGCGCGGTTGGTAAAAACGCCCTGGGCAGCGCGCCGTATGACGCGGTGATCCTCGATCTCAGCCTGCCGGGCCTCGATGGACTGGATCTCCTGCGCCAGTGGCGCCAGGCCGGGCAGGATGTGCCGGTGCTGATCCTTACCGCCCGCGATGCGTTGGAGCAACGGGTCAGCGGGTTGCAAAGCGGCGCCGACGACTATCTGTGCAAACCGTTCGCGCTGGCCGAAGTGGCGGCGCGCCTGCAGGCGCTGATCCGCCGTCGTCACGGCCAACTGATGCCACAGCTGACGCACGGCAACGTGGTGTTCGACAGCGCCACCCGCAGCGTGAGCTGCAACGGCGAACCGGTGACGCTGACGCCGCGCGAATTGGCGGTGCTGGAGCTGTTTCTGCACAACAAAGGGCGCGTGTTGGCGCGGCCGTTGATCCAGGAGAAGCTGTACAACTGGGACGACGAGGTGAGCAGCAACGCGGTGGAGGTGCATATTCACCACCTGCGGCGCAAGCTGGGCAACGGCTTCATCCGTACTATCCACGGTGTGGGCTATACGCTGGGGGATGCCCCGTGAAGCGCCTCAGCCTGCGGCTGCGTCTGATCCTGATTTTCAGCCTGCTGGCGCTGCTGACCTGGTGCACTGCCAGCGTGGTGGCCTGGGTGATGTCGCGCAATACCATCAACGAAGTGTTCGACACCCAGCAGATGCTGTTCGCCAAGCGGCTGGCGACCGCTAACCTCGGCGATCTGCTGGCCGATGAAAGCGCGCGCAGCCTGCCGAAAACCAAGAAGCTGGTGCATCATGGCAAACGGGGCGAGCAAGATGATGACGCGCTGGCGTTCGCCATCTTCGATCGCCAAGGCAAGATGCTGCTCAACGACGGCGAGAACGGTGCCGACTTCCTGTTTGACGGGGAGCGTGAAGGTTTTACCGACGGCGAACGCAAAGGCGATGACGACAGTTGGCGCCTGGTATGGTTGACCAGCCCCGACGGGCGCTACCGCATCGTGGTCGGCCAGGAGTGGGATTACCGGCGCGATATGGCGCTGGGCATGGTGACTGGCCAGCTGGTGCCCTGGCTGGCGACGCTGCCGGTGCTGATGCTGCTGATCGCGCTGATGGTTGGGCGCGAGCTGCGGCCGCTGCGTGCGGTAGCCGCCGGTTTGCGCCGGCGCGCGCCCGATGACGCCACGCCGCTGGATGCGCGCCAGGTGCCAACCGAGGTGCGCCCGCTGGTGGATGCGCTCAACGCGCTGTTCGCCCGCATCAATGCGCTGCTGGTGCGGGAGCGGCGTTTCACCTCCGATGCCGCGCACGAATTGCGCAGCCCGCTGGCGGCATTGCGGGTGCAGACCGAAGTGGTGCAGTTGGCGGGGGACGATGCGCCGATGCGCGAGCACGCGCTGGACAATCTGACGGTCGGCATCGATCGCGCCACCCGGCTGGTGGATCAGCTGTTGACGCTGTCGCGGCTGGATTCGCTGTCGGATCTGGCCGAGCTGGCGCCCATTGACTGGAACGAACTGGTGATGATGACCCTGGCGGAACAGGATCGGCTGGCTCATGCGGCGGGCGTGACGCTGCGTTATGAACAGCAGGGAACGCCGCCGGTGCGTCAGGGGCAGACCTTGCTGCTGTCACTGTTATTGCGCAACTTGCTGGACAACGCGGTGCGTTACACCCCGCAGGGCGGCGCGGTCACCGTGACGTTGAGCGAGCGCTCGCTGACGGTAGAGGATGAGGGGCCGGGGGTGACGACAGAGCATCTGGCGCGGTTGGGGGAACGCTTCTATCGCCCGCCGGGACAGGAGCAAACCGGCAGCGGGCTGGGGTTATCGATCGTGCAGCGTATCGCCGGCTTGCATGGTTTACAGGTCAGTTTCGCCAATCGCCCGACAGGCGGGTTCGTCGCGCGGCTGGCGCTGTAGGCGGGTCAGGATTTCGGTTTTGGCGAGTGCCACAGCGCCATGCCGTTTTCCGGCACGCGCTTGAGGCAGCTGGCGAGCGGTTCGCCATCGGGGAAAATCAGATCGGGGGCGATTTCCGCCAGCGGGTAGAGCATGAATTCGCGCTCTTTCAGGCCATAATGCGGTACGGTCAGGCGATCGGTATGGATCACCTTGTCGCCGTACAGCATGATGTCCAGATCGAGCGTGCGCGGCCCCCAGCGTTCATCCTTGCGCACGCGCCCCTGATTGCGTTCTATCGCCTGGGTATGGTCGAGCAGCTGTTCGGGCGGCAACAGGGTATCCAGCGCCACCACCGCGTTGAGAAAGTCCGGCTGGTTTTGCGGCCCCAGCGGCTTGGTGCGGTAAAACGAAGAACAGGTGACCAGCCGGGTGCGCGGGAGATGCTCCAGCGCCTCCAGCGCGGCGTTAACCTGTTGCAGCGGCTGCGCCAGGTTGCTGCCCAGCGCGATATAAACGCGGATCATTATGCCCCTTCTTTACGCGGTGCCCGGCGACGAGGACGGCGTTGACGCGCGCGACGCGGCGCCGGATCGTCACCCAGGGTGCTCAACATGGCTTTCTGCCGCGCCGGCGTGGCGTCCTGGAACTCACCCCACCACTCGGCCAGACGCAGCATCTCCTGATTGTCTTCCACTTCCGCACGCAGCGCCAGCAAATCATAGGCGGCGCGGAATTTCGGATGTTCCATCAGTTTGTGCGCGCGTTTGCCCTGACGACGAGACAGGCGCAGCTGCAGCTGCCAGATATCGCGCACCAGCGTGGTAATGCGTTTCGGGATCGCCAGCGAGCGGCACTGCTCGTCGAGCACATCGTTCATCGCCAGCGCGAAGGCGTCGTAGTACGCCAGGCCGCTTTCCTGCGCCAGTTTCTGCGCGTGCTCCAGCAGCGGGTACCACAGCATGGCGGCAAACAGGAAGGCCGGATTGACGCGCATGTCGTTCTGCAGGCGATGATCGGTGTTCTTCAGCACCTGCACCAGAATGCGCTCCATCGGCGTATCGTGGTTCGGCGTGAAGTTGCGGGCGATCAGCGGGAATAGCGGTTGGAACAGCTGATATTCGCATAGCTTCAGGTAGGTCTGGAAACCGTAACCCGCCTGCAGCAGCTTGAGGGATTCTTCGAACAGACGCGCCGGTGGGATCTCATGCAGCAGCGAAGCCAGACGCGGGATCGGCTCGGCGGTCTCTTCACTGATGCGCATATCCAGCTTGGCGGCGAAGCGCACCGCGCGCAGCATGCGCACCGGATCTTCGCGGTAACGGGTTTCCGGATCGCCGATCAGGCGGATCACGCCTTGTTTCAGATCGTTCAGGCCGCCGACGTAATCGCGCAGGGTGAAATCCGCCACGCCGTAGTACAGGCTGTTGATGGTGAAATCACGGCGCTGGGCGTCTTCCTCGATCGAACCGAAGATGTTGTCGCGCAGCAGCATGCCGTTTTGCGCCTGCTGGGAGGAATTCTTGTCGGATTCCTGATTCTGTTCGTGGTGACCGCGGAAGGTGGCCACTTCGATGATCTCCGGCCCGAACATCACGTGCGCCAGACGGAAGCGGCGGCCGACCAGGCGGCAGTTGCGGAACAGCTTGCGCACTTGCTCCGGCGTGGCGTTGGTGGTGATGTCGAAGTCTTTCGGCTTTTTGCCGAGCAACAGATCGCGCACCCCGCCGCCGACCAGATAAGCCTCGTAGCCTGACTTGTTCAGGCGATAAAGCACTTTCAGCGCATTCTCGCTGATGTCTTTGCGCGAAATCGAGTGTTGTTCGCGCGGGATCACGGTCATCGAGTCGTTGCTCTCGGCGAGGGGGAAAGGCGGACGCTTGCGCGGCGTTGAGCGGCGGGCAGGGGCGTTGCTGCCGTTATCGGCGGCGCGCGGCTGCGGCGCAGGGCGGCTTGGCGCCGCGGCACGCTCTTCGCGGACTACGTTTTTATCGCCGGCCGCCGCGTCGTCGCGGGGCAGCTTGTCATCGCGGGTCATTACCTTACGACAGAAGTTGGCTACTCGGGTAAAAATGGTACACCTCGATAGTGACTGATAAAAATGGAGCTAACAAAAAATAGCGGCTAATCATAGCTCACCATGGCTCCTTTGAGAATGCCGGCGTGTTTTCATCCAGAGGGATAGCCTCCTGACGCGGCACGTTTTCCAACCGCCAGTGTTCGATCGCCCAGCTCAATAATAATGGCAGGTCAAGATCTTGCCAGCTTTCCGGCAGCGGTTGGCGCAGAAATTTCAGCGCGGCGATCAGCACCGGTCGCGGATCGCCAGCGGGCAACGCCGGCGCATGGTTTTGCTTCGACAGTTTGATGCCGTTGGCACCCAGCGCCAGCGGCAGATGCACATAGGCGGGCACCGGCGCCTGCAGCTGGCGGTAAAGGGCAATTTGGCGCACCGTCGGTTCGATCAGATCGGCGCCGCGGACAATCTCGGTCACGCCCTGAAAATGGTCGTCGATCACCACCGCCAGGTTGTAAGCGAACAGCCCGTCGCGGCGGCGAATGATAAAGTCTTCTCCCGCCAGCGCCGGATCGGCGTGCAATTCTCCCTGCAGGCGATCGTGGAACCGGTAAACGGGGGCGGTCTGACGCAAGCGGATGGCGGCGCCCTGCGGGCCGAGCTGCAAATCGCGGCAGTGGCCGTCGTACAATCCGCCGATTTGCTGGATGCGGCTGCGGGTGCAGGTGCAGTAATAGCTGAGCCCCTGGCGCTGCAACAGATCCAGCGCGGCGCGATAGGCGTCGTGACGTTGGGATTGATAGATGACCTGGCCGTCCCAGTGGAGACCATAATGTTCCAGCGCGGACAGGATGCGAGCGGCGGCGCCGGGGACTTCGCGCGGCGGGTCGATATCTTCGATGCGAACCAGCCACTGCCCGCGTTGGGCGCGAGCCTGAAGGTAGCTTCCCAGAGCGGCAATCAGCGAGCCGAAATGCAGATCCCCGGAAGGCGATGGGGCAAAGCGCCCCACATAATGACTTTCTTGCATATCAGAGGGGAGGGGTTCCCTTTTCTCTGTGCGGCGCACGCGGATGCGCACGCCGCAGCGGTAACATACTCGTTATGCTTGAAACTGCATCTGTGTTAGCTGCGCCTGCTTACCCGAATCACTTACTTGAGTAAGCTCATCGGCATGCGCATTCTTGCCGCCTTGATGCAGCTCCAATCATGTAGAGTAGCGGTATTAGCCGGCCATCTGCTTTTCGCGGATCTCAGCCAGCGTCTTGCAGTCGATGCACAGATCGGCGGTCGGACGCGCTTCGAGGCGACGAATACCGATCTCCACGCCACAAGATTCGCAGTAGCCGAAATCATCGTCTTCCACTTTCTTCAGCGTTTTCTCGATCTTTTTGATCAGTTTGCGTTCACGGTCACGGTTACGCAGTTCAAGGCTGAACTCTTCTTCCTGAGTAGCGCGGTCGGCCGGATCAGGGAAGTTGGCTGCCTCTTCTTGCATATGCGATACAGTACGGTCCACTTCGTCCCTGAGCTGGTTGCGCCACGCTTCAAGAATGCGCTTGAAATGCGACAACTGGGCGTCGTTCATGTACTCTTCGCCCGGCTTCTCTTGGTACGGCTCCACCCCAGCGATGGCGAGAATGCTCAAGGACGAGGTTTTACGGTTTTGCCCTTCTTGCATGTTGCTTCTCCTACATACACACGCACTATCGAATCCCCAATGCGGGGGAAAAACAGGCCGCTATAAATAACAGAAGGAAGGTAGGTTGGCAATTATTCCTGTCGCCCGCTTGACAATCGTGTGAAGGAAGGCGTATTTGGCGATCGTGCTGGCCGGTTGTCTATTTATAGGGACCCGGCTGCGCTAATCGATAAAAAACGGCAGCTTATCGCAGAGATAAATACCGTCAGGTGATAATTTTGCCCCATAGCAAACCACTTCCACTCCCAACTGCCGGACCTGTGCCAACAGCGCCGCATAGCGCTCATCTATATGATGTGCCGGTGCGACCTGCTCAATACCGCTGTGTAACACGGCAAAGAACAATACCGCCCGTTGCCCGCTTTCAACCACGCTGAGCAACTCACGCAGGTGCTTTTGCCCTCTGAGCGTTACCGCATCAGGAAAGTAACCACGTTGTTGTTGCAGTAATGTGACTGACTTAACTTCAATATAGCAGTTAACCCGATTTTCTGCCTGTAATAACAAATCGATACGGCTGTTTTCACCGCCGTATTTCACTTCGCCGCTAATTTTACTGTAACCGGATAATTCATTGATTAAATTGTGTTCGATCGCCTCGCGCACCAGCGCGTTGGCGCGCAGGGTATTGACGCAGATCCAGTGCCCCTGTTGGGTATGGGTCAGCTCCCAGCTGTGGGCGTATTTGCGTTTGGGGTTGTCCGAGGTGGAGTACCACACGGTGTCGCCGGGCGTGGCGCAGCCGGTCATGGCGCCGGTATTGGCGCAGTGCAGCGTAAAGGTTTCCCCTTCCGGGGTGATCACGTCAGCCAGAAAGCGTTTGTAACGTTTGATCAGCGTGGCGGAGCGCAGCGGTGGAGAAAAAATCATGGGGATGCCTGCTTGGCCAGCGGCCACTGTTCAAGGTGTTGGTAACGGGTGCGGCCGTTTTCGAACACCGACTCATACAAGGAAAAGGCGTCGGCGCTGAACGCCCAGCCCGGCGTCGCCGGCGGGATCGCCACCGGCTGGGTGGCGGCGCGCAGCAGCGTGATGTGCGGATGGAACGGCAGCGCGCTTTGATGGCAGCCGCTGCGTGCGGCCTGCGAACGCAGCAGCTCGGCCAACTGCAGCAACCCGCGCGGCGCGCGGCGGGTGCCGAGCCAGACCACGCCGGGGCGCGGCCAATGGCCGAGATCGTCGAGCCGCATGCTGAAGCCGGGTTGAGCGATGCGGCCGGCCAACTTACGCAGCGCCAGTTCTTTCTGTGCGCTGACTTCACCGAGAAACGCCAGCGTCAGGTGCAAATTGGCCGCCACCACCGGCCGACCGGCCTCAGGTGCAAACGCCTCGGCGCGCCAGCGGACCACCTGCTGCTGCAGGGCGTCAGGCAAGGACAGGGCGAAAAACAGGCGGCGCGAATTGGACATAAAGGCTCGGCAAATGCATGACAATACGGTCGGGAACAGCGGTAAACGTTACTGGCAGCGGCCCCGCGAGGGGCGCGGCGCACGAATGAGCTCCGTACTATAGCTAACGCCGCAACAGTTTGAAAGGTTACGGGGATAAAGCTAATGCTACACTGTACGCCGTTTAACGCTAACCACTACGGAGAATTCAGTGTCTTCATTGCCCGTCAGCGCAGTGCTCGATGAGTTGCTGGCTGCGCTGCAGTCTGCCCCGCAGGTGCTGTTGCACGCCCCGACCGGTGCCGGTAAATCCACCTGGCTGCCGCTGCAGCTCCTGGCGAAGGCCGGGTTGCCGGGGCGCATTATCATGCTGGAGCCGCGGCGGCTGGCGGCGAAAAACGTCGCTTACCGCCTGGCACAGCAACTGGGGGAGGAGCCCGGCCAGACCGTGGGCTACCGCATGCGCGCCGAAAACAAAAGCGGGCCGCAGACCCGGCTGGAAGTGGTGACGGAAGGCATTCTCACCCGCATGCTGCAGCAGGATGCCGAGCTGCAGGGCGTGTCGCTGGTGATCCTCGATGAATTTCACGAACGCAGTCTGCAGGCCGATTTGGCGCTGGCGTTGCTGCTCGACGTGCAGCAAGGGCTGCGCGACGATCTGAAACTGTTGATCATGTCGGCCACGCTGGATAACGCCCGTATGACGCAACTGCTGCCGCAGGCGCCGGTGGTAGTGTCCGAGGGGCGCAGTTTCCCGGTTGAACGCCTGTATCAGCCGTTGGCCAGCCATCAGCGGCTGGAGGATGGCGTAGCGGCGGCGGTGAAGCGCATGCTGGCCGAACAGCCGGGGTCTTTGCTGCTGTTCCTGCCGGGCGTAGCGGAGATCAACCGGGTGCTGGAGCGTTTGACCGGCGAAGTGGCGAGTGATACCGATCTTTGCCCGCTGTATGGCGCTCTGCCTCTGGCGCAACAGCAAAAAGCGATTCAGCCGGCGGCGCCGGGCCGCCGCAAAGTGGTGTTGGCGACCAACATCGCCGAGACCAGCCTGACGATCGAGGGCATTCGGCTGGTGGTGGACAGCGGTCTGGAGCGCGTGGCGCGCTACGACGTGCGCAACGGTCTGACGCGGCTGGCGACACAGCGCATCAGTCAGGCCTCGATGGTGCAGCGCGCCGGGCGCGCCGGGCGTCTGGAACCGGGCATTTGCTGGCATCTGTTCGCCAAAGAGCAGGCGGAGCGCGCGGTGGAACATGCTGAGCCGGAAATTTTACAGAGCGATCTCACCGGCTTCTGGCTCGAGCTGCTGCAGTGGGGGTGCCATGATCCGGCGCAGCTGACCTGGCTTGACGCGCCTCCGGCAGCGGCATTGGCGGCGGCCAGGGCGTTGCTGCACCGGCTGGGAGCCACGGATGACGGCGACAAACTCACCGCGCCGGGGCGCCAAATGGCCGCTCTGGGATGTGAACCGCGGCTGGCGGCGATGCTGGTCGCCGGCTCGGCGCTGAGCGCCGACGACCTGGCGACGGCCGCGTTGCTGGCGGCATTGCTGGAAGAACCGCCGCGCGGCGGGCAGATGGATATCGGTTATTGGCTGAGCCGCCCGCAGCCGAACTGGCGGCAGCGCGCCGCGCAGTTGACCAAACGCCTGCCGCAACGTGCGGGGCAAGTCGACGTCGATCTGGCGCCGCGCCTGTTGGCGCAGGCATTTACCGATCGCATCGCCCAGCGCCGAGGCCAGGACGGCCGTTACCTGCTGGCCAACGGTCTGGGGGCGGCAATGAACCAGGACGAGGCGCTGTCGCGCGCGTCCTGGCTCATCGTTCCCAGCCTGTTGCTGGGCCACAACAGCCCCGATGCGCGCATCCTGCTGGCGTTGCCGGTGGACATCGAAGCGCTGGCGGCGCAGCTGCCGGCGATTGTCATGCAGCGCACGGCGGTGGAATGGGATGAAGAGAAGGGCACGTTGCGCGCCTGGAAGCGCCAGCAGATCGGTCGTCTGACGCTGCGCGCGCAGCCGCTGGCCAAACCGGCGGACGAAGAGCTGCAGCAGGCGCTGCTCGACTGGGTGCGTGCGCAGGGGCTGGCGGTGCTCAACTGGGAGGGCGCCGCCGAACAATTGCGGGTGCGCCTGCAGTGCGCGCAAGCCTGGCTGCCGGAAGCGGAGTGGCCGGCGATGGATGAAGAGCCGCTGCTGGCGGCGCTGGAGCAGTGGCTGCTGCCGTCGCTGAACGGCGTGCGCGATCTGCGCGGATTGAAGCAGGTCAACCTCGCCGAGGCGTTGTCCCGGCTGTTGGACTGGCAGCAAAAACAGCGGCTGGATAATGCATTACCCACTCATTACACTGTGCCGACCGGCAGCCGCCTACCGATCCGTTATGAGGCCGGCAAACCGCCGGCGCTGGCGGTGCGTTTGCAGGAAATGTTCGGCGAGCAGCGCAGCCCGATGTTGGCGGAGGGTCGCATCCCGGTAGTGCTTGAGTTACTCTCACCGGCGCACCGGCCGTTGCAAATCACCGGCGATCTGGCGGCCTTCTGGCAAGGCGCCTACCGCGAGGTGCAAAAAGAGATGAAGGGCCGCTATCCGAAACACGTGTGGCCGGACGATCCGGCCACGGCGGCCCCGACGCGCCGAACGAAGAAATATCAGTAGGCCGCGATCGTTTAAGGTTTGGAATTCAGATGTTTCTTCTGTTCAGCGCCACGGCGTCGGCACAGATTAAGCGACTCATTATGGCCGGCAGTGTCGGCAAGCTCGGAGAACAACAGCCATGGCTGGGGATGACCGCGAGCCCATCGGGCGCAAAGGAAAACAACCAAAAAGCACCGCGTCGCGCAAGCCGCCGCGCCGTCGCCGAGACGACGATTATGACGATTACGAAGAAGACGAGTATGACGATGACGAGTATGAAGAGGAGGAGGAACGCATGCCGCGTAAGGTGAAAGCGACTCCGCCGCGTAAAAAACGCCGCTGGCTCGGCCTGTTTATCAAACTGATCCTGGTGCTCGCCGTCCTGTTGGCGATCTATGGCGTCTACCTGGACTCGCAGATCCGCAGCCGCATCGACGGCAAAGTCTGGCAGCTGCCGGCGGCGGTGTACGGCCGCATGGTCAACCTGGAACCGGGCATGCCGTACAGCAAGAAGGAGATGGTTAACCTGCTGGAAGGCATGCAGTACCGCCAGGTCAGCCGCATGACGCGTCCGGGCGAGTTTACCGTGCAGGCCAACAGCATCGAGATGCTGCGCCGTCCGTTCGACTTCCCGGATGGTAAAGAAGGGCAGATCCGCGCCCGCCTCGATTTCCAGAATAACCGCCTGGCGAAGATCGAAAACCTGGACAGCGGCCGCAGCTTCGGCTTCTTCCGCCTCGACCCGCGTCTGATCACCATGCTGCAGTCGCCGAACGGCGAACAGCGGCTGTTCGTGCCGCGCTCCGGTTTCCCGGATCTGTTGGTGGATACGTTGATCGCCACGGAAGACCGCCACTTCTATGAGCATGACGGCATCAGCCCGTACTCCATCGGCCGCGCGGTGCTGGCCAACCTGACCGCCGGCCGCGCGGTGCAGGGCGGCAGCACCCTGACGCAGCAGCTGGTGAAGAACCTGTTCCTGACCAACGAACGTTCGCTGTGGCGTAAGGCCAACGAAGCCTATATGGCGCTGTTGGTGGATTACCGTTACAGCAAAGACCGCATCCTGGAGCTGTATCTGAACGAGGTATACCTCGGCCAGAGCGGCAGCGACCAGATCCGCGGCTTCCCGCTGGCCAGCCTGTATTACTTCGGCCGCCCGGTGGATGAGCTGAGCCTCGATCAACAGGCGTTGCTGGTCGGCATGGTCAAGGGCGCGTCGCTGTACAACCCGTGGCGTAACCCGAAACTGGCGCTGGAACGCCGCAATTTGGTGCTCAAACTGCTGCAGAACCAGGGCGTGATCGACGGCGAGCTGTATGACATGCTGAGCGCGCGTCCGCTGGGCGTGCAGCCGAAAGGCGGCGTCATTACGCCGCAGCCGGCGTTTATGCAGATGGTGCGTCAGGAACTGCAGACCAAGCTGGGCGATAAGGTGAATGACCTGTCCGGCGTGAAGATCTTCACCACGCTGGATCCGGTGTCGCAAGACGCGGCGGAAAAAGCGGTTGAAGACGGCATCCCGGCGCTGCGCGCTGCGCGTCACCTGCAGGATCTGGAAGCGGCGATGGTGATCGTCGATCGCTTCAGCGGTGAAGTGCGCGCCATGGTCGGCGGCGCCAACCCGCAGTTCGCCGGTTTCAACCGCGCCATGCAGGCGCGACGCCTGGTCGGCTCGCTGGCCAAACCGCCGACGTACCTGACCGCGCTGTCCGAGCCGGACAAATACCGCCTCAACACCTGGCTGGCGGATGCGCCGCTGTCGCTGAAACAGCCGAACGGCGCCGTCTGGCAGCCGAACAACTACGATCGCAAATTCCGCGGTCAGGTGATGCTGGTGGATGCGTTGGCCAACTCGCTGAACGTGCCGACGGTGAACCTCGGCCTGTCGGTTGGGCTGGATCAGATCAGCGCCACGCTGCAACGCCTGGGGATCCCGAAAGCGGAGATCAATCCGGTGCCTTCGATGCTGCTGGGGGCGATCGGCCTGACGCCAATGGAAGTGGCGCAGGAATACCAGACCATCGCCAGCGGCGGTAACCGTGCGCCGCTGTCGGCGGTGCGTTCGGTGATCGCCGAAGACGGCACGGTGCTGTACCAGAGCTTCCCGCAGGCGGAGCGCATGGTGCCGGCGCAGGCCGCTTACCTGACGCTGTACGCGATGCAGCAGGGCGTGGCGCGCGGGACCTCCCGCTCGCTGTCGGTGAAGTTCCCGAACTACAACCTGGCGGCGAAAACCGGTACCACCAACGATCTGCGCGACAGCTGGTTCGCCGGCATCGACGGCAAGGAAGTGGCGATCGCCTGGGTCGGGCGCGATAACAACGGCCCGGCCAAGCTGACCGGCGCCAACGGCGCGTTGACCCTGTATCGCCGCTATCTGGAAAATCAGACGCCGCTGCCGCTGATGCTGCAGCCGCCGGAAGGCATTAACCAGATGAGCATCGACTCCGCCGGCAACTTTATCTGCGGCGGCGGCAGCTGGCGCACCATCCCGGTCTGGACCGACAATCCGCAGGGACTGTGTCAGGCCAGCCAGGCGGCGGTGCAGCAACTGCAGCAACCGGCGGCGGGTGAGCAAAAAGATGGCGATGGCGTCGCCGGCTGGATCAAGGATATGTTCGGTCAGTAATTGCTGCCGGGGCGTCGGCCCCGGCGAAAATTTTTGCTTTGTTATTAAGCCCGTAACCTTGGTTGCGGGCTTTTTTATTTTTCCGCTCGTTTTATTTCCCTGTTAACCACAAGGCTAAGCGCCTAATCCTTAACCTATTTGCCCTATGAATTCGGCTTGCAGTTTAATTTGGCTTCTGCATAAAATGCGACGCTTATAATAATTATTATCGTTTACATTCGTCATTTAATAATTCATCAGAGAAATAAATCATGCTGACCAAGCGTCTTTCATCATCCGCGGCCAAGCAGGGCCGTCTCCCCGTCAGCGCGTTAGCGATCACCGTCGCTGCGGCGTTGGGTACGCTGGCGATGCCGGCTTTTTCCGCCGACGCCAAGCCGGCCGCCAAGGAAGACACGATTACCGTTGTGGGCAGCAGCAACACCGCCCAGCAGGAAAGCGCCTGGGGGCCGGTCGGCACCTATGTCGCCAAGCGCAGCGCCACCGGCACCAAAACCGATACGCCGATCGAGAAGAACCCGCAGTCCGTTTCCGTGGTAACGCGTGAAGAGATGGACATGCGCCAGCCGGATACGGTGAAAGGCGCGCTGGCCTATGCGCCGGGCGTATTCGCCAGCCGCGGCAGCTCCACGACCTATGACGCGGTGGCGATCCGCGGCTTCCCGGCCACCAACACCACTCAGTATCTGGATGGCCTGCGGCTGCTGGGCGATAACTACAGCGAAGCGTCCATCGATCCTTATTTCCTCGAGCGTGCCGAGCTGCTGCGCGGCCCGGTCTCGGTGCTGTACGGCAAAAGCAACCCCGGCGGCCTGGTCGCCCTGGTCAGCAAGCGGCCAACCACCGAGCCGCTGCGCGAAATTCAGTTCAAAATGGGCACCGATAACCTGTTCCAAACCGGTTTCGATTTCAGCGACGCGCTGGACGATCAGGGTATCTATTCTTACCGCCTGACCGGCCTGGCGAAAGACAGCGATTCGCAGCAGAGCATGAGCAAAGAGAAGCGCTATGCGATCGCGCCGTCCTTTAGCTGGCGCCCGGATGACAAAACCAACTTCACGCTGTTGGCCAACATTCAAAACGATCCTTATACCGGTTATTACGGCTGGCTGCCGAAGCAGGGCACGCTGATCCCGCTGCCGAACGGCGGTAAGCTGCCGACCGATTTCAACGAAGGCGAAGCCAGCAACTATATGGCGCACAAGCAGCGGATGATCGGCTACAGCTTCGAACATGCCTTCAACGATACCTGGGCGGTGCGCCAGAATCTGCGCTATCTGCAGGTGGACACCGACATGAAGAGCATCTACGGATTCGGCTTGTCATCACCGACGACGATCAATCGCCTCTATGTTCAATCGAAGGAACACCTGAACAACTTCTCTGTAGATACTCAGGCACAAGCGAAGGTGAAAACGGGGCAGATCGATCACACCTTATTGTTTGGGGTGGATTACTCACGCATGCGTAACGACATTAATGCTATTTATGGCAGCGCCAGCCCTCTGAGCATGACTCATCCGCAGTATGGCAATGATGCTATTGAGGTGGGTTCTTATTACAACTTCTTGAACCGTCAGGAGCAAACCGGCCTGTATGTGCAGGAGCAAGGGGAGTGGAATCAGTGGCTGTTGACGCTGGGCGGGCGCTATGACTGGGCGAAGACCTCCGCTTACAACCGTGATGCGAGTTCGACGAGCCAGCAGACCGACCGGCAGTTCACCTGGCGCGGCGGCCTGAACTATCTGTTCGACAACGGCGTGACGCCGTATTTCAGCTACAGCGAGTCGTTTGAGCCGAATTTGGGCACGACGCAAGGGGGCAGTACGTTCAAACCTTCGATCGGCAAGCAGTATGAAGCCGGCGTGAAATACGTGCCGAAGGATCGCCCAATCGTGCTGACCGGCGCGCTGTATCAGCTGACCAAGAACAACAACCTGACACCGGATCCGGATAACGCGCAGTTCAGCGTGCAGAGTGGCGAGATCCGTTCGCGCGGCGTGGAGCTGGAAGCCAAGGCGGCGTTGAATGCCAACGTCAACCTGATCGCCTCCTATACCTACACCGATGCGAAGTACACCAAGGACAACACCTATCAGGGCAAACCGACCGTCGAAGTGCCGAAACACATGGCGTCGCTGTGGGCGGATTATACCTTCCACGAAACAGCGGTGAGCGGTTTGACGCTGGGTTCCGGCGTGCGTTACGTTGGCTCCAGCTCGAGCTTCAACAGCGATAACACCACCTTCAAGGTGCCGGACTACACGCTGGTGGACGCCACCATTAAATACGATCTGGCGCGCTTTGGCCTGCCGGGCTCGTCCGTGGGCGTCAACATCAACAACCTGTTCGACAAGACTTACGTATCGAGCTGCTACCGCGACTACGCCTGCTACTGGGGCGCAGAACGCCAGGTGGTCGCCACCGCAACCTTCCGTTTCTAACCGGATAGCCGGGGCGGCGGCGCGTCGCCCCGGAAAAAGCAGGATCTATGCAGGACAAACTTCTTAATCCCGGCGCGACGTTCGCGCTGGATAACGCCAGCTTCGCCGTTCCCGGCCGGGTGCTGTTGCAACCGCTGTCGCTCCGTTTTCCTCAGGGCAAAGTCTGCGGCCTGATCGGCCATAACGGTTCCGGTAAATCCACCCTGTTGAAACTGCTCGGGCGGCACCATGCGCCCAGCGGCGGTCAGGTCTTGCTCAATCGGCAGCCGTTGGCGCAGTGGGACAGCAAATCCTTCGCCCGCCAGGTGGCCTACCTGCCGCAGCAGTTGCCGGCGGCGGAAGGCATGACGGTGCGCGAGCTGGTGGCCGTCGGCCGCTATCCGTGGCATGGCGCGCTGGGGCGTTTTGGCGCCAACGATCGCCAACAGGTGGAAGAGGCTATCGCGCTGGTGGGGCTGAAGCCGTTCGCCCACCGCCTGGTGGACAGCCTGTCCGGCGGCGAGCGCCAACGCGCCTGGCTGGCGATGATGGTGGCGCAGGACAGCCGCTGCCTGTTGCTCGACGAGCCGACGTCGGCGCTGGACATCGCGCACCAGGTCGAGGTGCTGGCGCTGATCCAGCGCCTGAGCCGCGAACGCGATCTCACGGTGATCGCCGTACTGCACGACATCAATATGGCGGCGCGCTACTGCGACCATTTGGTGGCGCTGCGCGGCGGTGACATGATCGCCCAGGGCGGCCCGCTGGAACTGATGCAGGGGCCGGTGCTGGAGCAAATTTACGGTATTCCTATGGGCACGTTGCCGCATCCGAGCGGCGGCGCGCCGGTGAGTTTTGTCTACTGATGTCCTCTGCATTCACTTCTTCTCACGATCCGCTGCGCCGCCGCCTGTTGATGGCGCTGGCGCTGTCGCCGCTGTTGGGATCGTTGCCCGGGCGAGCGGCGGATGCGCCGCCGGATATCGCGCGCGTTGCGGCACTGGAATGGCTGCCGATCGAGCTGCTGTTGGCATTGGGCGTGACGCCGCTGGCGGTGGCCGATGTCCATAACTACAACCTGTGGGTGGCGGAGCCGAAGCTGCCGACGACGGTCGTCGACGTCGGCCAGCGCACTGAACCGAATCTCGAACTGCTGCAGCAGCTCCAGCCTTCGCTGGTGTTGCTGTCGCAAGGCTATGGCCCGACGCCGCGCAAAATCAAACCCATCGCGCCAACCATGAGCTTCGGCTTCAACGACGGCAGCGGCAAACCGCTGACCGTCGCCCGCCAGTCGCTGCTGGCGCTGGGGCAACGATTAGGCATAGAAAGCCGGGCGATAAACCACCTGGCGCAGTTCGACAGCTTTATGCAGGATGCGCGCCAGCGCCTGCAAAGCTACACCCGGCAACCGTTGCTGCTGTTTTCCCTGATAGACACCCGCCATGCGTTGATCATCGGTCAAAAAAGCCTGTTCCAGGAAGCGATGGATCAGCTCGGCATCCGCAATGCCTGGCAGGAGCAAACCGACTTTTGGGGCACGGCGGTGGTGGGGATTGAACGGTTGGCCACGGTGCGTAACGCCCGGGTCATTTATCTCGATCACGGTAATCAGGCGATGATGAACAAGGTCAGCGCGACGCCGCTGTGGCAGTCATTGCCTTTTGTGCGGCAAAACCAGCTGCGGCAGGTGCCGGCGGTGTGGTTCTATGGCGCTACGCTGTCGACGATGCGGTTTTGCCGCCTGTTGGCGCAGGCTCAGGAGAGTGCGGCATGAATGCGGGCATCCGGAAATTGCCGCTGACGCTGATCCTGCTGTTGCTGGCGGCGGCCGGCGGTTTGACGATATACAACCTGACGCAGCAGCTGCCACCGGCGCAATGGGCGCGGGCGCTGAGCGCGCCGGACATCGACGACGTGCGGCAAATGCTGTTCCATTACAGCCTGCTGCCGCGGTTGACGGTGTCGCTGTTGGCCGGGGCCGGTCTGGGATTGGTCGGCGTATTGTTCCAGCAGGTGTTGCGCAATCCGTTGGCGGAACCGTCGACGCTCGGCGTGGCCGCCGGCGCGCAGCTCGGCTTGACCATCGCCACGCTGTGGGTGCTGCCGGGGGGCGAGTTCACTCGTCAGCTGGCCGCTATGGCGGGGGCGCTCGCGGTGGGCGGGCTGGTGTTCGGCGTCGCCTGGGGCAAGCGGATGTCGCCGGTGACGCTGATTCTGGCCGGGCTGGTGCTGGGGCTTTACTGCGGCGCAGTCAACAGCCTGTTGGCGCTGTTTAATTACGATCAGCTGCAGGGCATGTTCCTGTGGGGCACCGGCGCGTTGAACCAACAGGACTGGAGCGCGGTGCAGTTTATCCTGCCGCGTTTGCTGGTGGCCGGTGCGCTGGCGGCGCTATTGCTGCGCCCGCTGACGCTGCTGGGGCTGGACGACGGCGTGGCGCGCAACCTGGGGTTGGGGCTGTCGATGGCGCGCTTCTGCGCCCTGGGGCTGGCCATCATCTTCAGCGCCATGTTGGTGAGCGCGGTGGGCGTTATCGGCTTTATCGGCCTGTTTGCGCCGCTGATGGCGAAGATGCTGGGCGCTCGCCGCCTGGCGCATCGCATGATGTTGGCGCCGTTGCTGGGGGCGTTGCTGCTGTGGCTGACCGATCAGGTGATGATTGGGGTGGCGCAGGTGTGGCGTGAGATCCCGACCGGGGCAGCCACTGCGCTGTTCGGCGCGCCGCTGCTGCTGTGGCTGCTGCCGCGTTTGCGCAGCGCCGCCACGCCGCCACCGATGAACCTTGGCGACAAGGTGCCTGCCGAGCGCGGGAATCTGCCTGGCTGGGCAGCGCTGGCCGGTGCCGTGCTGTTGATCGGCCTGACGTTGGCGCTGATGCTGGGCAAAAACGCCGGCGGCTGGCACTGGAGCCTGGGCGCGGAGCTGGACGCCTTGCTGCCGTGGCGCTGGCCGCGGGTGCTGTCGGCGTTGGCGGCGGGCATGATGTTGGCGGTCGCCGGCACGCTGATCCAGAAGCTGACCGGCAACCCGATGGCCAGCCCGGAAGTGCTGGGCATCAGCTCCGGCGCCGCTTTTGGCGTCGTGATGATGCTGTTTATGGTGCCGGGCGACGCCTTCGTTTGGCTGTTGCCCGCCGGCAGTCTGGGGGCGGCCGTTACGCTGCTGATCATCATGATTGCCGCTGGCCGCGGCGGTTTCTCGACCGAACGCATGTTGCTCGCCGGCATCGCGCTCAGCACCGCCTTTACCACCGTCATCTTCCTGCTGCTGGCCAGCGGCGATCCGCGTATGGGGGGCTTGCTGACCTGGCTCTCCGGTTCAACCTATTCGGTGGAGCCTGCGCAGGCGCTGCGCACCGCGCTGATCGCCGCCGGATTGATGATATTGGCGCCGCTGTGCCGCCGCTGGCTGACCATTCTGCCGCTCGGCGGGGCCACCGCCCGTTCGGTGGGGATTGCGTTGACGCCTGCGCGATTGACCATCCTGTTGTTGGCCGCCACGCTGACCGCCATGGCGACCCTGACCGTGGGGCCGCTGAGCTTTGTCGGGCTGATGGCGCCGCACATGGCGCGCATGTTGGGCTTCCGCCGCGCGCTGCCGCAAATGGTGATCGCCGCGCTGTTGGGCGGTTTGCTGATGGTATTTGCCGACTGGTGCGGGCGGATGCTGCTGTTTCCGTATCAGATCCCCGCGGGGTTACTGGCGACCTTTATCGGCGCGCCGTACTTCGTTTATCTGTTGCGTAAGCAGACGTCGTAAGCTTCACCCCTCCCCTACTTTGCTTTCTCCGCCATCAAGGGCCCAGCGCTGCTGGGCCTTTTTTCAACGCCTTGCAAGGCGTTGCGTGTCGCTGCGCAAGAAAGACATTTAACGTGAAAAGGAACGCGGGAAGAGAGGGGGAGGTGAATATACTGCGGGCGGGTGCTCTGGATCTTTGTCTCTGGAGCTTGCGTGAAAGGAACAAAGAGAAAAGCCCCGAGTCGATATCCATCAACCCGAGGCCTACTCTAACGCACGACAACGTTAAGTTAGCCTCTTACCCGCCGCGAGGCAAGGAGAAGAAGGCATGATGCCGAACAAACGGAGCCTGTTAAAATTGGTGGTTATTTGTGCCACGGTAATATCACTGGCATGGATAACCCGCAGCACGCTGTGCGAGCTGCGTATCCGATCGGGCACTACGGAGGTTGCGGCCATTTTGGCTTACGAATCCGAACGGTAAGGCAACCCGGCGGCGGGGGCTTTGCCTCCGCTGGCCGGCAGTCGATGCGTTGATCCATGAGCACCCATCCGTTCAAAAAAAACGGCGAGCCTTGGCTCGCCGTTTTTCATGTTGATGTCGGGGCTTATTTCAGGCCGGCGGCATCGCGCAGCTGCGCAGCTTTGTCGGTCGCTTCCCATGGGAAGTGTTCGCGGCCGAAGTGGCCGTAGGCGGCGGTTTCGCGGTAGATCGGCTGCAGCAGATCCATCATCTGGATCAGGCCGTATGGGCGCAGATCGAAGAATTCGCGCACCAGCAGCGTCAGTTGTTCGGTTGGCACTTTCTCGGTACCGAAGGTTTCCACCATGATGGAGGTCGGTTCCGCTACGCCGATAGCGTAAGACACCTGGATCTCGCAGCGATCGGCCAGGCCGGCGGCGACGATGTTTTTCGCCACGTAGCGCGCCGCGTATGCCGCGGAACGGTCAACCTTGGACGGGTCCTTACCGGAGAAGGCGCCGCCGCCGTGGCGAGCCATGCCGCCGTAAGTGTCGACGATGATCTTACGGCCGGTCAGGCCGCAGTCGCCCATCGGGCCGCCGATAACGAAACGGCCGGTCGGGTTGATGTGGTATTTGGTGCCCGCCGTCAGCCATTCCGCCGGCAGTACCGGCTTGATGATCTCTTCCATCACCGCTTCTTGCAGATCTTTCAGCGAGATGTCTTCTGAATGCTGGGTGGACAGAACGACGGCGTCGATGCCGACGATTTTGCCGTCGTCGTATTGGAAGGTCACCTGGCTCTTCGCGTCCGGGCGCAGCCACGGCAGGGTGCCGTTCTTACGCACTTCGGATTGGCGCTGCACCAGACGGTGCGCGTAGGTGACAGGCGCAGGCATCAGCACGTCGGTTTCATTGGTGGCGTAGCCAAACATCAAGCCCTGATCGCCGGCGCCCTGCTCGAGAGGATCGGTACGGTCAACGCCCTGATTGATATCCGGGGATTGCTTGCCGATGGCGCTCAACACTGCGCAGGAGTTGGCGTCAAAGCCCATGTCCGAATGAACGTAGCCGATCTCGCGCACGGTCTTGCGGGTGATCTCTTCGATATCGACCCAGGCGCTGGTGGTGATTTCACCGCCGACCAGCACCATACCGGTTTTCACGTAAGTTTCGCAGGCGACGCGCGCTTTCGGATCTTGTTCCAGGATGGCGTCGAGGACGGCATCGGAGATCTGGTCGGCGATTTTATCTGGATGTCCTTCGGAGACGGATTCGGACGTGAAGAGGTGTTTAGCCATTGTGTTCTTTACCTTGCATAAGACGGGTTAGAAATTACTGCACAGCGCTGGAGATCCGGCATCGAAGCGAAGGGTCTTCCGCTGATGGCGCGAGATGCATCCTGCAACGCCCCTCAGGCAAAGCCGTTAAGCAGTTTATCAGTTAACCAGTATAGATGGATTAACATCTGGACGTCTATTTTAGGTCAGGGTTTAGCCAGATTGCCAGTAATTTTTTGCGCTTTCGCTCTTTTGCGCAAACGGGTTGGCGCCATTTTCATCGCTTGAAACAGTTTTCGGCGAATTTTCATTTTGCTTTTTCACCTGCTTACCGGTATAAACTGCGCGCGCGGTTCATTTGCTGCACAGTACGGCGGTCTGGCGTGGGGGAAGGTACGATAAACTTCCGCTTTGCATTCGCCGGCATTGCGCTATTATCCGTCGCGGGCGTTCGCCGTGGCGCCGCCGCTTCATCGAACGGTCACGTTCTTACACTATTTTAGAGGCTGGGTCGTTCACTCCGAACGGCGCGCGTGGAGGTGGTTGGATTAATGATCCGTTGTCTACCGGTTGTTGGTTCTCAACAGCAGTGCCGTTCTGGCGCACATTCTTCTGCTATTTCCCGTCTTGTCTCTCTGTCACTTACCAGGTGCGATAAACACTTGGCCGCTACTCAGGATTCTCGGGCCGGCTAACGGTCGTCTGAAGAACTGAACAAGGGTAGCCTGCAGCCTTCCTGTGGGATGTTTCTTGGCCCGATTCACGAGGTTTGAACAGGGTGTCTTACAATTATATGAGTGATAAACCGATCGCTGACCGCGAACGGCAGTTCTCTTCGCTGCCGCCGGCGCGGCTTGTTGGGTTGTTCTCGCGGGTTGTAGCTGCGATAGTGGCTGACGGTTTCGTCAGTACGGAATGTGAGGCGAACCATGTCTGATGATCTGTTGATTCACCGTCCGCCGGTTGCGGGCGAGTCTTTATCTTTGCGCTCCATGCAGGAGGTTGCCATGAATGATCGTAATGCCAGCAAGATGCTGCGTACTTATAACGTCGCCTACTGGGGCAACAATTACTATGACGTCAACGAGCTGGGCCATATCAGCGTGTGCCCGGATCCGGATGTCCCGCAGGCGCGCGTCGATCTGGCAGAACTGGTGAAAACGCGCCAGAAAGACGGCCAACGTCTGCCGGCACTGTTCTGCTTCCCGCAGATCCTTCAGCATCGCCTGCGCTCTATCAACGCCGCGTTCAAACGCGCGCGTGAGTCCTTCGGTTACCAGGGCGGCTATTTCCTGGTGTATCCGATCAAGGTGAACCAACATCGCCGCGTGATTGAATCGCTGGTGAACTCCGGCGAACCGCTGGGGCTGGAAGCCGGCTCCAAGGCCGAACTGATGGCGGTGCTGGCGCATGCCGGCATGACCCGCTCGGTGATCGTCTGTAATGGTTATAAAGATCGTGAATATATTCGTCTGGCGCTGATCGGGGAAAAGCTGGGGCACAAGGTGTACCTGGTGATCGAGAAGATGTCCGAGATCAATCTGGTGCTGGAAGAAGCCGAACGGCTGAACGTCATACCGCGCCTGGGCGTGCGTGCGCGTCTGGCATCGCAAGGCTCCGGCAAATGGCAGTCGAGCGGCGGCGAAAAATCCAAGTTCGGTCTGGCGGCGGTGCAGGTGCTGAAGCTGGTGGAAACCCTGCGTGAAGCGGGCCGCCTCGACAGCCTGCAGCTGCTGCACTTCCATTTGGGCTCGCAGCTGGCCAATATTCGCGACATCGCCACCGGCGTGCGCGAATCGGCGCGCTTCTACGTTGAGCTGCACAAGCTGGGCGTCAACATTCAGTGCTTCGACGTGGGCGGCGGCTTGGGCGTCGACTACGAAGGCACCCGTTCGCAGTCCGATTGCTCGGTCAACTACGGCCTGAACGAATATGCCAACAACGTGATTTGGGGCATCGGCGACGCCTGTAACGAACACGGCCTGCCGCACCCGACGGTGATCACCGAGTCCGGTCGCGCCGTGACCGCGCACCACACGGTGCTGGTCTCCAACGTGATCGGCGTAGAGCGCAACGAGTTCAGCGAACCGCAGCCGCCGGAAGCCGACGCGCCGCGCGCGCTGGAAAGCATGTGGGAAACCTGGCTGGAAATGAACGAGCCGGAAAACCGCCGCTCGCTGCGCGAATGGCTGCACGACAGCCAGATGGATCTGCACGACGTGCATACCCAATACGCGCACGGCATGCTGGACCTGACCAAGCGCGCCTGGGCCGAGCAGCTGTATCTGAACATCTGCAACAAGATCCAGCAGCAGCTCGATCCGAGCAACCGCGCGCACCGTCCTATCATCGACGAACTGCAAGAGCGCATGGCGGACAAGTTCTACGTCAACTTCTCGCTGTTCCAGTCGATGCCGGATGCCTGGGGCATCGATCAGCTGTTCCCGGTGCTGCCGCTGGAAGGGTTGGATAAGCCGCCGGAAGGCCGTGCGGTGCTGCTCGACATCACCTGCGATTCCGACGGCACCATCGACCATTACGTCGACGGCGACGGCGTGGCGACCACCATGCCGATGCCGCCATACGATCCGGAGAACCCGCCGGCGTTGGGCTTCTTCATGGTCGGTGCGTACCAGGAGATCCTCGGCAACATGCACAACCTGTTCGGCGACACCGCCTCGGTTGACGTGTACGTGTTCCCGGACGGCAGCGTTGAGACCGAGCTGTCCGACGAGGGCGATACCGTAGCGGATATGCTGGAGTACGTGCAGCTCGATCCGAGCGCGCTGCTGTCCAAGTTCCGCGATCAGGTCAAAGAAACCGATCTGGACAGCGAGCTGCAGGCGCAGTTCCTGGAAGAGTTTGAAGCTGGCTTGTACGGCTACACGTATCTGGAAGACGAGTAACCGCCTTCTTCAGGGGGGCGATATCGGCCCCCTTGAAGCATGAACAAAATGCGGCCATAATCTGCTGTATCGGTAGCACCGAAACACACATCGAATAAATCCCTTTCTCGTCGGGCTAACGACGCGGGAGGGATTTTTTTTTGTCACGGCCCGGCGTCTGCGCCCGGCAACTTGTTGAACTACGAGGGTTTACTATGAGCACCTTAGGCCATCAGTCCGATAATTCATTAGTGTCCAACGCCTTTGGTTTCCTGCGCTTTCCGCTGAACTTCATGCCTTACGACAGCGATGCAGAGTGGGTCATCACCGGCATTCCGTTTGACATGGCGACCTCCGGTCGCGCCGGCGGCCGTCATGGCCCGGCGGCCATCCGCCAGGTGTCCACCAACCTGGCCTGGGAAGGCAACCGTTGGCCGTGGAGCTTCGATCTGCGCGATCGCCTGAACGTGGTTGACTGCGGCGACATCGTGTTCAACTTCGGCGATGCGCAGGACATGAGCGACAAGCTGCAGGCGCACGCGGAGAAACTGCTGAAGGCCGGTAAGCGCATGCTCTCGTTCGGTGGCGACCACTTTGTCACCCTGCCGCTGCTGCGCGCGCACGCCAAGCATTTCGGCAAGCTGGCGCTGGTGCACTTTGACGCCCATACCGATACCTACGCCAACGGCAGCAAGTTCGACCACGGCACCATGTTCTACCATGCGCCGAACGAAGGCCTGATCGATCCGCATCACTCGGTGCAGATCGGCATTCGCACCGAGTTCGATCACGACAATGGCTTTACCGTACTGGACGCCGCGCAGGTGAACGATCGCAGCGTGGACGACCTGCTGACCCAGATCAAAGGCATCGTCGGCGATATGCCGGTGTACCTGACCTTCGACATCGACTGTCTGGATCCGGCGTTCGCACCGGGCACCGGCACGCCGGTGATCGGCGGCCTGACTTCCGATCGCGCGCTGAAACTGGTGCGCGGCATGCAGTCGCTGAACATCGTCGGCATGGACGTAGTGGAAGTGGCGCCGGCCTATGACCAGTCCGAGATCACCGCGCTGGCCGCGGCGACGTTGGGTCTGGAGATGCTGTACCTGCAGGCGGCCAAGAAACACGCCTGACGCCAGGCCACGCCTCGCTGAAAAAGCGGCTCCCATCGTATGGGGGCCGCTTTTTTTTATTTCATTTGTCGCCATCCGTGCGGCGATTTTCAGTCTGTTGCAACGCCTTTGCGCAATTTTGCGCAGAAATGAAACGGAGTCAGTAAAAAGGAACCGGGATAACGGGGAGGATGAATATACTGCGGGCGGGTGCTCTGGATCTTTGTATCTAGAGCCTGCGTGAAAGGTACAAAGAGAAAAGCCCCGAGTCGATATTCATCAACCCGAGGCCAACTCTAACGCCAGACAACGTTAAGTTAGCCTCTTACCCGCCGCGAGGCAAGGAGAAGAAGGCATGATGCCGAACAAACGGAGCCTGTTAAGATTGGTGGTTATTTGTGCCACGGTAATATCACTGGCATGGATAACCCGCAGCACGCTGTGTGAGCTGCGTATCCGATCGGGCACTACGGAGGTTGCGGCCATTTTGGCTTACGAATCCGAACGGTAAGGCAACCCGGCGACGGGGGATGTCCCCCGTCTGCTGGTTGTTGGCGTCCAGATCCATGAGCACCCTCTCAAGGCCATTGGCTTTCTCTGCCGCAACGGTGCGGGAACAGGCTATGCCCGCTTCACCTGGCGCGCCAGCAACATGCGGCCAAACAGCGCGCCGCCCGCCAGCAGCGTCAGCAGCTGTGAGGCAATCAGCACCGCAAAGCCCGAGGACACCTTGCCCTGGCTGGCCATTACCATGCCCATCGCCATCGGCACAAACGCCGAGAACAGATTGCCGATGCCGTTGATCAGCCCATAGGCGCTGCCGACCGCCTCCGGCCGCGCATAATGCTGGAGCAGCGTGGGGATCGCCGCGCCCTGCGCGCCCCAACAGGCGTTGGCCGCCAGCAGGAAGAACGCGATCCAGCCAAGCTGATGGCTGTTCATTACGCCATAGATGCACAGCGCGGTCGCCGCGCCGCCAAAGACGAAGATCAGCGGTGCCTGATAGGGGCGGATACGATCGAGCAGCACGCCGCCGAGGTATTTTGAGGCGATGCTGACGATGAAAGGCAGTGCGGCCATCCACCCCATCTGCTTGATGGAGAATCCTTTTTCATCGGTCAGGTAGGCCGGCAGCCAGGCGCTGGACCCCCAAAGATAGCTGAGCGTGGCGATCTCGATCAGCAGGATCCAACCGAGCATCGGCGTGCACCAGGCCAGCGCGAAGGTGTGCCAGACGCGGCTCAACACCGGCTGAGGATCGGCGGGGCGTGAAGATGAGGGTAAGGCGAGCGGATGAACGAACAGCCGCACCAGCGCCAGGCCCAACAGCAGGTTGAGCAGCGCCAACAGGTGAAACGACATCGCCCACCCGAAGTGCGCCATCAGAAAACTCACCAGCGGAAAGCCGATCACCAGCCCCAACGAGACGCCCAGCGCGCTGACCGCGTTGGGTTTGCCGCGCTCGTCGGCGGCGAAATGATCGCTGATGTACATGGTCTTGAGCGAGAACAGCGGTCCTTCGCTGACGCCAAGCAGCGCGCGCGCCGCGCACAGCAACAGCAGCGATCCCGCCAGCGGCGACGCGGCGGTGAGCAGCGCCCACAGCACGACGCTCAGCGTCAGCGCGCGGCGGTAACCCATCAGCGTTTCCAGAAACGGCGTCAGCAACATGGCGGACAGGCCGTAACCGAGTAAAAACACCGTCATCAGCGTGCCCTGATGGGCGCGGTCGCCGCCGAGTTGAAAGTGTTGCAGGAAGTCGGGATTGACCAACATCACGGCGATATTAACCCGATCCGCATAGGCGATAACGATCAGAAACAGCAGGGCGATCACCCCAAACCAGCGTTGACGTTGTTGCACGGCGCGTTCCTCAGTGCGAGCGGTTGACGAATTCAGGCAGCAGTAAACTCACCTGCGGATGCCATTACGTGCAAACGCGGGGATGAGGCCGATTCATGTAAATTTATTGTTATAAAATTAGGTGTAAAAGACAGCGAGAGAACTCTTTTACGCGCAATGCGCCGCCAGGATCAACGCAATTTTTGCCATAAATTAGCTGAAGAGCGCACAACTGACATAGGTTTTTCATATCGGTGCATTATTTCGTGATCCTTCCCGCATTTGTCATTTTTAAACAACCTTTCATTAACATTTGCCGCGCCGCTCGCTTGACGAAAGTTTCGCCAGACTTATAGTGACTGTATTAAATAAGAAACTGAGTTTCATATATGAAACAATCAGATAGAGGATAAAAGCAATGAGCTGGAAGAATGTGTGCGAAGTGTCTCAGGTGAAAGAAGATTTTCCTTTCTCCGGCAAAGTGGAAGGCAAAGAGATCGGGGTTTACCTGCTCGACGGTAACTACTATGCGCTGGAAGACGTCTGTCCGCATGCTTACGCCTTGCTCAGCCAGGGGTTTGTTGACGACGGCAAGGTTGAGTGCCCACTGCACGAAGCGCTGTTTGACGTGCGTACCGGCCAGTGCCTGCGCGAGCCGGGCGGCCGCGATCTGCAAACCTATCCCACCCGGGTGGTCGACAACCAAATCCAGATCACCTTTATCGCGGAGGAGTAATCATGCAGCACATCACCGATTTCAATCCCTGGCTGCCGGACACCCAACAGGTGACGCCAGCCCGCGAAGGCGGCAACGGTCAAATCCATCAGCCGGGCCAGTTCCGCAACGTTGTGTGGCAAAACCGCGCCCGGGTGCCGGACGGTTTCGAAACCGCGTTGGTGGCGGCGCTGGAAACGATTTTCGATCAGGGCGCGGAAGAGCTGGAACAGATCGTCAGCGCGTTGAATCAGCGCCGCCTGTTCGATCGCAGCGGCCAGCCGTGGAATGAGGCGACGTTCCGCGAATTCCTTCACGTTAACGGTTTCTGATCGACACCCGGGAGAAGACAATGACAGCAAACACAACATCCTCCGAACAGAGCTTGCAGGACTATCTTGACCAGGGGCTGCGCGGCATGTGGTATCCGGTGCTGGCCAGTTGGGAAGTGGGCAACAATCCGGTCGGCATCACCCGCCTTGAGCAACAAATCGTGGTGTGGCGCGACGGTGAAGGCCAGATACACGCGTTGGAAGATCGCTGCCCGCACCGCGGCGCGCGGCTTTCCATGGGGTGGAACCTCGGCGATCGCATCGCCTGCTGGTATCACGGGGTGGAAGTCGGCGGCGACGGGACGGTGAAAGACGTGCCGGCGGTGGATCGCTGCCCGCTGGTGGGGCAAAAATGCCTGCGCGCTTACCCGGCCAAAGAAGCCTACGGCGCGGTGTTCCTCTATTTTGGCGTGACGGCGGATGAAGCGCCGGCGGAGCTGACTTTCCCGCAAGAGCTGGCGGACGAAGCGTCGTACAGCCACTTCTTGTGTACCGCCAGTTGGAACTGCAACTACCAATACGCCCTGGAAAACGTGATGGATCCGATGCACGGCACCTACCTGCACTCTTCCTCGCACTCGATGGCGGAAGGTGATCGCAAGGCGGACATGGGGCTGGAGCCGACCGACAGCGGGTTTATCTTCAAGAAAAACGGCCAGATCGGCGTCAATTTCGACTGGGTGGAGTTCGGCAACAGCGGCGCGTATTGGATGCGTCTGTCGATCCCGTACAAAAAACGTTTCGGGCCGGGCGGCCACTTCTGGATCATCGGCATGGTGGTGCCGGAAGACAAGGATCACTGCCGGGTATTCTTCTGGCGCATCCGTAAGGTCAAAGACTGGCAGCGCGACATGTGGCGCTTCATGTATCGCAATCGCCTGGAATCATTGCATTGGGACGTCCTCGAGCAGGATCGCATCGTGCTTGAAAACATGGCGCCTAACGCCCGTGGCCGCGAATACCTGTACCAGCACGACGTCGGTCTTTCACGCCTGCGCCGCCTGATGCAGAAAGAGGCGCAGAAACAGCTGGCGACGCTGCGCGAGCGGGAGGCGGCGCAGTGAACGGCCTGTTGAACGGTAAACGTATCGTGGTTACCGGTGCGGCGCGCGGCCTGGGTTACAGCTTCGCCGCCGCCATCGCCGCTGGCGGCGCGCAGGTGGTGATGTGCGACATTTTGGCGGATGAGCTGGCGGCGAGCGGCGCCGCGCTGCGCGAGCAGGGCGCTCAGGTGGAAATGCAAATCATCGATCTGGCCTCACCGGATTCGATCCGTTCGGCGTTCGAGAAGATCGCCACAGGCGGCGGGATCGACGGGCTGGTGAACAACGCGGCGCTGGCGACCGGCGTCGGCGGTAAAACCATGATGGAATACGACATCGATCTGTGGGATCGGGTAATGCAGGTCAACGTGCGCGGCACCTGGTTGGTGAGCCAGGCGGCAGTGCCGCTGCTGGCGCGCAACCCGCACGCCAAGATCGTCAACGTGGCGTCGGACACCGCGCTGTGGGGCGCGCCGCGCCTGATGGCCTATGTCGCCAGCAAAGGCGCGGTGATCGCGATGACGAGATCGATGGCGCGCGAGCTGGGCCCGCAGGGCATATGCGTCAACGCTATTGCGCCTGGCCTGACGCGGGTGGAAGCCACCGAGTATGTGCCCGCCGAGCGCCATCAGCTGTATGAACAGGGGCGCGCGCTGGCCGGGGCGCAGCATCCGGACGATGTGAACGGCACGGTGCTTTATCTGCTGTCGCCGCTGGCGGATTTCGTCACCGGCCAACTGCTGCCGGTCAACGGCGGCTTCGTATTCAACTGACGGCCCGCAGGGCAGGCGCACAGCGCAGGAGCGAGAGATGGCGGACGAGCAAGCATGTAAGTATCTGATCCCGGGACTGGATCGCGGATTGCAGTTGCTGCTGGCGTTTGGCGAGCAGCATAAGGAAATGACCTTTGCCGAGTTGCATCGCCTGGTCGATATGCCGAAGGCCACCGCCTACCGCGTGGTACAGACGCTCGAGCACCTGGGCTTTCTGGAGCGCAATCCGCGCACCAATACCTTCGCGCTGGGCATCAAGGTGCTGCGTCTCGGCTTCGAATACATCGCGTCGCTGGACGTCGCGCAGGCCGGCCAGCCGGTGATCGAACAGCTGCGCGATCGCAGCCAGTGCAGCAGCCATCTGGCGATCCGCGACGGGCGCGACGTTATCTATATCGCCCGCGTCAGCGCCGCCGGTTCTCAGATCAATCAGGTCAGCGTCGGCACCCGTTTGCCGGTGCACCAAACCTCGCTCGGCCGCATGTTGTTGACCAGCGCCACCCGCAGCGAGTTCGAACAACTCTATCCGGACGCGCAGCTGCCGGGCAACGCGCCGGGCACCCCGGCGGATCGCGAAACGCTGTGGCAGATGGTGCAGCAAGACAAGGCGCGCGGCTATGTGATCGGCGAATCATTCTTCCGCCACGGCATCTCCTCGATCGTCTACCCGATCTTCAACCGTGAGCAGCGGGTCGAGGCGGTGGTCAGCATCATGGTGCCGTCCGATGAGATCCCGAAAGCAGATCGCGAGCGGCTGCGCATGGAAGTGCGCGATGCGGCGGAGAAAATTTCCGGCTTCCTCGGCGCGCCGCCGCAGGCCAACGTCGGCTAACCGACAGGACCGACTCTTTCACTCAGGCAGGGATAAGGCCCACAGCAAACAGGGGCCGGGGTTCAGTCATGCCTGAAAACCGTATACAGCGAGAACGTGAGGCTGAGCAATGAGCGTAATCGGAATCGAAAAACTGGAGTTTGGCGTCGAAGATCTGCCAATCTGCGAAAAATTCATGCATGACTTTGGCCTGCAGCCCGCCACGCAACATTGGGGCGAACCGCAGCGCGAATTCACTACCCTGAGCGGGGCGCGGGTCGTTCTGCACCCGTTGCAAAGCGCGGCGCTGCCTGCGGCGTTTGAAGACGGTTCCACCCTGCGCCGCATGACCTGGGGCGTGGCATCGCCCGCGGATCTGGCGCGTCTGCAGCCGCGTTTGGCGTTGATGCCCGGCTTTCGTCAGGTGGGGGAAGAGCTGGAATGCCGCGATCCCAACGGCATGACGCTGCGCTTCGTCGTCAGCCGCCAGCAGGCGGTCGAAGTGCCGGTCACGCCGATCAACCAATGGGGCGACGTGCGCCGCATCGATCAACCCAGCCCGGTCTACTCGCAGGCGCAGCCGATCAATATCGGCCACGTGGTGTTCTTCGTTGACGATCTGGCGGCGACCGAGCGTTTCTACCGCGAGCTGTTGGATTTCCAGGTTTCCGATCGCTATATCGATCGCGCCGTCTTCCTGCGCACCCAGGCGCGCGGTGGTCACCATAATCTGTTCCTGCTGAAGCTGCCCAACCGCCCACGCGGCCTGAACCATGTGGCGTTCACCGTGCGCGATATCCATGAAGTGATCGGCGGCGGCATCGCCATGAACAAAGAGCAGTGGAGCACCTTCATCGGCCCTGGCCGCCACCCGATTTCCTCGGCGTATTTCTGGTACGTCAACAGCCCGACCGGCGGCGCGTTCGAGTACTACACCAACGACGATTATCTGACGGAAAACTGGCAGCCGCGCGAGCTGGAACATTCGCTGGTCTCCTTCACCGAATGGGCGGTAGAAGGCGGCATCGATCACGATACGCGCCGCCAGCATAAAAAGGCGCAAGCGTTATGAACCGGCCGGAACAGGCGGGCATTGTCATCGTCGGCGGCGGCCAGGCCGGCGGTTGGGCGGCCAAGACGCTGCGTGACCGGGGTTACAGCGGCCGGCTGACGGTGATAAGCGACGAACCCTACGATTTTTACGAGCGGCCGCCGCTGTCGAAAGCGGCGCTGCTGGATGCCGCTGCTCCCCTGAGCCGGCTGTTCAGCGAACAGGCGGTGGCGGAGCTGAACATCGACTGGCGTCGCCCGCTGCGCGCCGAGTCTATCGACGCCGAACAGCAAATCGTCACGCTCAGCGACGGGCGACGGCTGCAGTTCGAGCAGTTGCTGATCGCCACCGGCGGGCGGCCGCGTTTGCCGGGCGCCGCCTGGGCGCAGCACCCGCGCGTGATGACGCTGCGTTCCTGGGATGATGCGGCCCGGTTGCGGCAGGGCCTGCAGAGTTGCCGTCGCCTGGCGATCGTCGGCGGCGGTTGGATCGGGCTGGAGATCGCCGCTTCTGCGCGCCGTCTCGGCGTTGAGGTGACGGTGTTTGAGCGCCAGCCTGCGCTGTGCATGCGCAGCGTCGGCGCTGATGTCTCACAGGCGTTGCTCGAACTGCATCGCCGGCAGGGCGTGACGGTGTTGTGCGGCTGCGGCGAGATCTCGCTGGAAGATCGCGACGGCGCCGCCTGGATCGGCAGCGAAGTCAGCGATCCGCAGGCCTTCGATCTGGTGGTGGTGGGGATCGGCGTCGAGCTGAATCTCGAACTGGCGCGCAGCGCCGGGCTGGCTATCGAGTCCGGCATCGTGGTCGACGGCCAGGGGCGCACCAGCCATCCGGCGATCTTCGCCGCCGGCGATGTGGCGCGCCACCCGAAGCTTGGCCTGTGCCTGCAGTCCTGGGCCTACGCGCAAAATCAGGCCATCAGCACCGCCTGCGCAATGCTCGACGCCTTCGCCGCTCCGTATGACGACGTGGCCTGGCTGTGGTCGGATCAATACGACGTCAATATCCAGATCCTCGGCGTGCCGAGCGGCGGTGTGCACCATGTGGTGCGCCGCACGCCGCAGTCGCAGGTGTTCTTCACGCTGAACGCCGAGCGGCAGTTGGTGCAGATGGTGGCGTTCAACGACGCGCGCACCATCAAGCTCGGCAAGCGTTGGCTGGCGAGCGGCCGGGTGCTGGATCCGCAGCAGCTGGCGGATGCGGAGTTTTCTTTGATGGCGTTGAAATAACGCCCGAACCTCGGGAGCGTTTTATGACTACGCAAGACATTGACGCCCGCGCTGGACGGGCGGGGGAAACCGTTGCCGAAAATCCGCAGCAGCGGGTGCGCTGGTCGGTGCCGATTGCGCTGTTCGCCTGCGTGCTGCTGGCGTTTTTCGACAAAATCAGCATCGCGGCGCTGTTTTCCGACGCCGAGTTTCAGCAGGCGCTGGGCATCGGTTTTGACCCGGCGCGGCTGGGGTTGCTGATGAGCGCGTTTCTGTTCTCCTACGGCATCTCCTCGATGCTGCTCAGCGGCATCGGCGATCGGCTTAATCCGGTCAAAGTATTGATTGGCATGATGGTGGTGTGGGGCGTGCTGATGGTGTTGATGGGGCTGGTGCGCTCCTATCACGCCATGATGACGCTGCGCATTCTGCTCGGCATCGCCGAAGGGCCGCTGCTGCCGATGGCCTACGCCATTATTCGTCAGGCCTTCCCGCCGCAGCTGCAGGCGCGCGCCACCATGCTGTGGCTGCTCGGCACGCCGCTCGGGGCCGCGCTCGGCTTCCCGGTCACCCTGTACATCCTCAATACCTTCGACTGGCAGGCCACCTTCTTCTTTATGGCGTTTCTGACGCTGCCGGTGATGTTGCTGGTGCTGTTCGGCATGCGCCACCTGAACGTGTCGCGTCCGGCGGCGGCGGCCAAGCCGGCGGTGTCCGAACGCCAACAGCATCGCCGCGAGCTGTTGCGCAGCCCGCATTTCTGGATGATTTGCCTGTTCAATATCGCCTTCCTGACCTACCTGTGGGGCATGAACGGCTGGTTGCCGAGCTATCTGATCAAGGGCAAAGGCATTCATCTGGAGCATGCCGGTTACCTCTCTTCGCTGCCGTTCATCGCCATGCTGCTCGGCGAAGTGCTGGGCGCCTGGCTGTCGGACAAGCTGGATCGGCGCGCGCTGGCCTGCTTCCTGTCGCTGTGCGGCGCCGGCCTTGGCCTGGCGGTGGTGCTGCACCTGCAGGGCACTTACAGCGTGATCGCCGCCATGGCTTTCAGCACCTTTATGTGGGGCGCCGGCGCGCCGAATATTTTCGCGCTGTTGGCGAAGGCGACCAGCAGCAAGGTCAGCGCCACCGCCGGCGGCATTTTCAACGGACTGGGCAATTTTGCCGGCGCGCTGGCGCCGGTGCTGATGGGGGCGTTGATCGCCGCCACCGGCAATATGGATAACGGCCTGCTGTTCCTGGTGGTGATGGCGTTCGTCGGCTGCCTCATTCTGCTGCCGTTGCTGATAAAGTACTGATTAATCAATCGTTTCAACAGAGGAGTGACAACATGTCTCAGGTTGAGAACAAAGCCGGCGTCAAGCCGCAGGATCTGTCGATGGAAAACTGGGTGGAGTCGCGCATCGCCCGTTTTGAAGGCCGCAAATACGACTGGAACGCGCTGAAATTCCAGGCCGATTTCGACCCGAAATACCGCCGCGCGCAGATGCGCTACATCGGCACCGGCGCTACCGGCGTGGCCAGCGACGCCAACACCATTCCGGCGGGCAATTTCACTTTCTCCACCATGGTGTTGCCGTCGAAGTGCGAGGGCCCGTTGCACCTGCACGACGACGTGGAAGAAGTGTTCTTCATGCTGAAAGGCAGCATCACGCTGATGATCCAGGATGGCGAAGAGTATTACGAAACCAGGCTGAAAGAGCGCGATTTGATTTCGGTGCCGGCGGGGGTGTATCGCGGCCTGTTCAATCACGGCGAGGAAGAGGCGCTGATGTGCGTGATGCTGGGCACCGCCAAGCCGGAGATCCCGACTTATCCGGCGGATCACCCGCTGTCCAAAGTGAAGCGTAACTGATGAACGGCCTGGCGCAACGCCAACGGGCGCGCTGCGGGGCGTACACCCTGAGCTGGCGCGAGGCCGGGCAGGGGCGGCCGGTGGTGTTGCTGCATGGCATCAGTTCCGGATCCGCCTCGTGGATCAAGCAGTTTAACGACAGCGGCCTGACGGACGGCCATCGTCTGTTGGCGTGGGACGCGCCGGGCTACGGCGGCAGCCTGCCGTTGGCGGATCCGCAGGCTGACGCCGCCGGTTATGCAGCGGCGTTGGCGGCGCTGATTGATGAGCTGCAGCTGGGGCAGCCGCTGATCGTCGGCCATTCGCTGGGAGCGCTGATCGGCAGCGCCTACGCCGCCGGCTATCCGGACGGGCTATGTGGGCTGGTGTTGGCGGATCCGGCGCAGGGCTATGCCGCGGCGCCGGAGGAAAAACGCCGACAGGTGTACGGCCAGCGCCAACAGATGATGGAGACGCTGGGGCCGGTGGGCTACGGCGAGCAGCGGGCGGCGGCCTTGCTGCGCGAAGGGGCGGATCCGCAGGATATCGCCTGGGTGCGCAACGGCATGCAGCAGCTCGATCCCGACGGTTTTCTGAGTGCCGCCTGGATGCTGGCCAACGATGATATTGGCCGCTATCTGGCGCGCTATCGCGGCCCGCTGGAGGTGTGGTGCGGTGAACTGGATCGCATTACGCCGCCGGAGAAGGCGGCCGAGCTGGCGCGTGAGCAAGACGCGACGCTGCGTCTGATCGCCGCCGCCGGTCACGCCAGCTACCTCGATGCGCCGGCGTGTTTCAACCGCTATCTGCGGGACTTTACGGGAGCAATCCAACGATGAATTTTCAGCTTGAGGATCGGGTGGCGGTGGTGACCGGCGGCTCATCGGGCATCGGTTTCGAAACCCTGAAACTGCTGCTGGCCGAAGGGGCGAAGGTGGCGTTCTGCGGCCGCGATCCGGACAAACTGGCCGGCGCGGAGGCCAGCCTGCGCGCGGACTTCCCGCAGGCGGAGATCCTGGCGCTGCGCTGCGACGTGCTGGATGCGCAGCAGGTGGCGCAGTTCGCCGCTCAGGTGACGGCGCGTTTCGGCGGCGTGGATCTGCTGATCAACAACGCCGGTCAGGGCTTCGTCGCCCACTTTGACCAGACGCCGCGCGAAGCCTGGCTGCATGAGGCAGAGCTGAAGCTGTTCGGCGTGATCAACCCGGTGCAGGCGTTTTTACCGGCGCTGGAACGATCGGATATCGCGTCTATCACCTGCGTGAACTCGCTGCTGGCGCTGCAGCCGGAAGAACACATGATCGCCACCTCGGCGGCGCGCGCCGCGCTGCTCAATATGACGTTGACGCTGTCGAAAGAGCTGGTGGGCAAAGGCATTCGGGTTAACTCGATCTTGCTGGGGATGGTGGAGTCGGGCCAATGGCGCCGCCGTTTCGACGATCGCAGCGATAAAGATCAAAGCTGGGAGCAGTGGACGGCGGCGATCGCCGAACGCCGCGGCATCCCGATGAAGCGCCTCGGCAAGCCGCAGGAACCGGCGCAGGCGCTGCTGTTCCTCGCTTCGCCGCTGGCTTCCTTTACCACCGGCGCGGCGCTGGACGTTTCCGGCGGCTTTAACCGCCATGTGTAACAGGGGCCGAAAAAGATGAAGAAGATCATGATGATTGGCTACGGCGCGATGGCGAAGGAAGTGATCGCCCGTTTGCCGGAAGGCGTGGAGATCGGCTGGATCCTGGCGCGCGCAGCTCATCATGCGGCGATCGCCGAGGCCTTTGGCGGGCGGGTGCAGGCGCTGACTCATCCCGAGCAGTGTTCGCAGCGGCCGGATCTGGTGCTGGAGTGCGCCAGCCAGCAGGCGGTGGTGGAGTTTGGCGAAGCGGTGCTGCAGCGCGGCTGGCCGCTGGCGCTGATCTCGACCGGCGCGCTGGCGGACGCCGCATTGCAACAGCGGTTGCAGCAGGCCTGCCGCAGCCATCACGGGCAACTGATCGTGCTGTCCGGCGCGGTGGCGGGCATGGACGGGCTGGCGTCGGCGCGCGAAGGCGGGCTGGAAAGCGTGACCTATCAGGCCAGCAAGAGCCCGGCCAGCTGGCGCGGCAGCCCGGCGGAGCAGCTGATCGATCTCGATGCGGTGAGCGAAGCGCAGGTATTTTTTGAAGGGTCGGCGCGCGAAGCGGCGCGTTTATTCCCGGCCAACGCCAACGTGGCGGCCACCATTGCGCTCAACGGCCTGGGGATGGATGCCACTCGGGTGCGCCTGCAGGTCGATCCCGCCACCCGGCGCAATACCCATCGGCTGCAGGTATGCGGCGACTTTGGCGAGTTTCACATCGAGCTGAGCGGCACCCCGCTGGCGAGCAATCCCAAAACATCAACCCTGGCGGCGCTGAGCGCGGTACAAGCCTGCCGCCGTCTGGTGGACGGCGGTTTTATTGCCTGAACGGCAGGAGCGGAGCATGGAACGATTGAATATTTTTGTCGCCGGGCGCTGGCGTGAAGGGCGCGGCGAAGAGATGGCTTCGGTATTCCCGGCCGACGGCAGCGTCAACGCGCGGCTGCGCGCCGCTAACGTCGAGGATGTCAACGAGGCGGTTGAGGCGGCGGAAAAGGCCTGGCGCGCGCCGGAATGGCGTGGGCTGGTGCCGCACCAACGCGCCTCAATTCTCTACCGCGTGAGCAACCTGATTCTGGCGCAACAGGAACAGCTGGCCGAGCTGCAGACCCGCGACAACGGCAAGCCGCTGGCGGAGACCCGCGGGCTGGTGGCCAGCGCGGCGGCGACCGCGCGTTACTTCGCCGCCGCTTGCGAAGTGCTGGAGGGCGAGCTGCCGACCCCGCGCAGCGCCGAAGTGATGACGCTCAGCCAGTATCAACCGATGGGGGTGATCGCCGCCATCACGCCGTGGAACTCACCGATCGCCAGCGAAATGCAGAAGGTGGCGCCGGCGCTGGCGGCGGGTAACGCCGTGGTGCTCAAACCGGCCGAAGCCACGCCGCTGATGGCGCTGAAGCTGGCCGAGCTGTTCGAACAGGCGGGGCTTCCTGCTGGGCTGCTCAGCGTGCTGCCGGGCAAAGGTTCGGTGATCGGCGAGGCGTTGGCGCGCCATCCGTTGGTGAAAAAGATCGCCTTTACCGGCGGGACCAGCACCGGGCGCCATTTGGCGCACATCGCCGCCGACAAGCTGATCCCCACCTCGCTGGAGCTGGGCGGTAAATCGCCGACCATCGTGCTGGAGGACGCCGATCTGGAGCAGGCGGCGCGCGGCATCTGCTACGGTATTTTCAGCTCCGCCGGCCAGGCGTGCATCGCCGGCTCGCGGCTGTTCGTGCATCGTTCGCTGTATCAGCCGCTGCTGGCGCGCTTGACCGAACTGACGGCGGGGCTGCGCATCGGCAACCCGCTGGTGCCGGGCGTGCATCTCGGCCCGCTGATCAGCGCCAAACATCGGCAAAGCGTGGCGGACTACGTGGCGCTGGCGCGGCAGGAGGGCGGCCGGGTGCTCATCGGCGGTGAAGCGCCGGCCGATCCGCAACTGGCGAGCGGCAGCTATTACCTGCCGACCATTATTGAAGGTTTGAACAACGACGCCCGCGTCTGCCAAGAGGAGATCTTCGGGCCGGTGCTGGTGGCGCTGCCGTTCGACGACGAGCAACAGCTGATCGAACAGGCCAACGACTCGGTGTACGGCCTGGCGGCCGGCATCTGGAGCCGCGATTTCCCGCGGGCGATGGCGCTGGCGGAGCGGCTGGAAACCGGCACCGTCTGGGTCAACACCTACAAAACGTTCTCGATTTCCACGCCGTTCGGCGGTTTCAAGGAAAGCGGGCTGGGCCGCGAAAAGGGCCTGAACGGCATCAAGGCCTACATGCAGCAGAAAAGCGTGTATCTGGCGCTGAGCCATCAGGTGAACCGCTGGAGCGACTAGGCCGACACCTCTACGCATAACCCTAATAACGACTACCCTAAGAAGGCAGATGATGAGCGATAAAATCACGGTTGGCGAGGCGATAGCCCGGACTCTGGAACAGTACGCGGTGTCGGCGATGTACGGCATCATTTCGATTCATAATCTGCCGATCGCCGATGCGGTGGGGCAGCGCGATAAAATTCGCTTCGTGCCGGCGCGCGGCGAAGCGGGCGCGGTCACCATGGCCGATGCGCATGGGCGCTTCTCCGGCCTGGGCGTGGCGTTGACCAGCACCGGCGCCGGCGCGGGCAACGCGGTGGGGGCGATGATTGAAGCGCTTAACGCCAACACGCCGCTGTTGCATATCACCGGCCAGGTAGAAAAAGCCTATCTGGACGCCGACGCCGGGTTTATTCATGAAACCCGCGATCAGCTCGGTTTTCTGCGCGCCTGCTCCAAGCGCGCCTACCGGGTCAATTCGCCGGAACAGGCGGTGGCGGTGATCCAGCGAGCGATCCTGGATGCGCAAACCGTGCCCTGCGGCCCGGTGGCGGTCGAGATCCCGATCGATATCCAAAGCAGCCTGGTTTCCCGCTCGGTGCTGACCGAAGCGTTGGCGCCGGCGCCGCTGCCGAAGGCGGACGATGCGGCGGTGGAGCGGCTGCATCAGCGGCTGAAACAGGCCAAGCGCCCGTTGCTGTGGCTGGGCGGCGGCGCGTTGGCCTGCGGCGATGCGGTGCGCAAGCTGGCGGACGCCGGCGTGGCGGTGATCTCCAGCACCCACGGGCGCGGCATTCTGCCGGACAGCCATCCGCGCAGCCTGCGGGCGTTCCACAACTCGCCGAGCATCGAGGCTATCCTGACGCAGTGCGACTTGACGCTGGTGGCCGGTTCACGGCTGCGCAGTAATGAGACCCGCACCTGGACGCTGCCGCTGCCGCGCCCGCTGGTGCAAATTGACATCGATCCGGCGGCGGCCAACCGCAACTACCTGGCCGATGAGCAGATCAATGGTGACTGTGCAGCGCTGCTGGCCGCGCTGGCGGCGCGGCTGAGCCCCGGCGAGAAGGTCAACGCAGAGTGGGATGCCGAGATCGCGGGGGCGGTGCAGCAGGCGGAGAGCGCGTTGCGTCAGCAGTCCGGTGAATACGCCAAACTCAACGACGCCATCGACGACGCGCTGCCGCAGGACGGATTGCTGGTGCGCGATATCACCGTTTCCGGCAGCGTCTGGGGCAGCCGTTTGTTCCGCGCGATCTCGCCGCTGTGCAACATTCACTCGCTGGCCGGTGCTATCGGTATGGGGCTGCCGATGGCGATCGGCACCGCGATCGCCAACCCGCAGCGCAAGGTGGTGGGGCTGGTGGGCGATGGCGGTTTGGCGCTGGGCCTGGGGGAACTGGCGACCATGGCGCAGGAACAGGTGAACATCACCCTGCTGATCATGAACGACGGCGGCTATGGCGTGATGCGCGGCATTCAGGACAAGTATTTCGCCGGGCGCCAGTATTACAACGAGCTGCATACGCCGGCCTTTACTCAAATAGCCGAAGCGATGGGGCTGAAAGCCTGGAAGGTCGAGGCGGCGGCGCAGTTCAACGGCGTGCTGGCCGAAGCGATCAACTACCCGGGGCCGTCGGTGGTCGAGGTGGACATGAAGCAGGTCGGGCCGCTGACCTTCGCCGGGCCGCCGCAGAAAACCCTGTATTGAGACGATAAAAAACGCCCGGCGGTTGCCGGGCGTTCTCGTTGTTACTTCTCTGCCGCGATGCGATCGCGAATGTGCTGCGCGCGCGCTTGGGAAGACGGGTGATCGTCGAACATGCTGCTCTGACGGCCGGCTTCCATTTGGGCCAGTTTTTCGAAGCTGGTGGCCAGGCCGTTCGGATCGATGCCGCGCTTTTTCAGCAGATCGAACGAGTAATCATCCGCTTCGCTTTCCTGCTTCTGCGAGAACTGGGCGCTGACCAGCTTCTCGCCGATGTCCGCCAGCTGCGACTGCGACAGCGAGCCGATAACGCCGCCGGCGGAGGACGCCGCGGTGCGCAGCGCCACGGTGCCGTAAGCCACCTGCATCGCTTTACGGGTGTGGCCCAGCGCCACGTGGCCCATTTCGTGGCCCAGCACGCCTTCCACTTCGTTGTCGTTCATGATGTCCATCAGGCCGCTGTAAACGCGGATACAGCCGTTGGCCATCGCCCAGGCGTTGACGTCTTTGGTCACGTAGACCTTGTAGTTGGCCGGGGTGCCGTTGATGTTGTCGCCCAGCGCCGCAGCGATTTTGTTGAGACGCTTGGCATAGGTGCTGTCGGCCGGCGCGATTTGTGCCTTGCTGTCCATCTCGGCGCAGGATTTATCACTCAGGGCCTTAACGTCGTTGTTGCTCAGGGTCGCCGCCTGGAACGCCTGCGCGCCGGACTGCATCAGGGTTTCGGTATTCAGGTTTTGACAGCCGGTTGCCAAGGTGGCAATGCCCAACGCAATCAAAGAGGTACGGATCTTCATAACGCCATCTTCCTGTGAAGGTAACAAGGTAAAAGAGTCATTTTGCTTTGAGGCTATCTTGCCGCAAGAGCCTAGTGTACGCCAGACGGGGCGAGAATAGTGTTATTCCGAAAAAGCGTCCAATCGTGCTAATAAGTGGTGAACTCGCTCTCATTTGGCATTAGGGATTGCCGTTGTGATGTGGAGTCTGAGAAAATAGGGAACTTGACTGCTTTTTTTATCCGACCTGGAGTAAAACATGTCCTCTCGTAAAGAGCTTGCCAACGCCATCCGCGCACTCAGCATGGACGCCGTACAAAAAGCAAATTCCGGCCACCCGGGGGCCCCTATGGGCATGGCGGACATCGCCGAAGTCCTGTGGCGCGACTACCTCAACCACAACCCGACTAACCCGCACTGGGCTGACCGCGACCGTTTCGTGCTCTCCAACGGCCACGGCTCCATGTTGATTTACAGCCTCCTGCACCTCACCGGCTACGACCTGCCGATGCGCGAGCTGGAAAACTTCCGTCAGCTCCATTCAAAAACCCCGGGCCACCCGGAGTACGGTTACACCCCGGGCGTTGAGACCACCACCGGCCCGCTGGGCCAGGGTATCGCCAACGCCGTCGGCTTCGCCATTGCCGAACGCACCCTGGCGGCGCAGTTCAACCGCCCTGGTCACGACATCGTCGACCACCACACCTACGCCTTCATGGGCGACGGCTGCATGATGGAAGGCATTTCGCACGAAGTCTGCTCCCTGGCCGGCACCCTCAAGCTCGGCAAGCTGACCGCCTTCTACGATGACAACGGCATCTCCATCGACGGCCACGTCGACGGCTGGTTCACCGACGACACCGCCCTGCGTTTCGAAGCCTACGGCTGGCACGTGGTGCGCAACGTCGACGGCCACAACCCGGACGCCATCAAGGCCGCGATTGAAGAAGCCCGCAAGGTGACCGACAAGCCGTCGCTGCTGATGTGCAAGACCGTTATCGGCTTCGGTTCGCCGAACAAGGCCGGCACCCATGACGTGCACGGCGCCGCGCTGGGCGCCGCCGAAGTGGCCGCCACCCGCGAAGCGCTGGGCTGGAAATACGCCGCCTTTGAAATCCCGCAGGACATCTACGCCCAGTGGGACGCCAGGGAAGCCGGTCAGGCCAAAGAAGCGGCCTGGAACGACAAGTTCGCCGCCTACGCCAGGGCCTTCCCGGAACTGGCCGCCGAGTTCAAGCGCCGCATGAACGGCGAGCTGCCGGCGGACTGGAAAGCCGACGCCAAAGCGTTCGTGGAAAAACTGCAGGCCAACCCGGCCAACATCGCCAGCCGCAAGGCGTCGCAGAACGCGCTGGAGGCGTTCGGTAAGGTGCTGCCGGAGTTCCTGGGCGGCTCCGCCGACCTGGCGCCGAGCAACCTGACCATGTGGTCCGGTTCGAAAGCGCTGAACGTTGACCCGGCGGGCAACTACATTCATTACGGCGTGCGCGAGTTCGGCATGACCGCCATCACCAACGGCATCGCGCTGCACGGCGGGTTCTTGCCGTACTCGGCGACCTTCCTGATGTTCGTGGAATACGCCCGCAACGCGGTGCGCATGGCGGCGCTGATGAAGCTGCGCAACGTGTTCGTCTACACCCACGACTCCATCGGTCTGGGCGAAGACGGCCCGACCCACCAGCCGGTGGAGCAGCTGGCGAGCCTGCGTGTGACCCCGAACATGAGCACCTGGCGTCCGTGTGACCAGGTGGAATCGGCGGTGGCGTGGCAGTACGGCATCGAGCGCAACGACGGCCCGACCACGCTGGTGTTCTCGCGCCAGAACCTGACCCAGCAGCCGCGCACCGCAGAGCAGCTGGCGAACGTGTACCGCGGCGGCTACGTGCTGAAAGACTGCGCGGGCACGCCGGACGTTATCCTGATTGCCACCGGCTCCGAAGTGGGCATCACGGTGGAGGCGGCGGACAAACTGACCGCGGCGGGCCGCAAGGTGCGCGTGGTGTCGATGCCGTCGACTGACGCGTTCGACAAGCAGGATGCGGCGTACCGCGAGTCGGTGCTGCCGGCGGCGGTAACGGCGCGCGTGGCGGTGGAAGCGGGTATCGCGGACTACTGGTACAAGTACGTGGGCCTGAACGGCGCTATCGTGGGCATGACCACCTTCGGTGAGTCGGCGCCGGCGGAGCAGCTGTTCGCCGAGTTCGGCTTCACCGTGGACAACGTGGTGGCCAAGGCGCAGGCGCTGCTGAAGTAAGCCGCCGGGCGCAAGCCGATAAAAAAGCCGGTCATCATGACCGGCTTTTTTTATGGGAGGAAATCGCGATTACGACGCGACCTTGACGCTTTCGGCGCTGCGCAACCGGTCGTAAGCCGCCGCCAGCAACAGCACCAACAGCGTAGGCTGCAGCCAGACCAGACCCTGCTCGGCCAGCGGCAGCTTATCGAACCAGGCGGGCAGCAGGCCGCTGAAGCTTGAAGCCTTCAGGCCATCGGCCAGGCCGAACACCAGGCTGGTAGCGATCACCGGCGCGAAGACGCGTCTGGCGCTGCGCCAGCGGTTCTGGCTGAAGCTGAGCAACACCAGCGCGATGCAAGGCGGGTAGATCGCCGTCAGTACAGGCAGTGAGACGCGGATCAGATTGGCCAGCCCCATGTTGGAAACCAGCATGGCGAAGAGGGCGAGGATGACCACCAGCGCGCGATAAGAAAGCGGCAGGTAGCGAGAGAAGAAGTCCGCGCAGGCGCAGGTCATGCCGACCGCCGTCACCAGGCAAGCGATGAACATCAGCACCGCCATAAAGACGCTGCCCAGATCGCCGAAGGTGTGCTGCACATAGGCGTGCAGGATCGCTGCGCCATCCTGAGCACCGCTGCCGACCAGGCTGCCGCTGCCGGCGCCCAGCTTGAACATGCAGATATAGACCAGCGTCAGGCCGACGCCGGCGATCAGGCTGGCCCACAGGGTGTAGCGCAGCAGCAGGCCGCTGTCGCTGACGCCGCGTGAGCGGGCTGCGGTGACGATAATCGAGCCGAACATCAGCGCCGACAGCGTGTCCATGGTTTGATAACCCTGCACGAAGCCGGTGGAAAACGCCGCTGCCTGATAGCTGCCGACGGCGGAGACCGGCGCACCGGCGGGCCACACCAGGGCGGCGATGCCGAGCGCGGCCAGCGCCAGAATTTTCAGCGGCGCCAGAATATGGCCGACGTTATCGAGCAAGCGGCCGGGATACAGCGACACAACCATCGCCAGGGTAAAGAACAGCAGGCTGTAGATGAACTGCGGCAGGGCGCCGTCGCCGGTGAAGGGCGCGATGCCGAGGGCGAAAGAAACATTGGCGGTTCGCGGGGTGGCGAACAGCGGACCCAGCGCCAGATAGCAGACGGTCGCCAACAGCAGGCCGGCGGTGCGGCCGATGGGGCCGGTCAGCAGGCTGATGCTGCCGCCGACGCGCGCCAGCGCGATCACGGCGATCACCGGCAGAGCGACGGCGGTCACCATAAACCCGAGGGCGGCCGGCCACAGATGTTCACCGGACTGCAGCCCCACCAGCGGGGGGAAAATGATGTTGCCGGCGCCGACAAACAGGGCGAAGGTCATAAAGCCCAGGGCGATAATGTCTTTCGGGGATAAACTCTTGGTCATAACGGTATGGCACTGCCTGTATTCATGAAATAAACGGCCTGGCTGCGAAATGAAGCGCTGCAGAAGGAGGCGCGTGGGGCTGCGTACGCCCGCAAAAATTTTCGTCCGGCAGGATATAATAATTCGGCGACAAAAACCTGATTAATACAGCGCTGTTTATCCTGGCGTGAACCGGCCACACAGAGGGATCATGGCGGCCGGCCCGGCAGCGCGTTAGCGCGCCACCCTGTCTATCGACAGCGGAATTTCGATGTGCGGCTTGAAAGAGACGTGCCGTCTTCGACCGGTTTACGGGGGAAAAAGATCGGCATATCGCGGGTTGAATGCCGGCTTTGTTCTGACGTTGCCGGGGCGCCATCGTACAGCGAATTCGCCTGCTGCGGCGCTCACGCCTGGCAGAATAGTCTGCGACACGGATGACCGCAAAGCCCGCGCCGCCGGGCGTGGGTATTGACTGAAAAACGTCCAACCTCACAAAACCGAAAGATAACAAGCAACGTCGTTGCCTCGTTGTAATTATTAACTGTATGTTAATTTTTGGTTTATTAAATGTGATCTGGGGATGGATGATGATGAAAAAAATCAGCGCTACCGTGGCTGCAATCACCTTACTGGGCTCCGTTTCCGCCTATGCGGTCTTCCCGGCGGGCTACCCCGCCGACTATCAGAAACTGGTCGACGGCGCGAAGAAAGAAGGCAAGGTGGTGATTTACTCGACCACCGACACCAAGGCGGCGGCGCCGCTGATCCAGGGATTTGAGGCGTTGTATCCGGGCATCAAGGTCGAATACAACGACATGAACAGCACCGAACTGTATAACCGCTTCATCAGCGAGCAGGCGGCCGGCGGCACCAGCGGCGACCTGGTGTGGAGTTCGTCGATGGACACCATTTTGAAACTGGCGGGCGATTACGCGCAGGAGTATGCCTCTCCGGAGCGGGCTCAGCTGCCAAAATGGGCGGTATGGCAAGATAAAGTGTATGGCACCACCTATGAGCCGGTGGTGTTCATCTATAACAAACGCTTGATCCCGCAGGGCGATGTGCCGGATTCGCACGCGGCGTTGGCCAAGCTGATCGCCAGCCAGACGGACAAATTCAAGAAGAAAGTCACCACTTACGACATCGAAAAATCCGGCGTTGGCTTCATGCTGTCGGTGCAGGACTTCAAGGCCGATCCCAACTACTTCAAAACGCTGGCCGACGTGGCCAAGGGCGGGCTGGCGGTGCAATCCTCAACCGGCACCATGATGGAACGCGTTTCCTCCGGTGAAAACCTGATCGGCTTCAACATCCTCGGTTCGTACGCCGAGGCCCGCGCCAAGAGCGATCCGTCGCTCGGCATCGTCTATCCGAAAGACTATACCCTGGTGCTGTCGCGCGTGAGCTTCATCAGCAAAGAAGCCGGTCACCCTAACGCCGCCAAGCTGTGGTTCGACTACGTGCTGTCGGAGAAAGGACAAAATATTCTCGCCAATCAGGCTGATATCCCTTCGATCCGCAACGATGTCGAAGGCAAGAACGACATCGACGGCATGACCAAGCTGCTGGGCAACGCGCTCAAACCGATCCCGGTCGACGACAGCCTGCTGGAGTATCTGCAGCCGGCCAAGCGTCTCGACTACATCAAACAATGGCGCGCCGCCGCGGCGAAATAACAGGGACTGCATTCGGACGCGCGCCTGACGTACAGGCGCGCGCCCTTTGGTCGTCGTTTACAACCATAGGGAGCATTTATGCAAGCATGGCGCAGAAAGTGGCAGAGCCTGCCGCGCGGCCTGGTGGTGTTGATAACCGCGCTGGTTATCTATGTCCCCCTGTCGTTTATCATCATTCAAAGCTTCCTCTCGGCTCCGTTTTTCTCTCCCTCCAAGGTCTTCAGTCTGGAGGCCTTCGAGTTCATCTTTACCGATCCGGATTTCTACAAGGCGCTGAGAAGCGGCTTTATTCTGGCATTCGGCCTGGTGATCATCGCTATCCCGCTCGGCGGCATTTTGGCCTTCCTGATGGTGCGCACCGATCTGCCGGGGCGGCGGATCATCGAACCGCTGATTTTGGTGCCGATCTTCGTGTCGCCGATGGTACTGGGCTTCGGTTACGTGGTGGCGGCGGGGCCGGTGGGCTTCTTCTCGCTGTGGGCGGAGGCGCTGCTGGGCTTCGTGCCGTGGAACATCTATTCGATGGCCAGCATCGTGGTTATCGCCGGGTTGACGCACGTGCCCCACGCCTACCTGTACATCTCCTCGGCGCTGCGCAGCGTGGGCTCCGACGTTGAAGAAGCGGCGCGCACCGCCGGCGCTACGCCGCTGCAGGTGATGACCGCCGTCAGCCTGCCGATGGTGCGGCCGTCTATCTTGTACGCCGGGGTGCTGCTGTTTTTCCTCGGGCTGGAGGTGTTCGGCCTGATGCTGGTGCTGGGCGATCCGGAAGGCAACCTGGTGCTGGCGACCTACCTGTATCAGTTGACCAACAAGCTGGGCACGCCGTCTTACCACCTGATGGCGGCGGTAGCGGTGGTGCTGATCTGCATCACCATTCCGTTGGTGATGCTGCAGCGCAGGCTGATGCGTACCGCCAACCGTTTCGTCACCGTCAAGGGCAAAGCCTCGCAGGCGCGCGCGTTGCCGCTGGGCAAATGGCGCTGGGTGGCCGGCGCGGTGGTGATGTTCTGGCTGACCGTGACCATCGGCGTGCCGCTGATCGGCGTGGTGCTGCGCGCCTTTATCTCCAACTGGGGCGTGGGCGTTTCCGTCTGGGACGAACTGTCGATCAACACCTTCCGCACCATCTGGGCGCAGCCCAACCTGCTGCGCGCCATCGTCAACTCGATGGCGATCGGGGTGATCGGCGGGGCGCTGGCGGTCGCGTGCTATCTGTTTATCGGCATCGCGATGCACCGCAAGCCGGACGGCGCCACGCGCTTCCTCGACTACAGCGTGCTGGTGCCGCGCGCGGTGCCGGGGCTGTTGGCCGGTTTGGCGTTTCTGTGGGTGTTCCTGTTCCTGCCGATGTGGCTGGATAAGTCGCTCAAGGAAGGCTGGCTGTCCGTGCTGCCGATGGCCGAATGGCTGCGCGAGAACGTGATCGTCTGGCTGCGTTCGCTGCGCAGCACCATCTTCAGCGTCTGGCTGGCCTACACCGTGGTGTGGATGGCCTATGGCCTGCGGCTGATCTCTTCCACGCTGCTGCAGGTGGGGCCGGAACTGGAGGAAGCCGCGCGCAGCGCCGGCGCCAGCCGCGGCCAGATCACCCGACACGTTACCATTCCGCTGTCGCGCTACGGCCTGATCGGCTCCTGGCTGCTGATGTTCCTGATCTTTGAACGCGAATATTCCACCGGGGTTTATCTGCTGTCTCCGGGCACGGAAACCATCGGCTCGATGCTGGTTTCCCTGTGGGCCGCGGGCGCCATCGATATCGTCGCCGCGCTGTCGTTCATCAATATCCTGCTGGTGGTGCTGGGGCTGGGGATCGCCTTGCGCTTTGGAGTGAAATTACATGATTGAACTTTCGGTAGAGAACCTGCATTTGACCTATGGCGACAACCCGGTGCTGAAAGGGGTGTCGATGGATCTGAAACGGGGCGAAGTGGTCTCGCTGCTGGGCCCGTCGGGCAGCGGCAAAACCACGCTGCTGCGGGCGGTGGCCGGGCTGGAGAAGCCGAGCCAGGGGCGAATCGTCATCGGCGACAGCGCGGTTTACAACGGCAGCGCGCGCAGCGAAATTCCCGCCGAAGAGCGCAACCTGGGGCTGGTGTTTCAGTCCTACGCCCTGTGGCCGCACAAAACGGTGTTTGAGAACGTCGCTTATCCGCTGAAGCTGCGTAAGACCGCCTCGGCGGAAATCGCACAACGGGTACAGGCGGTGCTGGATCAGCTCGGGCTGGGGCATTTGGCCAAGCGCCATCCGCACCAGCTCTCCGGCGGCCAGCAGCAGCGCGTGGCGATCGGCCGTGCGCTGGTCTACAACCCGCCAGTGATCCTGCTGGATGAGCCGCTGTCCAACCTCGACGCCAAGCTGCGCGAAGAAGCGCGGGTATTTCTGCGCGAGCTGATCATCAAGCTCGGTCTGTCGGCGCTGATGGTGACCCACGATCAGAACGAGGCGATGGCCATTTCCGATCGCATCCTGCTGCTCAATAACGGCAAAATCGAACAGCAGGGCACGCCGCAGGAGATGTACGGTTCGCCCGCCACGCTGTTCACCGCCGAATTCATGGGCAGCAACAACCGGTTGCCGGGCAAGATCGTGGCGCTGGAAGACGGCCGGGCGCGCATCGAAGGTAAGGATTGGGCGCTGTGGGGCAAAGCGGGCGAAGGCGTGCAGGTCGGACAGGAGGGCACGGCGGTGATCCGCGTGGAGCGCGTGCGGTTGGGTGAAGATCCACAGGGTAATCAGCTTGAGCTGCCGTTGCTGACCAGCATGTATCTCGGCGATCGCTGGGAATACCTGTTCCGCACCGTGGCCGAAGATTTCGTGGTACGCGCCTATGGCCACGAGGCGCGCGATCGGGCGCTGTGCCGGCTCTCCCTGCCGGCCGAGCATCTGTGGATATTCCCGAAAGCTTAACCAGGACGCCCGCCGTTGCGGGCGCTCCTTTTACAAATCCAGCACCAGCCGGCTGCCTTTGGCGCGCGAGCAGCAGATCAACAGGGTCTGCTGCGCCGCGCGTTCTTCCTCGCTGAGATATTGATCGCGGTGATCGGCTTCCCCTTCGACGATGCGGGTTTCGCAGGTGCCGCAAATGCCTTCGCGGCACAGGCACTCGACCCTGGCCGCCTTGCTGTTTTCCAGCGCCTGCAGGATGGTCATGTCTTGCGCCACTTCAAGCTCAATACCCGATCGAGCCAGCACCAGCGTAAAGGCGCCGCCCGCCGTGTCTTCGGCGGCAAAGGCTTCGCTGTGCAAGCGACCGGCATCGATACCCCGTTCGGCGGCGATCCGGTAGACCGCTTCGTTCAGCGCCGCCGGGCCGCAGACGTAGATATGGGCGCCGGGTTCCACATCGGCCAGCGTGCGCGCCAGATCCAACCGGCCGCCAAGGCTGGAAACATGGCAACTGACGTTGTCTGCGAACGGCGCTTGCATCAGTTGCTGCTGGAAGGCGTTGTGCTCTTCACTGTGGAAGCAGTAGTGCAGATGGTAGCGTTGGCCGCTGCGTTGCAGCTCATGCAGATGAGCCATAAACGGCGTGATGCCTATGCCGCCGGCGATCAGCACGTGATGTTGCGCTTCCGGCGCCAGCGCGAACAGGTTATTCGGGGTGCTGATGGTCAGCGTATCGCCGACCGCCAGCCGGTCATGCATGAAGTCGGAACCGCCTTTGGAAGGAGACTCGCGCCGAACGGCGATCTGGTAATGCTCGAGTTCGAACGGTGAGCTGAGCAGCGAATAGGCGTTGCTGTAGCGCTGCTCGCCGTCCTGCATTTGCACGATGATGTGGCTGCCGCCGCTGAAGGCGGGCAGCGGCCGGCCTTGCGGATCCGCCAGGGTAAAGCGCTTGACCCGTGCGGTGACGGTTTCGATGTCGACGACGCGGACATCAAGCATCTGATAGCTGGTCATTCATTGGCTCCAAAGCGCGGGCGTCCCCGCGCATGAAAAAGTTATACCGCCTGGCACAGGTATTTGAGCTCCAGATAGTCTTCGATGCCGTATTCGGAGCCTTCACGCCCCAGCCCCGACTGTTTCACCCCGCCGAACGGCGCCACCTCGTTGGAGATAAGCCCGGTATTGATGCCGACCATGCCGTACTCCAGCCGTTCCGAAACGCGCCAGATGCGCGCCGCATCGCGGGTGTAGAAGTAAGCGGCCAAGCCGTAAATGGTGTCGTTGGCCTGGCGGATCGCCTCGGCTTCGTCATCAAACACCACCAGCGGCGCGACCGGGCCGAAGATCTCTTCTTCCAGCAGCAGCGAGCCGGGCTGCACGTCGCCCAGCACCGTCGGGGTGAAGAAATTGCCGCCCAGCGCGTGCGGCGTGGCGCCGGTCAGCACCTGAGCGCCTTTGCTCAGCGCGTCATCGAGCAGCTCCAACACCTTATCGCGCGCCTTGCGATTGATCAGAGGGCCAATCTGTACGCCGGCTTCGAAGCCGTTGCCGACCTGCAGCGCTGCCACGCGGGCGACAAACTTCTCGACGAACTGCGGGTAAACGCCGCGCTGCACGTAGAACCGGTTGACGCAGACGCAGGTCTGCCCGGCGTTGCGATACTTGGCGATCAGCGCGCCTTCCACCGCGGCATCGATGTCCGCATCGTCAAATACGATGAACGGCGCGTTGCCGCCCAGCTCCAGCGCCACTTTCTTGATGGTGTCCGCGCTCTGGCGCATCAGCAGCCTGCCCACCGGCGTGGAGCCGGTAAAGCTGAGTTTGCGCACCTGCGGGTGGCGGGTCAGCTCGGCGCCGATCGCCTGCGAATTGCCGGTCACCACGTTGAATACCCCGGCGGGAATGCCGGCGCGTTCGGCCAGCTCGGCCATCGCCAGTGCCGAATAAGGGGTTTCGTTGGCGGGTTTGACCACCAGCGTACAGCCGGCCGCCAGCGCCGGCGCAGCCTTGCGGGTGATCATCGCCGCCGGGAAGTTCCAGGGCGTGATCGCCGCGCACACGCCGATGCCCTGTTTCAGCACCATCAAGCGTTTATCGCTGCTCGGCGAAGGAATGATGTCGCCGTTGGCGCGCTTGGCCTGTTCGGCGAACCATTCGATAAAGGAGGCGGCGTAGCGGATCTCGCCCAGCGATTCAGCCAGCGGTTTGCCTTGCTCCAGCGTCATCAGGTTGGCCAGATCCTGCTGGTGTTCCAGCATCAGTTCAAACCAGCGCCGCAGCAGCTGCGCGCGCTGTTGCGCCGGCAGCGCGCGCCAGCCTTCCAGCGCCTGCTGGGCGGCGTCAATCGCCCGTTGGGTTTCGGCTCTCGCCATGTTGGGCACGCTGCCGATGAGTTGGCCGGTGGCGGGATCGCTCACCGGCAGGGTTTCCTGGTTGTCGGCATCGTGCCATTGCCCGTTGATATATGCCTGTTGGCGGAATAGCGCCCGATCGGAAATTTTCACAAGAACCTCACAAGTCAGGGGAAAGGGACCCGCGGGCCCCGTCGCATCAAGGTTGATAAACCTGCGCCAGCAGGTTGTGGAAGTGGGCGATGCCGTGTTCGCTGACGCCGCTGCCGGCGCCGTCGGCCATGATGCGCCCCTGGCCGCGATAGCCGCGCGACTTCAGGCCTTTTTGCACGCTTTCCACCAGCCGCAAATCTTCCGGGCGGAACACGTCGCGGTACCAGTCGATCAGTTTGAGCTGTTCGTCGCTCAAATCGGTGTTGGTGAAGTAGATGTCGTAGTGCTGCAGAGTGGTTTCCGCATCGACCGGGAACTCATAGATCACCGTCATCATGCCTTCCAGCGGCGGCATGTTGAACATGGTGCACGGCCACAGCCAGATGCCGTGGAAGCTGGATTCTTTGCCCTCTTCAAACTTGAACGACTGCTCGGAAGGGCGGGCGTAGCCGAACTGCAGCGTCCAGTTGCCGTGCAGGGTGTGCCAGTAGCGATCGACCTGCACCGAGTCGGCGAAACCGGGATGCGCCGGGCCGCAGTGGTAGCACTCGAGGTAGTTGTCGACGATGTTCTTCCAGTTGGCCGGGGTGCGGGTGACGAAACGCGCCGCCAGCTTGAGATCGTCGACCTGCGGGCAGGCTTCGCGCACTTTGGCGCCGAGGCCCGGCAGTTGGTCTTCCACCGTGCCGGCCTGCGAGTCCAGATTGACGTAAATAAACCCGGCGTACTCTTCGACCCGCACCGGCACCAGGTGCGAGTTTTCTTTATCGAAGTTCTGCACGTTTTCACAGTTGCGCGCGTGCGCCAGTTCGCCGTCCAGCTTGAACGCCCAGGCGTGATAAGGGCAGGTGATGACGTTTTTCGCCCGGCCGTCGCCCGCCAGCAGTTGGTGGCCGCGGTGCGGGCAGACGTTGTAAAAGGCGCGCAGCACGTTGTCGCGGCCGCGCACCACCAGAATGTTTTCACCGATGATCTCGCGGGTGATGTAGTCGTTCGGTTGGGCAAGCTCGCTGCGGTGCGCCACGCAGATCCAACTGGTGGCGAACACCTGCTCTTTTTCGTGCTCGAACGCCGCCTGGTGGGTGTAGAACCGGGCCGGTATGGTGTAAGCCTCACGGGCGTCGGCGCAGAAATCTTTCGGTAAGGTAAATTCAGGGATCAGCGTGCTCATAAGTTAACCTTCCTCTTTTCTTATTGTCATTTCGCCATAGGGCGCGGTTGATACGACGATGGAGCGGAGAGTTCGGCGGCCGGCGGCGCTTCGGGCAGCGTTGGCGGGCTGCTTTCGATCAGGTGCGCCGGGATGGCCGCGTAGTCCTGCTTCAGCCAGCGGGCGAAACCGTAGGTTTTCACCAGCAGCACCAGCAGGAACGGCAGTGCGGTCAGGATCACCGTGGTTTTCATGGTGTCCAGCGAGGCGCCGGTAAACAGGATCGACAGCGGGATCAGGGTGATCACCACGCACCAGAACAGCCGCAGCATCGGGCTGGGATCTTGCCCCTCCTGCAGGTTGCGGGTGCTGGTGGCGGCCATGGTGTAGGCCACGGCGTCCATGTGCGAGGCCAGGAAAATGATCATGATGAACAGATAGGCGGCGAGGAACAGCTTGCCGAGCGGCAGCGCCGTCAGTAGCATCTGCACGGCGGTTTCGCCGCCCTGGGTGCTGAGGATCTCCGGCACGTTGAGCTGCCCGCTGATGAACTGGTGCATGGCGTAGCTTTCCAGCGAGCCGAAGAAGAACCAGCAGCCGAGGGTGCTGCCGAGCAGCAACGCCCAGATCACTTCTTTAATCTTGCGTCCGCGCGAGACGCGGGTGACGAACATCGCCACGCCCGGAGTATAGGAGATCCACCACAGCCAGTAGAACACCGTCCAGCTGCGGCTGAAGCTGCCGTCGCCCATCGGATCGGTGAACAGGCTCATCTGCAGAAAGTTTTGCGCCGTCAGGCCGATGGCGTTGATGGTGTTGTTGATGGTGAATTCGGTCGGGCCGACCAGCAGCACCAGCCCGGCGAAAGCGAATGCGCCCCAGCCGACCATTTTACTCAGGCGCTGCATGCCGCCGTCGATGCCGATGTAAGAACTGAGACAGAAGATCACCGCCGCCAGCAGGATCACCGTCGCCTGCACCGCGAAGTTGTCCGGGATGCCGGTCAGCGCCGTCAGCCCGCGGGTAAAGGTGGAGGCGGTCAGCACCAGTGAAATGGTGAGGGCGCCGACGGTGGCGACCAGGAAGATCAGATCCACCGCCCGCCCGACCGGGCCGTTGGCGCGCACGCCGGTGATGGCGGAAATGATCCCCGACAGGCTGAGCCCTTTGTTCTTACGCACGTGGAAGTGATAGGCCATGATCAGCGAGGCGAGGGCGTAGGTCGCCCAGGCGCTCAGGCCCCAGTGGAAGAAGGAGTAGCTGATGCTGTATTCCAGCGCCTTCGGGGTGCGCGGCGCGATGTTCAGCCCCGGCGTCTGGTAGTAATACGCCCATTCCATCACCCCCCAGTACAGGGTGGACGAGCCCAGGCCGGCGCAGATGAACATGAACAGCCAGGCCAGCGTGGAGTATTGCGGTTTGCCTTCGCCGAGGCGGATATTGCCGTATTTGCTCAACGCCAGATACAGCACCACCAGCAGGGCGATCAGCACCAGGATTTGAATGGTTGAACCGAACAGCCGGGTGACGCCGTTGAAAATGGTGTTGGCGATAAGCGCGGATTGAGCCGGAAAGAGCATCAGGCAAAGGGCGATCAGCGCAATGCTGCACAGGCTGATGGCGATGAGCGTGACATCCTTTTTGGGATTGCTCTGCATGGGAGTGAACTCCTGTTATCGGTGGTGGGCCGGTGCGCAAAGCGTAGGGTGCGCCCGGGCCTTATTGGCTTAAACCATTTGTTTTGTTACACCGCGAGGAGCAAACGGCCCGGTAGGTCGCTACCGGGAATATTCACTCTTCATTAACATTTTCGAGTGTGCACAAATTACAGGAGGGCCACAATTAGGGCATCTGTAAAAGGATAAAACACAGTATGTAAACAATTTGTTGTGATCTTGACCGGGGTATTGGCGTGCCTTCTGCGGTGGTTTTCAACGGATTTGCGGCAGCGATCGAAGCGGAAAAACGGACGTGGCAAAGCAGGGCGCGGAAGGGCGCCCTGCACGGGAAAATCTGCGGCGTTCAGCGTTGCAGCAGGGCGGCGATCGCCTGGCCGACTTGCTGGGTGGAGGCGTCGCCGCGCATGTCCGGCGTGCGCGGCCCGTCGGCGATAATGCGCTCAATCGCCTGCAGGATGCCGTCGTGCGCCTGGCGGTAGCGGGCATCGCCGTCGCCGAGGAAGTCCAGCATCATCGCGCCGCTCCAGATCATGGCGATCGGGTTGGCGATGTTTTTGCCGAAAATGTCCGGCGCCGAGCCGTGCACCGGCTCGAACAGCGACGGGAAGTTGCGCTCCGGGTTCAGGTTGGCCGAGGGGGCGATGCCGATGGTGCCGGTGCAGGCCGGGCCGAGATCCGACAAAATATCGCCGAACAGGTTGGAGGCGACCACCACATCGAAGCGTTCGGGGTTCAGCACGAAACGCGCGCACAGAATATCGATGTGCTGTTTGTCCCAGGTGATATCAGGGTATTGGCGCGCTATCTCCGCCACGCGCTCATCCCAGTACGGCATGCTGATGGCCATGCCGTTGGACTTGGTGGCGGCGGTCAGGCGTTTGCGCGGGCGCTGTTGCGCCAGCTCAAAGGCGTACTTCAGGATGCGGTCCACGCCCTGACGGGTGAAGACCGATTCCTGGATCACCATCTCGCGTTCGGTGCCTTCGAACATCCGTCCGCCGAGCGAGGAGTATTCCCCTTCGGTATTTTCGCGCACCACGTAGAAATCGATATCGCCCGGCTGCTTGTTCGCCAGCGGGCAGGGCACGCCGGGAAACAGCCGCACCGGACGCAGGTTGACGTACTGTTCGAAGTCGCGCCGGAATTTCAGCAGCGAACCCCACAGCGAGATATGGTCGGGCACCGTGTCCGGCCAACCGACGGCGCCGAAATAGATGGCGTCGAAGCCTTTCAGTTGCTCGAACCAGTCGTCCGGCATCATCTGGCCGTGGTGCTGGTAGTAGTCGCAACTGGCCCACTCGAAGGTGGCGAATTCCAGCGACAGATCCCAGCGCGCCGCCGCCGCCTGCAATACTCGTATGCCTTCCGGCAACACTTCCCGCCCGATCCCGTCCCCGGGGATGGCGGCAATCTTGTAAGTTTTGCTCATACAGAGGTCTCATTTGTAGGTAGGGGAGATTGACAACACTGTTATCCTATAATTGACTAACTGTTAATCAATCCTGAAAACGGTGAAACATAAAACACGAATCATGAACAATATGCCGATCCTGAGTGACCTGCGGGTGTTCGTGCTGGTGGCGCGCCGCGCCGGGTTTGCCGCCGCCGCCGAAGAGTTGGGCGTTTCGCCGGCCTTTATCAGCAAGCGCATCGCGCTGTTGGAGAAGGCTCTGGACGTGTCGTTGCTGCACCGCACCACGCGGCGGGTGGCGATCACCGAAGACGGCGAGCGCATCTACGAATGGGCGCAGCGCATTCTCAACGATGTCGATCAGATGATGGACGAGCTGTCCGAAGTGCGCCAGGCGCCGCAGGGCATGCTGCGAGTGGTCAGCAGCTTCGGCTTTGGCCGGCGTTTCGTCGCGCCGGCGCTGTCGGCGCTGGCGCGGCAGTATCCGCAGCTGGAACTGCGGCTCGACGTTTCCGATCGGCTGGTGGATCTGGTCAGCGAAGGTTTCGATCTGGATATCCGCATCGGCGACGATATCGCCCCCAATCTTATTGCGCGCAAGCTGGCGGACAACCAGCGCATCCTGTGTGCTTCGCCGACGTACCTGCAGCGCCATGGGGCGCCGAAAAACCCGGCGGAGCTGGCGGGCCGTTCCTGTCTGGTGATCAAAGAACGCGATCATCCGTTCGGGCTGTGGCGGCTGCAGGGGCCGAGCGGTGAAGAAACGGTAAAGGTGACGGGCGCGCTGGCGTCGAACCACGGCGAGATCGTGCACCAGTGGTGCCTGGACGGGCAGGGCGTCGCGCTGCGTTCCGCCTGGGACGTGAAAGAGAACATCGACAGCGGCCGACTGGTGCACATCCTGCCGGAGTATTATCAGCCGGCCAATATCTGGGCGGTGTACGTTTCCCGGCTGGCAACGTCGGCGAAAGTACGGGTGACCGTCGAATTTCTGCGCGACTATTTTCGTGAGCACTACGGCGAAACGGTGCCGGCGAGTGAAAATCCGTCGCGGTCTTAAGGCCAAAAATGTGCGCCAGATCATCTTATGCTCGTAAAATTCCCGCCCGTTACCTGAGGAACTGTCGCACGTGTTCCTTTTGCCAAAACTTTGGTTTATGCTCAGCTGAAGCGTTTCAGTTGAAGCACTCTTCGACAGAAATGCCGATGTGACGGCGGTGAAAAACCGCTGAAGCGCGGGAATAATGCAAACTCGGCGATTCACAGCGGGCGGTACGATCCACTACTCTATGCGGGTTAGTGAGACAACCAGTCAGCGCCGGGCGGCGCCGGTGAGTCACCCGGCGTGGACGGCCCTTTTTCAGGAGCAGCATGACCATCCGCATAGCGATAAACGGCTTTGGCCGCATCGGCCGCAGCGTATTGCGCGCACTGTACGAATCGGGCCGACGGGCGGAAATCTCCGTGGTGGCGATCAACGAGCTGGCGAACGCCGAAGGCATGGCCCATCTGCTGAAGTACGACTCCAGCCATGGCCGCTTCGCCTGGGATGTGCGGCAGGAGTGCGACACGCTGAGCGTCGGAGACGACGCGATTCGCCTGTTGCATCAGCCGGCGGTGGAGCAGTTGCCCTGGGGCGAACTGGGCGTCGACGTGGTGCTGGACTGCAGCGGCGTGTACGGCAGCCGGGCGGATGGCGAGGCCCATCTGGCGGCGGGGGCGAAGAAAGTGCTGTTCGCCCATCCGGGCGGCAACGATCTGGACGCCACCATCGTGTTCGGCGTCAACCATCAGACGCTGCTGGCGGAACATCGCATCGTGTCCAACGCCTCGTGCACCACCAACTGCATTATTCCGGTGATCAAGCTGCTGGACGACGCCTACAGCATCGAGTCCGGCACCGTGACCACCATTCACTCGGCGATGAACGATCAGCCGGTGATCGACGCGTATCACGCGGATTTGCGGCGCACCCGCGCGGCGAGCCAGTCGATCATTCCGGTCGATACCAAACTGGCCGCGGGCATCACCCGCATCTTCCCGCAGTTTTGCGATCGCTTCGAGGCTATCTCGGTGCGCGTGCCGACCATCAACGTGACGGCTATCGATCTTAGCGTCAGCGTGAGCGCCGCGGTGAAGGTGGCGGAGGTCAACCAGCTGTTGCAAAAGGCCGCACGGGAATCATTTCGTGGTATAGTTGACTACACGGAATTACCATTGGTCTCGATCGATTTTAACCATGACCCGCACAGCGCTATCGTCGACGGTACGCAGACCCGGGTCAGCGGGCAGCACCTGATAAAGACCTTGGTCTGGTGCGACAATGAATGGGGCTTTGCCAATCGGATGTTGGATACAACACGGGCAATGGCCGCCAGCGGTTTCTAGTACGGCGGCGCCGGCGTGATTGGCGCGCTGCTCAGGCAATTTTATAGAGATTCAATAAAGAGGGTTCACCATGTCTGTAATTAAGATGACCGATCTGGATCTGGCGGGTAAACGCGTACTGATCCGCTCCGATCTGAACGTGCCGGTAAAAGACGGTAAAGTGACTTCCGACGCGCGTATCCGCGCTTCCCTGCCGACTATCGAAGCTGCGCTGAAGCAAGGCGCCCGCGTGATGGTAACCTCCCACCTGGGTCGTCCTACCGAAGGCGAGTACAACGAAGAATTCTCCCTGCTGCCTGTGGTCAACTACCTGAAAGATCACCTGAAATCCCCAGTGCGTCTGGCGAAGGATTATCTGGATGGCGTCGACGTCGCCGAAGGTGAACTGGTGGTGCTGGAAAACGTCCGTTTCAACAAGGGCGAGAAGAAAGATGACGAAACCCTGTCCAAGAAATACGCGGCGCTGTGCGACGTGTACGTGATGGACGCGTTCGGCACCGCGCACCGCGCGCAGGCTTCCACCCACGGCGTGGGCAAGTTCGCGCCTGTCGCCTGTGCCGGCCCGCTGCTGTCCGCCGAGCTGGAAGCGCTGGGCAAAGCCCTGGGTAACCCGGCCCGTCCGATGGTCGCCATCGTGGGCGGTTCTAAAGTCTCCACCAAACTGACCGTGCTGGATTCCCTGTCCAAAATCGCCGATCAGCTGATCGTCGGCGGCGGCATTGCCAACACCTTCGTGGCGGCGCAGGGCAACAACGTGGGCCAGTCCCTGTACGAACCGGATCTGATCCCGAACGCGCAGAAACTGCTGGAAACCTGCGACATTCCGGTGCCGACCGACGTGCGCGTGGCGACCGAGTTCTCTGAGACCGCGACCGCGACCGTGAAGCAGGCCAACGAGATCCAGGACAACGAGCAAATTCTGGATATGGGCGACGTCTCTGCCGAGCGTCTGGCCGTTATCCTGAAGAACGCCAAAACCATTCTGTGGAATGGCCCGGTTGGCGTATTCGAGTTCCCTAACTTCCGTAAGGGCACCGAAATTGTCGCCCGCGCGATCGCCGATAGCGACGCTTTCTCTATCGCTGGCGGCGGCGACACTCTGGCAGCCATCGATCTGTTCGGTATCGCTGACAAAATCTCCTACATCTCCACCGGCGGTGGCGCATTCCTGGAATTCGTTGAAGGGAAACCGCTGCCTGCAGTCGTGATGCTGGAAGAGCGCGCTAAGCAGTAATTCAGACAACGGGAGGCGAAAGCCGCCCGTTTGTTTTATACCGCGCGGCAAATGCTGCGCGGCGTGAAAACATCGATTTACATCCATCTACGGCCGACGAAACAGGACAAAGTAACATGTCTAAAATTTTTGATTTCGTAAAACCGGGTGTCATCACGGGTGATGACGTTCAGAAAGTCTTCGCAGTTGCTAAAGAGAACAACTTTGCGCTGCCAGCGGTAAACTGCGTGGGTACCGACTCCATCAACGCAGTGCTGGAAGCCGCGGCTAAAGTGCGCGCGCCGGTCATCGTTCAGTTCTCCAACGGCGGCGCCGCATTCATCGCCGGCAAAGGCGTGAAGACCGATGTGCCTCAGGGCGCAGCGATTCTGGGCGCTATCTCCGGCGCACACCACGTTCACCAGATGGCTGAACACTACGGCGTGCCGGTGATCCTGCACACCGACCACTGCGCGAAGAAACTGCTGCCATGGCTGGACGGCCTGCTGGACGCCGGCGAGAAACACTTCGCCGCTACCGGCAAACCGCTGTTCTCTTCCCACATGATCGATCTGTCTGAAGAGTCTCTGGAAGAAAACATCGAGATCTGCAGCGCCTACCTGAAGCGCATGGCCAAAATCGGCATGACGCTGGAAATCGAACTGGGCTGCACCGGCGGTGAAGAAGATGGCGTGGACAACAGCCATATGGACGCTTCCGCTCTGTACACCCAGCCGGAAGACGTGGCTTACGCGTACGAAAAACTGAACGCCATCAGCCCGCGCTTCACCATCGCTGCATCGTTCGGTAACGTGCACGGCGTGTACAAGCCAGGTAACGTTAAGCTGACTCCAACCATCCTGCGCGATTCTCAGGATTACGTGTCCAAGAAATTCAACCTGCCGCACAACAGCCTGAACTTCGTGTTCCACGGTGGTTCCGGTTCTACCGACGCAGAGATCAAAGAGTCTGTGGGTTACGGTGTGATCAAGATGAACATCGACACCGACACCCAATGGGCGACCTGGGACGGCATCCTGCAGTACTACAAAGCGAACGAAGCTTACCTGCAGGGCCAGCTGGGCAACCCGAAAGGCGCCGATCAGCCTAACAAGAAATACTACGATCCACGCGTATGGCTGCGCGCAGCGCAAACCAGCATGGTGACGCGTCTGGAGCAGGCCTTCAAAGATCTGAACGCGGTAGACGTTCTGTAATCTTCGGCACCTGTTGCATGATGTACAAGGCTCCCTGCGGGGAGCCTTTTTGTTTATGGCAAGCCTGATGCGTGGCTTGGCTTGCCGTAGGCAAAATATAAAAAATAAGGAAAATCAATTTATTGATTTTCGACTGATGATCACAAAGGAGGAAAAACCACGTTTTTTCCTCCTTTGTTTGCAATTTAAAGGCTCCCTGCGGGGAGCCTTTTTCGTTTTCAGCCCAACAGGCCGGCGCCGACATTGATCGACAGGCCCAGGATCAGCATGTTGAACGCGAAGGAGATCACCGACTGCAACAGGGTGATCTTGCGCACCTCTGCCGCGCCGACCGCCACATCGGCGGTTTGCGACGCGACCGCGATGGTGAAGGAGAAGTAGGCGAAATCCAGATAGGTGGGATCGGCGAGATTGCCGGGGAACAGCAGCGGCAAAGGATCCTGCTGTGCGCCCTGGCGATAAAACTGATGAGCATAGTGCATGGTGAAGGCGGTCGGCAGAAGCAGCCAGGAGACCGCCAGCGTGGCGCCGGTCAGGAGCAAATGCAGCGTTTTCAGAGAGCCGGCCACCTGTTTGGCGCTGCTCAATTCAAACAGGATCGCCAGTAAGCTGACCAGGCAGCCGAGGCTGACTAACGCCAGCACCATGCTGGCGCTTTCGTCCTGCCGCCGGGCGATTTGGCGAATGTGCTGCGGCGTGCTGACCAGCATCAGCCGCCAGAGAAACAGCAGGTAGAGCCAGGCCAGCGTATTCCAGCCGATCATCAAGCGTTGCAGCAGCGAGAGCTGGGCGGGCAGCAGCAGAAAGCATAGCAGCCCGGCGCCGACGGAAAACAGCAGCCTGGGCCGCACTTGCCAATAGTGTTTGAGCGAAGAGCGAATGTGCATGAAGAACGGATCCCTTGTCGTGAAATGGCCAACGCGCTGTTCTCAGCATAGAAGAAGCGGCGGGCGGTTTCGGCTATTTTTAATGCTGATGGTTGGCATGAGCCTTTAATGTTGGTTACCCTTAGGCGTGGTTTCCTACTGGCCGCCGAGGCCAGTGTATTTTTGCGAGTTTCTCCCGTTAGGGACTGAGTTAGGACGACACGAATGAAAGATTTGAATGTAGTAGACGGCATCAACGGTGCCGGCGACTGGTTGGTGAAGAATCAGGATCTGTTGATCCAGTACGCGGTGAATATCGTCGCCGCCATCGTTATCCTGATCATCGGTTCGATCGTGGCCCGCGTGGTCGGCAATGCGCTGAACCGCGTGATGAAGCTGCGCGGCATCGACGCCACGGTGGCCGACTTCCTGTCGGCGATCGTGCGTTACGGCGTGCTGGCGTTCACCTTTATCGCCGTGCTGGGGCGCGTCGGCGTGCAGACCACCTCGGTGATCGCGGTGCTGGGTGCCGCCGGTTTGGCCGTCGGCCTGGCGCTGCAAGGCTCGCTGTCCAACTTCGCCGCCGGCGTGCTGCTGGTGATCTTCCGTCCGCTGCGCGTGGGTGAATATGTCGATCTGGGCGGCGTGGCCGGTACCGTCGATCAGGTGCAGATTTTCTCCACCACCCTGCGCACCGCCGACAACAAAACCATCGTGGTGCCGAACGGTAAAATCATCGCCGGCAACATCATCAACTACTCCCGCGAACCGAACCGCCGCGTGGATATCGTGGTGGGCGTGGCCTACAACGCCGATATCGACGTGGTGAAGAAGGTGCTGGGCGACGTGATCGCCGCCGACAAACGCATCATGCACGCCAAAGGCGTGACCGTGCGTCTGAACGAGATGGCGCCGTCCTCGCTGAACTTCGTGACCCGTTCCTGGACCACCAATGCGGAATACTGGAACGTGTACTTCGATCTGATGGAAAACTTCAAGCGCGCGCTGGATGCCCACAACATCGGCATTCCGTTCCCGCAGATGGATGTGCACCTGTATCGTACCGAAGACGCTTCCGCCAAGGCGGAATAACACAGAAGGGGGCCTTGCCCCCTTTTTTACTGCAGGCCGAGACGCTGCCGATGGCGTCTCGGCCTTTTATTTTCCGCGAGGTCAGATGCCCGCAGCCGGTTCGGTGAGCGGCGTGCGGCGGCGCAGGCTGAGGCGATAGAGCAGGAAGATGGCGGCGGCGCCCAGCAGCGCCGGCAGCGCCAGCCAGAGGAAGAACACTTCCGTCGAGCCGGCGGCGGCCATCATCCAGGCGCCGAGCATCGAGCCGACAATTGAGCCGAAGCGGCCATTGGCCATGGCCCAGCTGACGCCGGTGACGCGGGCTGCGGTCGGATAAAGGGTGGCTGAAACCAGGTTCAGGCCGTTTTGCGCGCCGGCCACGCCGAAGCCGATCAGGAACACGACGGCGGCCAGCGTGTAGACGTCGCCCATCAGATACCCGGTCGCGCCGATCACCAGCGCGGCGCCCAGGTAGGAGACGGCCAGTACGCGGTAAGGCCCGATCCGATCCATCAGCAGCGCCATCAGGATGGCGCCCAGGGTGCCGCCGAGCGGCACCATCGCGCCGATACGCGAGGCGTGGGCGATGTCGTAACCGGCGTCTTTGAGCAGGGTCGGCAGCCAGCTGGTGAGCAGGTAGAACACGAACAGCGAACAGAAGAACGCCACCCACAGCAGCAGGGTGCGCACGGCGCGGCCTTCGATAAATAGGTGTGATATCGGCGACCTGGCCTGCGCCGGGCGCTCGTCATCGACGATGGTTATCCCCGTCCAACGCTGGCCGGTGATACGCTCGACCACCCGGCGTAGCCGATCGGCATGTTTGGCGCTGGCAGCCATAAAACGTACCGACTCGGGCATCTGCCAGGCCAACAGCGGCAGCAGCGCCAATGGCGCAATGCCGCCGACCAGCAGCAGGCCGCGCCAGCCGAACGCCGGGATGATCTGGCCGGCCAGCAGGCCGCCCAGGGCCAACCCGGCGGTAAAGCCGCTCCAGCTCAGGGTGACCATCAGCATGCGGCGGCGCGCCGGCGAATACTCCGAGCTGAGGGTGATGCAGGTCGGTATCGCGCCTCCGAGGCCAATGCCGGTGATGAAGCGCAGCAGGGTCAGGGATTCGATCGAATGCGTATAGGCCGAAGCCAGAGTACAGCCGCCAAACACCAGCACCGCGACGAGCAGCACGCGTTTGCGGCCGAGGGCGTCGGCGATCGGCCCGAACAGCAGGCTGCCGATCAGCAGGCCGAACAGCCCCGCGCCGAAGGCGGGAGAGAGCTGATCGGGCTGCAGGCCCCACTCTTCGCGCAGCGCCGGCGCGATATAGCCGATGATGGCGGTATCGAAGCCATCCAGCAGGGCAATGAGGAAACACAGGGTCAGGATCAGGATTTGGTAGGGGGAGATCCTGGCACGATCGATGATTTCGCTGATGCGAGCGGTATTTGGGCTCATGGTTATTCCACTGTTATTCGGCTGGTGTGGGCTGGCTGAGGGCTGTTCAGGCCAGGCCTGAACCAAAACCGCTGTGGCTGGCATCGCGTAGAAATCCGAGTATACACCAGAGCGGGGGCGTTGCGGGGAGGGGGAATTGCTGATAATCGCCCGCCGCAGGAGGTGTCTGTGGCGGGCGCAGGCAAGGTTATTTGGCTAACAGCTCTCGGCGCACGATCTCGGCGCCTGCGCTTAACGCATTCAGCTTGCCGCGGGCGACCTGACGGGGCAGGGGGGCCATGCCGCAGTTGGTCGACGGATAGAGCTTGTCGGCATCGACAAACTGCAGCGCTTTGCGCAGCGTGTCGGCCACTTCCTCCGGCGTCTCAACGGCATGATTCGCTACATCGATGGCGCCGACCATCACCTTTTTGCCGCGGATCAGTTCAAGCAGATCCATGGGCACGTGCGAGTTATGGCACTCCAGCGAGATGATATCGATGTTAGACGTTTGCAGTTTCGGAAACGCCTCTTCATATTGTCGCCATTCCGAGCCCAGCGTCTTTTTCCAGTCGGTATTGGCTTTAATCCCATATCCATAGCAGATATGTACGGCGGTTTCACACTTAAGCCCTTCAATGGCTCTTTCCAGGGCGGCGATGCCCCAGTCATTCACCTCGTCAAAGAACACGTTAAATGCGGGCTCATCAAACTGAATAATGTCGACGCCTGCGGCCTCGAGCTCTTTGGCTTCCTGATTGAGGATCTTCGCGAACTCCCAGGCTAATTTCTCGCGGCTTTTATAGTGGTTGTCATAGAGTGTGTCGATCATGGTCATCGGCCCCGGCAGGGCCCATTTAATCGGCTGTGTGGTCAGCTGGCGTAAAAATTTGGCGTCTTCAACGAAAACGGGTTTTTGACGCGAGACTGCCCCCACGACCGTCGGCACGCTCGCCTCATAGCGATTGCGGATTTTAACCACTTCGCGTTTTTCGAAATCGACGCCGCTGAGATGCTCGATAAACGTCGTGACGAAGTGCTGACGGGTTTGTTCGCCATCGCTGACGATATCGATGCCGGCCTGTTGTTGCTCTGCCAGTGACAAACGCAGGGCGTCCTGTTTCCCTTCGATGAGTTCTTCATTCTGCAATTTCCAGGGCGACCACAGGGTTTCCGGTTGGGCCAGCCAGACCGGTTTGGGCAAGCTGCCGGCGGTCGATGTGGGGAGCAATATTTTCATGATAGGTGACCTGTATTTAAGTGAATCAAAGCGCGTAGTGAGCAGACCATTGCTCAAGAATAGGCTTGTAGGGTTTGATAAATTGCTCTTCCGTAAATTTCCCCTGCTCAATCGCTAACTGGCTACGCTCTTCGCGATCGTAAACAATCTTGGTTAATGAATGATCCTGGTTATTCAGGCTTGGCTGATAGCATTGCCCCGCCGCCGAATTGGCATTGTAAATTTCAGGCCGATAGATTTTCTGGAAGGTCTCCATCGTGCTGATGGTGCCGATCAGTTCCAGATCGGTGTAATCGCTCAGCAAATCCCCGGGGAAATAAAAGGCCAGGGGCGCAACGCTATTTTTCGGCATGAAATAGCGCACCTGCAGGCCCATTTTTTTAAAATACCGGTCGGTCAATGAAGCGCCGTCTTGCCGATACTCGTCGCCCAAGACCGGGTGTTGATTGCCCGTCCGATGGTAGGTGTCTTTGCTGGATACGCTGAGGCAGATCACCGGCGGTTTGCTGAAATTTTCATGGTATTCGTTTGAATTGACGAAGTGCTTAAAGATATTGCCGTGCAAATCGCCAAAATCATCCGGAATGGTAAATTCCGCCGCGTTTTTATTGTGCGCCGGCAGCAAGACGCTAAAGTCGTAATCGCGCACGTAAGACGAGAAATTGTTCCCGACGATGCCCTCGATACGCTTTTGCGTTTTTTTATCGATGATGTTGGTTTTCAGGATTTCGATAACCGGAAAGCTGGCGCCCTGATCTTCAATGCGCATCTCAACCGAGATGATTTCCAGCTCGACAGAGTAGCGATCGGCCTTGGGGTTATCCCAATAGGCTAATGCATTAAAGCGATTGTCGATCATCACCAACGTGTTGCGCAGGTTCTCCCGGCGGTTTTTCCCTCTGGCCAAATTGGCAAAGTTGGTGGTGATACGCGTATTTTCAGAAGGGTTATAATCTTCGTCGAAAGAACTGCTCTTAATCGTAAAGGTAAAGTCTGTATTCATCGTCTTATAGCATCCTGTTATATGATATGAAGGCTGGATTTATCCATTTCTTTCAATGGCTTGTTTTTCTATTTTTTTATTCAGCCGATTTCATATTGTCTGTCGTTAATGAGGTCTATTTTTGCCAGAGTCCCGGAGGGAGTGAAAGAGACTTAATTTCATTACCACATGAGCGGTATTCATGATCGGGCGTTCGGGCCGTTTTACCGCCGTTGCTCTGCGGCGCAAACCGCCGGTGGGTTGGGCCGGCAACCTGGTGCAGCCTGAAAAATTACGGGTATAATCCCTCCATGATCCCACGGCTTCAGACACGAACATGACAAAACTCACCTTACAAGAGCAGATGCTCAAAGCGGGCTTGGTAACCAGCAAGAAAATGGCCAAAGTCCAAAGAACGGCTAAAAAATCACGCGTTCAGGCCCGTGAGGCCAGAGAGGCGGTGGAAGAGAATAAAAAGGCGCAGCTTGAGCGCGATAAGCAGTTGAACGAGCAGCAAAAGCAAGCAGCGCTGTCCAAAGAATACAAGGCGCAGGTGAAGCAACTGATCGAGATGAATCGTATCGTGCTGGCGAAAGGCGATATCGGTTTTAACTTTACCGACGGCAACCTGATCAAAAAAATCCTGGTGGATAAGGCGACGCAGACCCAACTGATCAATGGCCGCCTCGCCATTGCGCGTTTGCTGATCGAGAACCGGGAAGAGTGTGAATACGCGATTATCCCCGCGAGCGTCGCCGATAAAATCGCGCAGCGCGATGCGGGCAGCATTGTGTTGCACAGCGCGCTGAGTCAGGAAGAGCAGGATGAAGACGATCCGTACGCCGACTTTAAAGTGCCTGACGATTTGATGTGGTAAGCCGCGTTCAGAACGGCGCGGCGTGACGAGCGGTTATCCGCTCTCCGCTGATGGGGTGCACAAAGTCCAGTTCGCTGGCGTGCAGCATCAGCCGCGGCGTCTGCTCGGTACCCGGCAGCAGGCGCCCGCCGTAAAGATCGCAGCCTAAAATAGGGTGGCCCAATTGCCAGCTGTGAATACGCAGCTGGTGGGTGCGCCCAGTCTCTGGGGTAAGCTGCACCCGCGTCAGCGGCAGCGAGATCCCGCCTTCCGTTTCACGATAAAAACGCTCGACGACCCGATAGCGGGAGCGGGCGGGCTTGCCGTGAAGGGCGCAAATCGACATCAGCGGGAACAGCGCCGGATCTTTGGCGATCGCCGCGTCTATCACCCCTTCGTCATCCGCCACATGGCCGCAGAGCAGCGCGCTGTAGACTTTACCGACGGTGCGCTCGCTGAACTGCCGGCAGAGCGCGGCATTGACGGCCTTATTGCGGGCCACCACCATCAACCCGGACGTGCCGAAATCCAGGCGGTGCGCCAGCGTGCAGCCGGGGAAGATCTGCACCAGCCGGTGGTGTACCGAATCGAGATTTTGCGGATTTTTGCCCGAAAGGCTGAGCAACCCGGCGGGTTTATTGATCAGCGCCAGATGATCGTCCTGATAGAGGATCTCTATCTGGTCATGACAGGGCGGGGCGATGAAGGTATCGGTAATCGTAGACATCGGTCGGCCGGCTGGAGTGGAGAGGGGCGGATGATAGCGAATTTTTCGCCGATGGGCGAATCTGGCGGCGCTGGCCTGGCGCCCACAGGGTATTAGCATCTCTGATACTTGATTAGAAACATCAATTTCACCTAATGATCGCTTCCTCGTATGATGCGCGTGTTGACCGATACGCGCCCACGTCCGGCGCCTTTTATCATTCGAGGAATTTCCCATGCTAGCCGTCTTCCTGCAGGGCTTTGCCCTGAGCGCCGCCATGATCCTGCCGCTGGGCCCGCAGAACGTATTCGTGATGAATCAGGGCATTCGCCGTCAGTATCATCTGATGATCGCCTCATTGTGCGCGCTGAGCGATATCGTGCTGATCTGCGCCGGTATTTTCGGCGGCAGCGCGTTGCTGACCCGCTCGCCGCTGCTGCTGGCGTTGGTGACCTGGGGCGGGGTGGCGTTTCTGCTGTGGTACGGCTGGGGCGCGTTCCGTTCCGCCTTCAGCCCGCAACCGGCTCAGGCCGCGGCGCAGGAGCTGGCGCAGAGCCGCTGGCGCATCGTGGTCACCATGCTGGCGGTCACCTGGCTGAATCCGCATGTCTATCTGGATACCTTCGTGGTGCTCGGCAGCCTGGGCGGACAGCTGACGGCGGACGTGCGTTCCTGGTTCGCGCTTGGCGCGGTCAGCGCGTCGGCGGTGTGGTTCTTTGGCCTGGCGCTGCTGGCCTCCTGGCTGGCGCCGTGGCTGAACACCCAGCGGGCGCAGCGCATCATCAACGCGCTGGTCGGTCTGGTGATGTGGGGCATCGCGCTGCAGCTGGCCTGGCAGGGGGCAAATTTATAAGAATTTGTCACTAATCCGAATTCAAAACGCCGTGCGATATGCTACGTTTGATGCCAGGAAACCGGCGGTTCTCGCAGGGAAAAGCCGGCGATCAGAGACAGCCTGTCATTAAGGAGACACTGTGAAGCTAAAAGCATTGGCTATGGCCGCAATGGTCGGATTAGGGACGCTACCGATGGCGCTGCAGGCGGCTGAATTGCCTGAAGGGCCGCACGTCGTCACCTCCGGCACCGCCAGCGTGGACGCCACGCCGGATATCGCCACTCTGGCGATCGAAGTGAGCGTTTCCTCCAAAGACGCCGCCCAGGCGAAGAAGCAGGTAGACGAGCGCGTGGCGCAGTACTTTGATTTCCTGCAGAAAAACAACATCGAGAAGAAAGACATCAGCGCCGCCAACCTGCGCACCCAGCCGGAATACGATTACCTGAAAACCGGCGAGTCGGTGCTGAAGGGCTACCGGGCGGTGCGTCAGGTGCAGGTTACCCTGCGCCAGTTGGACAAGCTGAACGAGCTGCTGGACGGCGCGCTGAAATCCGGCCTGAACGAGATCCGCGCGGTGGAGCTGGGCGTCGCCAAGCCGGATGTGTATCGCGAGCAGGCGCGGCAAAAAGCGATCGAGAACGCGACTCAGCAGGCCGAATCCCTGGCCAAGGGCTTCCACGCCAAGCTGGGGCCGGTGTACAGCATTCGCTACCGGGTCGCCAACTACCAGCCGATGCCGGTGGCGCGGATGTATAAGGCGGCCGGCGCGGCGGCGGAAAACGACGCGGCGCAAACCTATGAACAGCAAAGCATTCACTTCGACGATCAGGTGGATGTGGTGTTCGAGCTGCAGCGCAACGCCGCGCAGTAAGGGTGTTGTCATGAAGAAAAGGTTCGCTGCGGCGAACCTTTTTTCGTTTTAATCCTGGCGCAGCACCTGGTGACCGTGCTCCAGCAACGCGTCGGTCACTTTACGCATCATGCGGCTCTCCGGCGCGAAGCGGTGCCAGTACAGCATACGGCGCTGGTACAGCCCCGGCGTCAGATCGATCAGTTCGCCGGATGCCAGCTCCTTTTCGATCTGCAGATGCGGGATCATACAGCAGGTGGTGCCCTGACGGGCCAGCTGCACGAAGGCTTCCGATGAGTTCACGATGTGGCAGGGCACGCTGCCTGGCGACAGATCGAAGTTCTGCTGCAGGAATGCCTGGTGCATGTCGTCGAGATGATCGAAGGCCACCGCCGGCGCTTTCAACAGCGCGGAGCGGGTGACGCCGTTCGGGAAATAGCGCTCGGCGAAGCCGCTGGAGGCCACGAACAGGTAGTCCAGCGCCCCCAGACGATCCACCAGGCAGCTCGGCAGCGGCTGCGGCTGAATACTCACCGCGCCCACCACCTCACCGCGGCGCAGCCGCTCCTGGGTGCGGGTTTCATCTTCCACCTGCAGATTCAGACGAATGGGGGAGTCCGCCAGCACCGGCTTCAGCGCCGGCAGCAGCCAGGTCGCCAGACTGTCGGCGTTGACCGCCAGCGACAGCAGCAGCGGCGTATCGACGCCGGTGTCGTTGCCCAGCCACTCTTCTTCCAGCAGCTCCACCTGATGCAGCAGCGCCAGCAGCTTTTGCCCCTGTTCGGTCGGGCGCGGCGGCACGGTGCGGACCAGCAGCGGTTGGCCGAACAGGTTTTCCAGCTGTTTGATGCGTTGGGATACCGCCGATTGCGTGATGCAGAGTTTTTGCGCGGCGCGCTCGAAGCCGCGCTCACGGATCACCGCGTCCAGCGCTTGCAGCGTACGATAGTCTGGGCGTTTCATCGGAAAGATATCCCTTAAATTAGAATGATACCGGCACTATGCCACATTTTGCGTGCGGCGCAGGTGGAAAAATCACGCCCCCAGCTCGCCGCCAAGCGGGTAAAAATGCGGGCTGCGGTAAATAAGTGTGATCCTGCCGGCGTGAAAAACAGCGTTTTACCCTATAATACGCACACGTTTTCGTACAGAGGCAAGGGACATATTATGACGCAGGATGAACTGAAAAAAGCGGTGGGCTGGGCGGCGCTGGAATACGTGACGCCGGGCACCATCGTCGGGGTGGGCACCGGCTCTACCGCCGCCCACTTTATTGACGCGCTGGGCTCCATCAAGCACCAGATTGAAGGCGCGGTGTCCAGCTCAGACGCCTCCACCGCCAAGCTGAAAAGCCTCGGCATCCACGTGTTCGACAGCAACGAAGTGGACTCGCTCGATATCTACGTGGACGGCGCGGACGAAATCAACGGCCACATGCAGATGATCAAAGGTGGCGGCGCGGCGCTGACGCGCGAGAAGATCATCGCCGCCATCGCCAAGAAATTCATCTGCATCGTCGACGCCAGCAAGCAGGTGGACGTGCTGGGCAAATTCCCGCTGCCGGTGGAAGTGATCCCGATGGCCCGCTCCTATGTGGCGCGTGAGCTGGTGAAACTGGGCGGCCTGCCGGAGTATCGCCAGAACGTAGTGACCGACAACGGCAACGTGATCCTCGATGTGCATAACCTGAACATCACCGACGCCATCGCGCTGGAGAACAAGATCAACGGCATCGCCGGCGTGGTGACCGTGGGGCTGTTCGCCAACCGCGGCGCGGACGTGGCGCTGGTCGGCACCCCGGAAGGCGTGAAAGTGGTCAAATAAGCCTCTGCGGCCTGTGGCCCGGTAGTGCCGGGCCGCATATTTCTTCGGTTAAAATATCTTTTCTGAAAAGCGGCAAATTTGGTGACTTATGTCACATTGTGAAAACTGACTCCCCAAAGCTTCTGCCGAAAACTTTCCCTATGGCATTTTCTGCCGTAAACCGCCATCAACGCTGCGCCTTGTCCTGCCGGGCAGGCAATCGTTTGTATTGCCGCCTGCGTTATTTTTGTTATGTTGGATGGGAGCTGTGTCGTCACAGCCGCTTCTGAAGTCTGAACATAGGGTCGGGTAAATGGCAAAAGTATCATTGGAGAAAGACAAGATTAAATTCCTGTTGGTGGAAGGGGTTCATCAGAGCACGGTCGATAATTTGCGTGCCGCCGGTTATACCAACATCGAATACCACAAGGGTGCGTTAGACACCGAATCGCTGAAGGCCTCCATCCGCGATGCGCACTTCGTCGGCATCCGATCGCGCACGCATCTGACCGAAGAGGTGTTCGCCGCCGCAGAAAAACTGGTGGCGGTGGGCTGCTTCTGCATCGGCACCAACCAGGTTGACCTGAAAGCGGCGACCAAACGTGGCATTCCGGTCTTCAACGCCCCGTTCTCCAATACCCGATCCGTGGCCGAAATGGTGCTGGGCGAGCTGCTGTTGATGCTGCGCGGCATTCCGGCCGCCAACGCCAAGGCGCACCGCGGCGTGTGGCACAAACTGGCCGTGGGCTCCTATGAAGCGCGCGGCAAAAAACTGGGCATCATCGGCTACGGCCATATCGGCACCCAGCTGGGCATTCTGGCCGAAGGGCTGGGCATGAAGGTGTTCTTCTACGATATCGAGAACAAGCTGCCGCTGGGCAACGCGCAACAGGTGCGTCATCTGTCCGATCTGCTCAATATGAGCGACGTGGTGACGCTGCACGTGCCGGAAACGCTGGCGACCAAGAATATGATGGGGGCGGAAGAGCTGGCGCTGATGAAACCGGGCGCTATTCTGATCAACGCCTCGCGCGGCACCGTGGTGGATATCCCCGCGCTGTGCGACGCGCTGGCCAGCAATCACCTGGCGGGGGCGGCGATCGACGTCTTCCCGGAAGAGCCGGCGACCAACAGCGATCCGTTCAACTCGCCGCTGTGTGAGTTCGATAACGTGCTGCTGACGCCGCACATCGGCGGTTCCACTCAGGAAGCGCAGGAGAACATCGGCGACGAAGTGGCCGGCAAGCTGGCGAAATATTCCGATAACGGTTCGACCCTGTCGGCGGTCAACTTCCCGGAAGTGTCGTTGCCGGCGCATGGCCCGAACGCCAGCCGTCTGCTGCACATCCATGAAAACCGTCCGGGCGTGCTGACGCAGATTAACCAGATCTTCGCCGAAGAGGGGGTTAACATCGCCGCGCAGTATCTGCAAACCGGGCCGGAAATCGGCTATGTGGTGATCGACATCGAAGCGGAAACCGCGCGCGCCGACGCCGCGCTGCAGCGCATGAAGGCCATCGACGGCACCATTCGTGCCCGTCTGCTGTTCTGATTCGGCGGCTCGCCGCAACGAAAAAGGCCGGAGCGATCCGGCCTTTTGCTATTTGGGCTCCCGCCACGCCCAGCTGCAGAGCGGGGTGAGGATTTCCGGCAGCGGGATATCCCAGTGCTCGGTCGGCAGGTGCTCCACCTGTTGGCAATCATGGGCCAGGCCGATGGGATAGGGGCCGCCGCTGCGCCAGTTTTGCAGGGTGCGATCGTAAAAGCCGCCGCCCATGCCCAGACGCTGTCCGGTATGATCGAATGCCACCAGCGGCGTCAGCACCACCTCCAGTTCACCCAGCGGCAACACATGGCGCACATCGAGACGCGGCTCGAGAATATTGAAGCGATTGCGCACCAGCGGCGTTTCCGGCGCATAGCGCAGGAACAACAGGTGTCCCGGGCTGAACGGATGCAGCACCGGCAGGTAAACCCGTTTGCCGAGCGTCCACAGACGCTCGATCAGCGGCCCGGTATCGAGTTCGCCGTCAAACGACAGGAAGACCGCGATGTTGTGCGCCGCTTGAATGCGCGCGTGTGCGGTGAGGCGTTCGGTTATCTTTTCTGCGGCAAAGCGTTGCTGCTCGGGCGTAAGCTCGCGCCGACGTTGGCGAATGAGTTGACGAATGGCTTGGCGCTGCTGCGCGAATTGGGGTTGAAAAGACATCGTATCAGGCTTGCTCAGTGTGGCGTTCAGCACACAAAACCGCTGAGAAGGGGAATCTCCGAGATGCCGTCGCAGGCTGTAACCCTTGAACCCATGGTTCAAGGTGAACGTGCCGTCGCAATCTTAAGGCTTCTCGGCGCACCGAGCGTGCTCACCGATCGCGGAGCAACACATTCTGTTTGTACTAAATATCGGCTCAGGGGACTGGCCCGCTGGCGAACATCTCAGAGAAATTTTGTACTCGTTGCCGAAAACTTGGCTTTCAACAACTTAAGTTATTCGAATTGTGCATCCTGACGTTCAGAGATGCGACCTTGTTCAAGCAGCGCTTGTTCAATGGTCTGCTGCAGCATCCGTATGCGTTGTTCCATATTGGACGCATAGTCACGGGTTTTCAACCGTTCTTGAGCAAGTTCGTGACAGACGTTCAATGCCGCGATGAAAACCAGTTGCTCAGTATTGGAGACTCTAGTGCGAACTTTAAGATCTTGCAACCGTTGGTTAAGATCGTCCGCCGCCATATTCAACGCATCTTGTTGTTCTGGCGGGCAATTGACTCTTAACGAGCGGCCAAAAATTTGAATATCTACCGGTTGTGCAGACATGCCACCTTCCTGCCTAAATTTCGCGCCAGCCTTGTCCGCCCGGGCCGGGCCGTCAAAGCGGGCGCCACTATATATACCTCGGTACCAAGATACAACCCCTTTTTCAGTACCTGGTTGTAATCTACTGTGGCGGACATTGCCAGTCAAAAAAGGGTTTCAAAATGCGTATTTACCGCACTTTCGTCACCCGCCGGCGCAGTGTGAAACCTGCCACATCGCGATTATAACTAGCCACTGAGGTGTCGCGCTTATCTGGTATAGCGACGGACCTTGGTGGTAGCATAACACGAACTTATCCTGCCAACGATGACGAATGCGCATGTCTATACAGAATACATTTCCAAGTTACCAATCTTTGACCGTGGCCCTCAACCAGCAGTCGGTGGCGCTGACCGCGGCAGAAATGCACGGCCTGATCAGCGGCCTGCTGTGCGGCGGCAGCCGTGACGCCGGCTGGCAGGCGCTGGTGCACGATCTGACCAACGAAGGCGTCGCCTTCCCGCAGGCGCTCAGCCAACCGTTGCAGCAGCTGTATGAAGCGACGCGTGACACGCTGGAAGATGACGAATTCCTGTTCCAACTGATGCTGCCTGAAGGGGAGATCGTCAGCGTGTTCGACCGCGCCGACGCGCTGGCCGGTTGGGTCAACCACTTCCTGCTCGGTCTGGGCATGATGCAGCCGAAGCTGGCTCAGGTGAAAGACGAAGTCGGTGAAGCGATCGACGATCTGCGCAATATCGCGCAGCTGGGCTACGACGAAGACGAAGATCAGGAAGAATTGGAACAGTCGTTGGAAGAAGTGGCGGAGTATGTGCGGGTCGCCGCCATCATGTGCCACGGCGAATTCACCCGTCACAAACCGACGGCGCCGGAAAATATCAAACCGACGCTGCACTAAACGTTCTATCGCCTCTCCGCCGGCGGTGCGGATGGCATGATTTCAGGAGAAGGTAATGACTCAGCAGGAATTCAACAACCGCCGCCAGGCGCTGTTGGCGAAAATGGCGCCGGCCAGTGCGGCGGTTATTTTCTCTGCGCCGGAAACGACGCGCAGTGCAGATTCAGACTATCCCTACCGGCAGAACAGCGATTTTTGGTACCTGACCGGCTTCAATGAGCCGGAAGCGGTGCTGGTGCTGATTAAAAGCGATGAAACGCACAACCACAGCGTGTTGTTCAACCGGGTGCGCGATTTGACGGCGGAAATCTGGTTTGGCCGCCGCCTGGGGCAAGACGCCGCACCGGCAAAGCTGGGCGTGGATCGCGCGCTGCCGTTCGATGAAATCAATGACCAACTGCACCTGCTGCTCAACGGTCTGGACGTGGTCTACCACGCGCAGGGCGAATACGCCTATGCCGATCAGATCCTGTTCAGCGCGCTGGACAAGCTGCGCAAGGGGTTCCGCCAGAACCTGCAGGCGCCGGCCACCGTTACCGACTGGCGGCCGTGGCTGCACGACATGCGGCTGTTCAAGTCGCCGGAAGAGCTGGCGGTGATGCGCCGCGCCGGTGAGATCAGCGCGCTGGCGCACACCCGCGCGATGGAAAAATGCCGTCCGGGCATGTTCGAATACCAGCTGGAAGCGGAAATTCATCATGAGTTCACCCGCCTCGGCGCACGTTACCCGTCTTACAACACCATCGTCGGCAGCGGCGAAAACGGCTGTATCCTGCACTACACCGAGAACGAGAGCCAGATGCGCGATGGCGATCTGGTGTTGATCGACGCGGGCTGCGAGTACCAGGGGTACGCCGGCGACATCACCCGCACCTTCCCGGTCAACGGCAAGTTCAGCCGGCCGCAGCGCGCGGTGTACGACATTGTGCTGGCGTCGCTGCAGCGCGCTTTGGAACTGTTCAAACCCGGCACCAGCATTCGCGAAGTCAATGACGAAGTGGTGCGCATCATGGTGGTCGGGCTGGTGGAGCTGGGCGTATTGAAAGGTGAAGTCGACCTGCTGATCGCCGAGCAGGCGCACCGTCAGTTCTTCATGCACGGGCTGAGCCACTGGCTGGGTCTCGACGTGCACGACGTTGGCCACTACGGCACGCCGAGCCGCGATCGGCTGCTGGAGCCGGGCATGGTGCTGACCGTGGAGCCGGGGCTGTACATCGCGCCGGATGCGGACGTGCCGGCGGAGTACCGCGGCATCGGCATCCGCATCGAGGACGATATCGTGATCACCGCCGACGGCAATGAAAACCTGACCGCCACCGTGGTGAAAGACGCCGATGCCATCGAGGCTTTGATGGCGGCGGCAAGGTCGTAGCATGAGCGTTATTATCGTTGGCGGCGGTATGGCGGGCGCGACGTTGGGGCTGGCCATTTCGTCGCTCACTCAGGGAAGAATGGCGGTGGATCTGGTCGAGGCGACCCGGCCGGACGACCGAAGCCATCCGGGCTTTGACGCCCGCGCCATCGCACTGGCGCAGGGCACCTGCCAACAGCTGGCGCGCATCGGCGTTTGGCCGGCGCTGCGCGATTGCGCTACGCCGATCACTCAGGTGCACGTCAGCGATCGCGGGCACGCCGGGTTTGTGAATCTGCAGGCGCAAGATTATCAGGTCGATGCGCTCGGCCAGGTGATCGAACTGCACGACGCCGGGCAGCGGTTGTTCGCGCTGCTGGCCAAGGCCCCCGGCGTTACGCTGCACTGCCCGGCGCGGGTGGTGGACGTGATTCGCACCGCAGAGCGCGCGGAAGTGCTGCTGGACAGCGGCCAGCGTCTGCGCGGGCAATTGCTGGTGGCGGCCGACGGCTCGCGTTCTGCGCTGGCGCAAGCCTGCAATATGCAGTGGCGGCAGGAGGACTATCCGCAGTTCGCCACCATCGCCAACGTCACCACGGCGGAAGATCCGCAGGGGCGCGCCTTTGAGCGCTTTACCCGCTATGGGCCGCTGGCGCTGTTGCCGATGTCGCAGGGGCGCAGTTCACTGGTATGGTGCCATGCGCGCGAAGATCGCGCCCAGGTGGATGCCTGGGACGACGAGCGGTTTATCGCCGAGCTGCAACAAGCCTTCGGCTGGCGGCTGGGGCGCATCCTCAAAGCCGGTAAACGGCACAGTTACCCACTCGGTCTGCTGACCGCCGATCGCCATGTCAGCCACCGGCTGGCGCTGGTGGGCAACGCGGCGCAAACGCTGCATCCTATCGCCGGGCAGGGGTTCAACCTTGGCCTGCGCGACGTGATGTCGCTGGCGGAAACGCTGGCGGAAGCGGCAGACAGCGGCGAAGACGCCGGCGGTTACGCACTGCTGAGCCGTTATCAGCAGCGGCGGCAAAACGATCAGCGGGCGACGATCGGCGTGACCGACGGGTTGATTCATCTGTTCGCCAACCGTTATGGCCCGCTGGTGATCGGCCGCAATCTGGGGCTGATGGCGATGGAACGTTTGCCGGCGATACGCGATGCCTTCGCCAAGCGTACGCTGGGCTGGGTGGAACGTTAGAGACATGGTCGGGCGCTTTAACGCGCCCAAAGCGCGGCGCGGCAAGGCGTCGCGCGTTATTTAAGGAAATCGAGCAGCATGCAATCATTTGACGTGATTATCGCCGGTGGCGGTATGGTGGGGCTGGCGTTGGCCTGCGGCCTGCAGGGCAGCGGGCTGCGCGTGGCGGTGCTGGAGCAGCGCCAGCCGGAGATGGCGCCGCCGTCGGAACAGCCGGCCCTGCGCGTCTCCGCCATCAATGCCGCCAGCGAGCGGTTGCTGCAGCACATCGGCGTGTGGGACGACATTCTCCAGCTGCGCGCCAGCGCCTATAACGCGATGGAAGTGTGGGATCGCGACAGCTTCGGCAAAATCGCCTTCCGCGGCGACGAGTGCGGCTTCAGCCATCTCGGCCACATCATCGAAAATTCGGTGATCCAGCAGGCGCTGTGGAAACGCGCCGAAAGCCTGTCGGACATCACGCTGATTACCCCGGCCGCGCTCAAGCAGGTGGCGTGGGGCGAGAACGACGCCTTCGTCACGCTGGAGGACGGCCGCATGCTGACCGCCCGGTTGGTGATTGGCGCCGACGGCGCCCAGTCGTGGCTGCGCCAGCATGCCGATATCCCGCTCACCTTCTGGGATTACCGCCACCACGCGCTGGTGGCCACCGTTCGCACCGAAGAACCGCATCAGGCGACGGCGCGGCAAATTTTCCACGGCGACGGCATTCTGGCGTTCCTGCCGTTCAGCGATCCGTATTTGAGCTCTATCGTCTGGTCGGTGACGCCGGAAGAAGCCGAAAGGCTCAAACGGCTGGAACCGGCGCAGTTCAACCGCGAACTGGCGGTGACCTTCGACATGCGCCTGGGGGCTTGCAGCCTGGAAAGCGAACGGCTGGCGTTCCCGTTGACCGGCCGCTATGCGCGCAGCTTCGCAGCGCACCGCCTGGCGCTGGTGGGCGATGCGGCGCATACCGTGCATCCGTTGGCCGGCCAGGGCGTTAACCTGGGCTTCATGGACGCCGCCGAGCTGATTTCCGAACTGCGCCGCCTGCAGCGGCAGGGCAAGGATATCGGCCAGCACCTCTATCTGCGCCGTTATGAGCGCCGCCGCAAACATGGCGCGGCGGTAATGCTGGCCAGCATGCAGGGTTTCCGCGAACTGTTCGACGGCAATCACCCGGCCAAAAAGCTGCTGCGCGACGTGGGCCTGCGGCTGGCGGACAGCCTGCCGGGCGTCAAACCGAAGCTGGTGCGTCAGGCGATGGGCCTGAACGATCTGCCCGAGTGGCTTGCCTGATCCCTTCCTTCTGCGGGCCCGCATCGGGCTCGCGCTTCTCGCCTTATTCCATCGCTTTTCCTTATATAACCCTTCATTTGAAATAATCTAATTTCAGCCGCTTTTTATCATTACTTTTTCTAATTCCATGTTCGGTTATCAAAAGTCCGGATCCCATGTGAGGCCATAGGTTTGTTATATAAGTTCGGTGTTTTGCCGCTTTAATTGTTAATTTTGTGCCTTAAGGCGCATTTTTCCAGTGAAAAACTCTGCACACTAGCCCGGCGTTTTACCGCCCCGGAACGGCAATGAGCCTATTTTAACTTATGGTTAATGTGGTCGTTCGGTGATAAGTTCGAGGGAAAGGTATCGTTTGCGTCACGGCGGTTGCACGCAGTTTCCGCCCGTCCCGGCGCAGCATTTGTGTTGAGCAGTCAGTGCGCCATGGCGATCGGGCCGCGAGCCAGGCTCCGCCGCATTGCGTGGCAGCACCCTAACTTCTAGCGACGAGTGGAAAGAGGGAAAAGATGGCAAAGCAAACCCCACTGTACGACCAGCACGTGGCGTGCGGTGCGCGCATGGTAGACTTTCACGGCTGGATGATGCCGCTGCACTACGGCTCGCAGCTCGATGAGCACCACGCGGTGCGTCAGGATGCCGGCATGTTCGACGTGTCTCACATGACTATTGTGGATCTACACGGCGCCCGCACCCGCGAGTTCCTGCGCTACCTGCTGGCGAACGACGTCGCCAAACTGACCCAACCCGGCAAAGCGCTGTACACCGGCATGCTGAATGCCTCCGGCGGCGTGATCGACGACCTGATCGTTTATTTCCTCACTGAAGACTATTTCCGCCTGGTGGTGAACTCCGCCACCCGCGACAAAGACCTGGCCTGGATCGAAGAGCACGCCGCGCCGTATGGCGTCGCGCTGACGGTGCGCGACGATCTGGCGCTGATCGCGGTGCAGGGCCCGCAGGCCAAAGAGCGCGCCGGCACCCTGTTCACCCCGGAGCAAAAAAGCGCGGTCGAAGGCATGAAGCCATTCTTCGGCGTGCAGGCCGGCGAGCTGTTCATCGCCACCACCGGTTACACCGGCGAGGCCGGCTATGAGATCGCGCTGCCGAAAGAGCAGGCGGCGGATTTCTGGCAAAAATTGCTGGCCGCGGGCGTCAAGCCGGCCGGTCTGGGCGCGCGCGACACCCTGCGCCTGGAAGCGGGCATGAACCTCTACGGGCAAGAGATGGATGAAGGCGTTTCGCCGCTGGCCGCCAACATGGGCTGGACCATCGCCTGGCAGCCGGAAGATCGCCGTTTCATCGGCCGCGAAGCGCTGGAACAACAGCGCGAGCAGGGCACCGAGCAACTGGTCGGCTTGATCATGACGGAAAAAGGCGTATTACGTAATGAGCTGCCGGTGCGTTTCACCGACGCGGCGGGGCAAACCCACGAAGGCGTGATCACCAGCGGCTCGTTCTCTCCGACGCTGGGCTTCAGCATCGCGCTGGCGCGCGTGCCGGCAGGCATCGGCGAGCAGGCTATCGTGCAGATCCGCAACCGTGAAATGCCGGTCAAAGTGACCAAGCCCGGTTTCGTTCGCGCCGGCAAGCCGCTGACAAATTGATTTTTTATTGATTGATTCTTTTATTTCTTCGAAGGAGTAACCGGCGATGAGCAATGTGCCAACAGAATTGAAATACGCATCCTCCCACGAGTGGGTTCGTGCAGAAGGTAACGGCGTTTACACCGTAGGCATCACCGAACATGCGCAGGAACTGCTGGGCGATATGGTGTTTGTCGATCTGCCGGAAGTGGGCCGCAGCGTCGCCGCCGGTGAAGATTGCGCCGTGGCGGAATCCGTCAAGGCGGCATCGGACATTTACGCACCAATCAGCGGCGAAATCGTGGCGGTGAACGGCGAGCTGGAAAGCTCTCCGGAACTGGTGAACAGCGAACCTTACGGTGACGGTTTCCTGTTCCAGATTAAAGCCTCCGACGAAGGCGAGCTGGCGAACCTGCTGGACGCCGCAGCTTATCAGGCCTCGATCGACGAGTAATCGTGACCACGCCCCAGGCCTTTCGGCCGGGGCGTTTTAGTTACCGTTCAAGCTATATCCCGTATCACGCAAGCATTCAGGAATTTGTAGCAATGACTCAGACACTCAGCCAACTCGAACACAGCGAAGCGTTCATTGAACGCCACATCGGCTCTTCTGCGGAACAACGCCAGGAGTTGCTGGCAGCGGTGGGCGCTCGCTCGCTCAGCGCGCTGATCCAACAGATTGTGCCGGCGGACATTCAGCTGCCGGGGCCGCCGCCGGTCGGCGACGCGGCGACCGAACATCAGGCGTTGGCTGAGCTGAAGGCGATCGCCTCGCAGAATCAGCGCTACAAATCCTATATCGGCATGGGCTACAGCGCCGTGCTGACGCCGCCGGTGATCCTGCGCAACATGCTGGAAAACCCGGGCTGGTACACCGCTTATACCCCCTATCAGCCGGAAGTGTCGCAGGGCCGTCTGGAAGCGCTGCTGAACTTCCAGACCGTGACCCTCGATCTGACCGGTCTGGATCTGGCCTCCGCTTCGCTGCTGGATGAAGCGACCGCCGCCGCCGAGGCGATGGCGTTGGCCAAACGCGCCAGCAAGCTGAAAGACGCCAACCGTTTCTTCGTGGCTGACGACGTGCATCCGCAAACGCTGGACGTGGTGCGCACCCGCGCCGAAACCTTCGGCTTCGACGTCATCGTCGATAAAGCGGAAAAAGTGCTGGAGCTGGACGGCGTGTTCGGCGTGCTGCTCCAGCAGGTGGGCACCACCGGTGAACTGCACGACTACAGCGCGCTGCTGGCCGAACTGAAATCGCGCAAAATCATCACCAGCGTGGCCGCCGACATCATGGCCCTGGTGCTGCTGACCGCGCCGGGTAAGCAGGGCGCCGACGTGGTGTTCGGCTCCGCGCAGCGCTTCGGCGTGCCGATGGGCTACGGCGGCCCGCACGCCGCCTTCTTCGCCTGCCGCGACGAGTTCAAGCGTTCGATGCCGGGCCGCATTATCGGCGTTTCCCGCGATGCCGCCGGCAACACCGCGCTGCGCATGGCGATGCAGACTCGCGAGCAACATATCCGCCGCGAGAAAGCCAACTCGAATATCTGTACCTCGCAGGTGCTGCTGGCCAACATCGCCAGCCTGTACGCGGTGTATCACGGCCCGCAAGGCCTGCAGCGCATCGCCGGGCGCATCCATCGCCTGACCGACATTCTGGCCGCCGGGCTGCAGAAAGCCGGCCTGACGCTGCGTCACCACACCTGGTTCGACACCCTGACCGTCGAAGTGAAGGACAAGGCCGCCGTGCTGGAGCGCGCGCTGAGCTTCGGCATCAACCTGCGTACCGACATTCACGGCGCCGTCGGCATCACGCTGGATGAAGCCACCTCGCGTGAAGACGTGCAAACGCTGTTCGCACTGTTGGCCGGCGACAATCACGGTCTGGACATCGACGCGTTGGACGCGGCGGTGAGCAAAAACAGCCAATCGATCCCGGCCGCCATGCTGCGCCAGGATCCGATCCTGACCCACCCGGTATTCAACCGCTATCACAGCGAAACCGAGATGATGCGCTACATGCATCGCTTGGAGCGCAAAGATCTGGCGCTGAACCAGGCGATGATCCCGCTGGGTTCCTGCACCATGAAATTGAACGCCGCGGCGGAAATGATCCCGATCACCTGGCCTGAATTCTCAGAGTTGCATCCGTTCTGCCCGCCAGAGCAGGCGGCCGGTTACCAGCAGATGATCGGCCAACTGTCCCAGTGGCTGGTGCAGCTGACCGGCTATGACGCGGTGTGCATGCAGCCGAACTCCGGCGCGCAGGGCGAATACGCCGGCCTGCTGGCGATCCGTCGCTACCACGAAAGCCGCAACGAAGCGGGCCGCCACGTCTGTCTGATCCCGAGTTCGGCACACGGCACCAACCCGGCCTCCGCGCAGATGGCGGGCATGAGCGTGGTGGTGGTGGCCTGCGACAAGAACGGCAACATCGATCTGCACGATCTGCGCGTTAAGGCGGAGCAGGCAGGCGAAGAACTCTCTTGCATCATGGTGACCTACCCGTCGACCCACGGCGTGTATGAAGAAACCATCCGTGAAGTGTGCCAGATCGTGCATCAGTTCGGCGGTCAGGTGTATCTGGATGGCGCCAACATGAACGCCCAGGTGGGCATCACCACGCCAGGCTACATCGGCGCGGATGTGTCGCACCTCAACCTGCATAAGACCTTCTGTATCCCGCACGGCGGCGGCGGCCCGGGCATGGGCCCGATCGGCGTGAAAGCGCACCTGGCGCCGTTCGTGCCGGGCCACAGCGTGGTGCAGATCGACGGCGTGACCACCCAGCAGGGCGCGGTCTCCGCGGCGCCGTTCGGCAGCGCCTCCATCCTGCCTATCAGCTGGATGTACATCCGCATGATGGGCGCGGAGGGCCTGAAGCAGGCCAGCCAGATGGCGATCCTGAACGCCAACTACATCGCCACCCGTTTGAAAGACGCGTACCCGATTCTGTATACCGGCCGCGATCACCGCGTAGCGCACGAATGTATCCTCGATATTCGTCCGCTGAAGGAAGAGACCGGCATCAGCGAAATGGACATCGCCAAGCGCCTGATCGACTTCGGTTTCCACGCCCCGACCATGTCGTTCCCGGTGGCGGGCACGCTGATGGTCGAGCCGACCGAGTCGGAAAGCAAGGTGGAGCTGGATCGCTTTATCGATGCGATGCTGGCGATCCGCAGCGAAATCGACCGCGTCGCCAAGGGCGAATGGCCGCTGGAAGACAACCCGCTGGTGAATGCGCCGCACGTGCAGGCGGAGCTGGTCAACGACTGGCAGCATCCGTACAGCCGCGAACTGGCGGTGTTCCCGGTGGCCGGCGTACGCGAGAACAAGTACTGGCCGAGCGTTAAGCGTCTGGACGACGTGTACGGCGACCGTAACCTGTTCTGCTCTTGCGTGCCGATGAGCGATTACGAATAACACGTTCGGCAAAGTTTGTGTTCGGGGGACACCGCATCATGCGGTGTCCCTTTTTATTTTATAGCGGCCTATTCTTTCCTGTACGTTCCCACGATTTGAGGAGTCACCATGCAAGCGGCAATCGTAACAGCGCTGGGGCAACCCCCGGTTTTCGGCACCTTTGAGGAGCCTCAGGCGCAGGCGAATGAAGTGCCGATCGACGTTCTGGCGGCCGGCATCAAACAGCTGGATCGCGCCACCGTCGCCGGAACCCACTATTCCAGCCCGAAGCAATTGCCGATCGTGCCCGGCACCGACGGCGTGGGCCGTACGGCGGACGGGCAACGGGTGTACTTCGCCTCTTTCCGTCGCCCTTACGGCGCGATGGCAGAGCGCAGCGTCGCGTCCTGGACGGTGCCGGTGCCGGCGACGGTGGACGACGCTACGGCGGCCGCGCTGATCAATCCGGCCTTCGCCGCCTGGCTGCCGCTGCGCTGGCGGGCGGATCTGCAGCCCGGTGAAACGGTGCTGATCATCGGCGCCACCGGCACCTCGGGCAAGCTGGCGGTCGCGGCGGCGCGTCAGGCGGGGGCCGGACGCATTGTTGCCGCCGGCCGTCGACTGAGCGTGCTGGAGGCATTGGGTGTAGACGCCACGGTGGATCTGAGCCTGCAGGGCGAGGCGCTGACGCAGGCCTTCGCGGCGGCGGCGGGGCCGGGCGGTTATCAGGTGATCGTCGATTACATCTGGGGCCGGGCGACTGAAGCGCTGCTGGCAACGCTCAACAATCACGATCTCTCGTCTTACGCCGGCGGACGCGGCATTCGCTTGGTCAACGTCGGTTCGATGGCCGCGCCGGACATCCGGCTGCCGGCGGCGGTGTTGCGCAGCAACCAGCTGCAGATCCTCGGCAGCGGTACCGGCAACTTCCCGCCGATCCCGGAGATGCAGCGCTACGCGACCGAGATTTTGGCGCTGGCGGCGACCGGAGCGCTCACTATCGAGACGCAGGAGCACGCGTTGGCGGAGATCGCCGAGGTGTGGGATCTGAACAAGAAAAGCGACGTGCGTTCGGTGATGCGCATCGCCCGTTAACCCCGGCCGCTAGCGGCAAGGGCAGACCAGATGAATGTCTTCCGGCTCACGGGCGAACAATTCGGTATCCGGCTGTTCGATGAGCCGGCAGCCCTGCGCCAGATAGAAGTCTACGGTGCTTTTATTGGGGATGGAGGAGACATACAGCCCGGCGGCGCCGTCTTGCGCCGCCTGATGCAGGCAGAGCTGGAACAGCTGCCTGCCTAACCCCTGGCCGCGTTTGTGCGCGCTGACGTAAAAGAACAGCAGCTGGCGCAGATCCCGCTGTGGGCCGCGCGGCTCGGTGTCCAGCGCTGCCGCCGCCACGATCTCCTCGCCTTCGAACAGCGCGAAGAACGCGCCGCCGCGATCGAAGCACGCTGCGTGGATTGGCGTATAGGTTTCCCGATCGTGCGGATCCCAGCCGCGCACGTCGTAGTACTCCGCATAGGATTGCAACTTGCCGTCCTGCAGGCGATACAGAGTGTCGATAATTTCGCTGCGGTCGATATCCCATAGCCGGTCGAGTTGCTGCCGTTGCAGCAGAACAGGGGCAATCATGGTCGTGGTTCACTCTCAGTCTGTGGCCGATAACTTTCCGGCAAATCGATGATGAAGCCGATGCCGCGATCGTCAAGGCCTTCGGTGACGCGCAGCTGCGCGCCGATTTTGTCGGCCAGGTTTCGGGCGATGGCCAATCCGAGCCCGCTGCCGGTTTGCTGCGTGCCGGGCACGCGGTAAAAGCGTTCAAACAGGCGGGAATGGTGTTCTTCGCTCACCCCCGGGCCGTTATCGCGCAACGTAATATAGCAGCCGAGCGGCGCCAGCGAGCGGATATTGGCCTCGATGCGGCTGCCGGGCGGCGCGTACTTGAGCGCGTTATCCAGCAGGTTGGTGAAGATGGCGATCAGCGCATGGCGGTCGGTACTCACCACCACATCCTCGCTGCCGTCGAGCGACAGTTCGACATCTTTTTCCAGCGCATAGGGGACGTGCTGCGCGATGCATTTGCCGATCTCCGCATAGATGTCCACCGCCTCAATCTTCAGCGGAAAATCTTCCGCCTCCAGCTTTGCCAGGTTGATCAGCTGGCGTGACAGCGACGCCGCGCGATCCAGCCCTTGCTGCATGTCGCCGATGATTTCCCGGCGCTCCTGCTGCTCGCTGACCTGGGTCAGCAGATGCAGCTGCGCCAGCACGGCGGCGATCGGCGTGCGCAGCTCTTGCGCGGCGTCGGCCATAAAGCGTTTCTCGCGCTGATTGGCCGCGTCGATGCGCGCCATCAGTTTGTTGACCTCCATCACCACCGGCCGGATTTCCTGATACTGCTCGCTGACGTTGAGCGGCGACAGGTTGCCCGGCTGACGATCGGAAATGGTGCGGGCGATCTGGCGCAGTGGCCGCAGGCTGAAGTAGGCGGTAAACAGCAAGGTAATGATGATCGCCGCCAGAATGCCCAACAGCGGTACGGCGGTGCTTTCCGCCGGATTGCCGAATATCGTGGTGCGATCGTTGAAAGACTCGCCGACGATCACCCGGTACTGGCGCTTTTCGCTCCAGCTGCCGGCAAGGTGCCAGTTGGCGCCGGCGTAATTGACGGAGCCGGACAGCACCGAAGGCGGCAGGCGCAGCGGTTCTTCCTGCGTTTGTGAGCAGTAAAGCACCCGGTTATCCCGATCGTAAACCACGAACAGCGGATGATAGTCGAATTGATCCTGCATGCCATTATTGATGGAATCAATGTACATGCTTTCGATGGTTTTGATGATGCCGCGGTAATCAATATTATCGGTGCCGGTTTCATCGAGAATATTGGCGATGCCTGCGGCGACGATGCGTTGCTGGTTATCGAAATATTTCTCCATGTCGGGGTAATACCAGTACTTCACCCAGGCGACGAGGATCCCCCACAATAATAAAATGGCCAGGACCTGGAAAATAATGGTGCGCATAAAGAAGGATTTGAAACCGATCATCCCGCTACTCTTTCTTCAGCAAATAGCCAATGCCGCGTACGGTAATGATTCTTTCTTTACCAATCTTGCGGCGTAAATTATGCATGTGTACTTCAAGCGAGTTGCTTTCCACGCTATCGCCGTGGCCGAACAGCCGCTGTTCCAACACCGCTTTGCGCACCACGGTGCCGGCGCAGCGCATCAGTTCGTGCAGCAGGTGATACTCTTTTTTCGACAGCATCAGCAGTTCGTTATCCAGCATGACCTGATGGTTGACCGGATCGAGATACAGCGCGCCGAGGCTCCAGGTTTGAGACGCGAAGCCCGCCATGCGCCGGTTGACTGCCTTGACGCGCGAGATGAGTTCGGGCAGCGCGAAAGGTTTGGCCAGAAAGTCGTCCGCGCCGGAGTCGAGGCTGTTCACCAGGCTCTCGATGCGATCGCGGGCGGTCAGGATGATGATCGGGATATTTTGTCCGGCGGCGCGCCAGGCGATCAGCTTCTGCAAACCGTCGCCGTCCGGCAGCGTGAGATCCAACAGCATCAAATCGAACCCGCCGGGTGAAAGTTTATTTTCCGCGTCGGTGAGCAGACGCACCCAGCACAAATTAAAGCCGGCCAGCTCCAATGCTCGGCACAGCGCCTTGCCTAATTGCAGGTCGTCTTCCACCAACAGTATGTTCACGTTATTTCCGCTGAGAGCCTTGAGTCGCGATTATCTAACTATAACGCTGACGGGAAGACAACGAGGAAAACCGCTCTGCCTGCGCGTTCTTAAGCAAACCTTAATCTGGCTTTAATCTCGCGTTAAGGGAGCGGGGGGGAATTTCAGTTATTTTGCTGCCATTCGAAATCATGGCTGAGGGAGCGAAACATGCTGACTGAAGGTTTCCCGAACGCGGGCGCCTCGCGACGGCTGATGTATTCAGGCGTGGCGATACTGCTCGTTCTGTTGATGCTGTCTTTTCGCGGTGATGCGCAGAGCCATAGCCACGGCGGACATCATGCTTCCGCTTTGCAGCGGGTGCATCAGGCGGCGGCGACGGACGCTTACGGCTGCGCCAAGTCGCGCATTAAAAAGCAGCTGCGCCGCCTGGCTCAGCTTTGAAGCGTTTTTTAGGGCGCCGCTCTATACTCTGACGGGCAAACGGAAGGCCTGTGCGCAGGCCGTTGTCGACATCGCCAACCAGAGAAAAAATACGATGATGAAAGTGGCATTGGTGACCGGCGCAAGCCGGGGAATTGGCCGCGCGACCGCTTTGCTGCTGGCCCGGCAGGGCTATGCAGTGGGCGTGAATTACCTGCGCGACGAAAGTGCGGCGCGGCAGGTGGTGGCGGAGATTGAGGCGCAGGGCGGCAAGGCGCTGGCGCTGCAGGCCGACGTGGCCGATGAAGCGCAGGTGATGGCAATGTTCAGGGCGCTGGATGCCGGGCTGGGCACGCTCAGCGCGCTGGTCAACAACGCCGGCATTCTGTTCCGGCAGGCGAACATTGAACAGTTGACCGCCGAGCGCATCAATCAGGTGCTCGGCACCAACGTCACCGGGTATTTCTTGTGTTGCCGCGAGGCGGTGAAGCGCATGGCGCAGCGCCATGGCGGGCAGGGCGGCGCTATCGTCAATGTGTCCTCCGCCGCTTCCCGTTTAGGCGCGCCGGGGGAATATGTGGATTATGCCGCCTCGAAAGGCGCCGTCGATTCGTTGACCATCGGGCTATCGCTGGAGGTGGCGGCGCAGGGCATCCGCGTCAACGGCGTGCGGCCTGGGCTTATCTATACCGAGATACACGCCAGCGGCGGCGAACCCGGCCGGGTGGATCGCGTGAAGAGCAGTTTGCCGATGCAGCGCGGCGGCCAGCCGCAGGAAGTGGCGGAGGCGATCGCCTGGCTGCTGTCTGACGCCGCGTCTTACGTGACCGGCACCTTTATCGAGGCCGCAGGCGGGCGTTGAACGCATCCGGAGAATTTTGACATCCCTTCGGAGGTGATGTATTTTGATTAAATAACAACCAAAATGTAGTTACAAAAATGTATGTTTATTTTGAATGGAATCAGGATAAAAATCACAGTAACCAGCGCAAACACCGTGTCAGTTTTGAGATAGCGCAACGGGTTTTTCTGGATCCTAACCATTTGGCTGTGCTGGAAAGGATCGAGGATGGAGAAGAACGTTGGCAAACGATCGGTATGGTCGGATCCTGTTTGCTGTTGCTGGTGGCACATACGACGATCGAAACGGATGTCGAAGGCGATACAGTAGAGATCGTGCGTATCATTTCAGCACGCAAGGCCGATGCCAAAGAGAGGGGAAGATATGAAGCGCAAAAATTCCGCCAAAAATCTGGCTCATAGCGTACTCCCGCCGTTGACGGAGGAGCAGAAAGCGCAAATTGCTTCACTGAGTGCGTTGCCGGACGAGGGCATCGATTATGCCGATGCGCCGGCGCTGGGGGAAGAAACGTGGCAGACTGCGGTTCAGGGGCGTTTTTATAAGCCGATGAAAGTATCAAAAACCATCCGAATCGATGCGGATGTGTTGGCTTGGCTTCAGCGACCAGGCAAAGGCTATCAGAAACGCCTGAACGCCGTGTTGCGTGAGGCGATGTTGAAAGAGCATGAGCACGAGGAATAATTTGTGTCAGGCGGCTAACGATCCGGTGAGATTCTCACCGGATTTTTTTTGCTGTTTTTTCAGGTAATGCGTTATCAACGCCGGCTGTCTCCTTGCGGCGCTCGGTCAAAACCACACAAACGGTCATTAACGGTCATTCCGCGGAACGTGGAATTGTGACCGTTTACCGTTTCTCTCCTGTCTGCCTCAGGCGGTCGTGCATCATAACTGTCTGTTACTCCACACTTTCGTAATTATTCATTTCATTTCCTTCCCGATTTTTTTGACAACTATCACAGCGCGATCGTTGACCGATCGCGGGGCGATGCGCTTTGCGTCTGCGCGCAAAACGCGGCGCGGCAAATCGATATCGTAATCATCGTCGTGGAGGAGAAAAGAAACATGCTGCCTGTAGAACGTCATCGCTTTATTACCGAAGTCTTGAGCCAGCGCGGCCGCGTGATGGTGCAGGAGGTGGCGCAGCTGTGCCACATCTCTATCGAGACGGCGCGGCGTGATCTGGCCCTGCTGGAACGGCGCGGCCTGCTGCTGCGCAGCCACGGCGGCGCGGTCTTCGTCGAGCCGCCGGCGGTGGAAAAAACCTATGTGCCCGCCGAGATAGATCAGGGGGAGTCCTTCCGCCAGCGCAGCAATGAGTCGCCGGAGCAGAAGACGCGCATCGCCAAACGCGCGCTGGAGTTTATCGCGCCCGGGGATTGCCTGCTGCTGGACAGCAGCTCCACCAGCTGGTTTTTGGCGCGCCAGCTGCCGGATATCTCGCTGGTGGTGCTGACCAACTCACTGCACATCATCCAGACGCTGGCCTGCAAGGCGAACGTGCGCACCATCGGGCTGGGGGGCGAGTATTCCGCCAAGTACGAGGATTTTATCGGCGTGCTGGCGGAGCAGATGCTGAAAGAGTTCGTGATCAACAAGCTGTTTTTCTCCTGCCACGGCATTTGCCAGGACGGCGGCATCCGCGAGAGCAATGAGCACCATGCGCGGCTGAAGCAACAGATGCTGCTGGCCTCGGAGCGCAAGTTCCTGCTGGTGGACAGCAACAAGTTCGGCCGCCGCTCGTTCGCCCGCATTTGCCATTACCGGGAAATAGATACGCTGATCACCGACAGGCTTGGCGATGACGAGTTTCGTCAGGAATTGGCCTGGAACAACGTCGATGTGATTGAAGTTTCACCCGCCGCGAAAAGGGCGGCGCGATAACAACAACGAAAACCTTTTATTACAGCCAACACTTGTGGAGAGAGAACAATGAAAAAATCCGTACTGGTCGGTCTGTTTGCCTCGCTGCTGCTGTCGGTCTCCGCGCAGGCGGCGGACAAGCTAAAGATGGGCGTAGTGGTGAAGATCGGCGGCATTCCCTGGTTCAACGCCATGGAGGCCGGCATCAAAAGCGAGAGCGCCAAACGCGGCATCGACGCCTGGATGGTCGGGCCGACGGCGGCGGATCCGGCGCTGCAGGTGCGCGCCATCGAAGATCTGATCGCGCAGAAAGTGGACATCATCGGCGTGGTGCCGAACGACGCCCGGGTGCTGGAGCCGGTGCTCAAGCGCGCGCAGGAGGCGGGCATCAAGGTGATCGTGCACGAGTCCCCCGGCCAGAAGTACGCCGACTGGGATTTTGAGCTGGTGGACGCCTCGCAGCACGGGGTCAACCACATGAAAGCGCTGGCCGCCTGCATGAAAGAGCAGGGCAAGTATGCGGTGTACGTCGGCAGCCTGACGGTGCCGCTGCACATCACCTGGTCGGACTCGGCCATCAATTACCAGAAGCAGCACTACCCGAACATGCAGCTGGTAGGCGACAAGTTCGGCGTGGGGGAATCGCTGGATGACAGCGTGCGCACCACCAACGATCTGATGGCCAAATATCCCGATCTGAAAGGCGTGCTGGCGTTCGGTTCGCAGGGGCCGATCGGCGCCGGGCGCGCGGTGCTCAACCGCGGCAAAAGCAACGATATCTGCGTCATCGGGCCGTTCAGCCCAGGGCAGGGCGCTTCGCTGGTCAATCGCGGCGCCATCAAGGGCGGTTATATCTGGAACCCGATGGTGGCGGGCGAAGTGTTCGTGCGCATCGCCGACATGATGCACAAGGGCGAAAAAATCACCGATGGCATGACCATCGAAGGCATGGGCAAGGTGCAGGTGGATGCGCAGCTGCACACCATTCTCGGCAATGCCACCGAAAGCCTGGATAAGCAAAACCTGCCGAAGCTGGTGAAGATGGGGCTGTAATCATGGCGATTTCCGGCAATACGGCAACGCGGGGCGCGCCGCTGATCGAACTGCAACAGCTGTCGATGACCTTCGGCGGGCAGCGCGCGCTGAACGATATTTCATTGGCGCTGATGCCGGGGGAGGTGCACTGCCTGGCCGGCACCAATGGCTGCGGCAAGAGTACGTTGATCAAGGCGATCGCCGGCGTGTACCAACCGGATGACGGCAGCCGCATTACCTTCGATGGGCAAACCTTCGGCCGGCTATCGCCGGATCAGGCGCGCGCCTTCGGCATTCAGGTGATCTATCAGGATCTGTCGCTGTTTCCCAACCTGACGGTGGCGGAAAACATCGCCTTTGAGCACAACCTGCACGGGCTATTGGGATGGCACCGCCCGGCGAGGCTGCGGCGCACCGCCGAGCGCCTGCTGCAGGAGCTGAATTTCAATCTCGATCTCGACAAACCGGTGGCGGAACTGCCGATCGCCCAGCGCCAGCAGGTGGCGATTTGCCGCGCGCTGGTGGCGCAGGCACGGCTGGTGATCATGGATGAACCGACCGCCTCGCTGACCCGCACCGAGGTCAATCAGCTGCTGCGCACGGTGGATTATTTGAAAGCGCAGGGCATCTGCGTGGTGTTCGTCAGCCATCGGCTGGACGAGGTGCTGGAGATCTCCGATCGCGTCACGGTGATCCGCGACGGCAACAAGATCGGCACCTGGCCGGCGGCGGAGATCACCGGCGATCGCCTGACCGAATTGATGACCGGCCTGACGCTGGACTATCGCCTGAAGTCACCGAGCATGAATAAGGATCGGGTGATGCTGGAGGCGGATCGTCTCAGCCGCGCCGGGCAGTATCACGATGTCAGCTTCCGCCTGCATCAGGGCGAGGTGCTCGGGCTGTGCGGACTGCTCGGCTCCGGGCGCACCGAGCTGGCGCTGAGCCTGTTCGGCATGACCCGGCCGGACAGCGGCAAGCTTTACCTCGACAGCAAACCGGTGCGCTTTCGCGGCCATGAGGACGCGATCAGGGCCGGCATCGGTTATGTCTCGGAGGATCGCCTGACGCTGGGGCTGGTGCAGCAACAGTCGGTGGCGGACAACGCGGTGCTGACCATTCTCGATAAGCTGCGCGGGCGTTTTCGCCTGATCGACGATTACCGCAAGAATCGCATCGTCGCGGAGTGGATCGCCAAACTCGGCGTGCGGGTGGCGGATCCGGATCAGGCGGTTTCGACGCTGTCCGGCGGCAATCAGCAAAAGATCGTGCTGGCCAAGTGGGTGCTGACCCAACCGCGGATCCTGATCCTCGACTCGCCGACCGTCGGTGTCGACGTCGGCGCCAAGGCCAGCATCTACCAACTGATTCATCTGCTGGCGCAGGAGGGGATAGCGATTCTGCTGATCTCCGACGAGGTGCCCGAGGTGTATTACAACTGCGATCGGGTGCTGCACTTTAGCGGCGGCAGCGTGATCGGCGAGTACCTGCCAGAGCAGGTGAGCCAGCAGCAGCTGGCGGAGGCGGTTAATGCGTAGATTCAGTCTGAAACCGCGCGGCAACGAAGGCTACCTGGCCTGGGTGCTGCTGCTGACGGTCATCGTCTTTTCGCTGCTCAGCGATCAGTTTTTGACGGTGCAAAACCTGCTCGATCTCAGCGAAAGCTACGCGGTGAGCGGCATATTCGCCCTCGGCCTGTTCGTGGTGCTGGTGACCGGCGGCATCGACATTTCCTTCGCCGCAGTCGCCTCGGTGGTGCAGTACCTGATCGCCACGCTGGCGACGCATTACGGCCTGGTCAGCCCGGCGGGCAGTATTTTGCTGGCGTTGGCGATCGGCGCCGCGCTCGGCATGGTCAACGCGCTGTTGATCTACTGCCTGCGCATCGTCTCGATCATCGTCACCATCAGCATGCAGGCGTTGTTGTTCGGCATGCTGATGTGGCTGACCAACGGCCGCAGCCTGTACGCATTGCCGGACTGGTGGACGCTGCCGCGCAGCGTGCTGCCGTTCCAACTGGGTGAGCAGAGCTATCAGCTCGGTTTGCCGACGCTGGTGATGCTGGCGGTGGCGCTGCTGACCTGGCTGCTGCTGAACAAAACGCACCTCGGGCGCCAGCTGTTTGCCGTGGGTGGGGATGCGGAATCGGCGCGGCGCATCGGCATTCGCGTCGGCCTGCTGCATCTGTTCGCCTATGGCTATCTGGGCGCGATGGCGGCGATCGGCGGCCTGGTGCAGGTGTATCGCATGGGGGAAGTGGTGCCCAACGCGTTGGTGGGCGGCGAGCTCGACGTGCTGGCGGCGGTGGTGCTGGGTGGCGCCAGCCTGAACGGCGGCAAGGGCAGCGTTGTCGGCACGCTGATGGGCGTGTTCCTGATCGGCGTGCTGAAAAACGGCCTCAACCTGATCGGCGTGTCCAGCTACTTCATGAACGTGGTGATCGGTCTGGTGATCGTCGCGGCGATCACCGTCACTCACTACAAGAAACGCAAAGAAACCGACGTTGGTTTCGCCTGAGGAGCGCTTGATGGGCAACAACCTGAAATTTCGTCCGGACGGGGCCGCCGTCGGTTTGCTGGCGTTGCTGCTGGCGGTGGTGCTCGCCTTCAGCCTGCTGATGCCGGGGCGCTTCTTCAGCGGCGCCACCTTCACCAGTGTGGCCTTCCAGCTGCCGGAGCTGGGCCTGCTGACGCTGGCGATGTTCATTCCGATCCTCAGCGGCGGCCTGAACCTGTGCATTATCGCCAGCGCCAACCTGACCAGCCTGCTGATGGCCTGGCTGTTCATCAGCTACCTGCCGGCGGACGCCGGGCTGGGCTTGCAGGCGCTGTGGCTGGCCTTGGCGCTGGCGGCGGCGATGCTGCTGGCCGGGCTTATCGGCGCGGCGACCGGCGCACTGGTGGCCTACGTCGGCGCGCACCCGATTTTGGTGACGCTGGCCACCATGACCACGGTCAACGGCATCGGCATCTACCTGACGCGCGGCGCAGCCCTGAGCGGCATGCCGGAGATCGTGCGGTTTATCGGCGCCGAGAGCGTGCTGGGCGTGCCGGTGCCACTGTGGATCTTCCTGGTGGTCGCCGCCTTGCTGGCACTGTTCCTGCAGAAAACCCGGCTCGGCAAATGCATCTACATGAGCGGCAGCAACATCAACGCCACCCACTTCAGCGGCGTGAATACTCATCGGGTGCTGATCGCCATTTACACCCTCTCCAGCCTGCTGTGCGTCATTGCCGGGCTGGTGATGATGGCGCGCTTCAACTCGGCGCGCATGGGCTACGGCGACTCTTACCTGCTGCTGACGGTGCTGGCGATCATTCTGGGCGGCACCGATCCGTTCGGCGGTTTTGGCCGGGTCAGCGGCGTGGTGCTGGCGCTAATCGTGCTACAGGTGATCGCGACCGGTTTGAATCTGATGAACGTCAGCCCGCATTTCAGTCTGGCGATGTGGGGCGCCGTGCTGATCGCGGTGCTGGCGCTGAAGTTTTTCCGGCATCGCTATCGGCAGCGGCGGGCGATGCGCCGCAGCGCGGCCCAGGCCAGAACCGCGGCGGGCCACTGATCCTTTTCCCTTTTGCGCAGGATAACGCTAATGAAATACCAGATTTCGCCTTCACTGATGTGCATGAACCTGATGGATATCCGCCAGCAATTGGCGGTGCTGAACCGCCGCGCCGATATGCTGCATATCGACATCATGGACGGGCATTACGTTAAAAACATCACGCTGTCGCCGTTCTTTATCGAACAGATCCGCCCGCACACTTCGTTGTTGCTGGATGTGCATCTGATGGTGGAGAACCCGACCGACTTTATCGAGCCAATCGCCCGCGCCGGCGCGGACTTTATCTGCCCGCACGCTGAAACCATCAACCGCGACGCGTTTCGGGTGATCAATCAAATCCGCGCGCTGGGCAAAAAAGTGGGGGTGGTGCTGAACCCGGCCACGCCGGTGGAGTTTATTCGCCACTACCTTCACCTGCTGGACAAGGTCACCGTCATGACCGTCGATCCGGGCTATGCCGGGCAGCCGTTCATTCCCGAAATGCTGGAAAAGATCCGCCAATTGCGCGATCTGAAAAGCCAACAAAATCTGCGCTATCTGATCGAGATCGACGGATCCTGCAACCAGCGCACTTACCGCGATCTGATGGGCGCCGGTGCAGAAGTGTTGATCGTCGGCAGCTCCGGGCTGTTCAATCTCGATCCGGATCTGGAGACGGCATGGGAAAAAATGCTGGATCAGATGCGGCAGGCGGCCTGAGGCGGGGGACATGATGCGGTATTTTCTTGGCGTTGACGTCGGCGGCACCAATACCCGCCTGCTGTTGATGGATGATGAAGGTGAATTCAGCGGTTACCGCAAGATAGCGACCGCCGACTGGGCGCGGCAGGCCGATCCGCTGGCGGCGTTGGGCCGGCTGATCGCCGGGCAGTGCCAAGATCGTCAGGTGGCGCAGGTGATGCTGGGGCTGCCGGGGATCCTCAGCCGCGATCGCTCGCGGGTGCTGTCGCTGCCGTTTATCCCGGCGCTGGACGCTCAGCCGGTGGCGGCGTTGTTGGCCGATTTGCTGGCGCTGCCGGTGCGAATGGACAAGGACGTCAATCATCTGCTGTGGTGGGATCTGCAGCAGCTGCCGGCGTTGCCGCAGGTGGCGGTCGGGCTGTATCTGGGCACCGGCATGGGCAACAGCCTGTGGCTGAACGGCGATTTCTACCACGGCGCGCACGGCGCCGCCGGCGAGCTGGGGCACATTCCCTGGCCGGGCCATCAGGGCGAATGCCCGTGCGGTAAACGGGGCTGCGTCGAGAGTCTGACGTCCGGTCACTGGCTAACCGGCTGGGCGCGCGCCAATGCGGCGCAAACGCCGTTCGACCGGCTGTTCGAACGCCACGGCGATCATCCGGATCTGCAGCGCTTCGTCGAGCGATTGGCGCAGACCATCGCCGTCGAAATGAACGTGATCGACCCCCAGCGCCTGATCCTGGGCGGCGGCGTGATCGCCATGCGCGGTTTTCCGCTGGTGCGGCTGGAGCAAGAGATCCGCCGTCATCTGCGCGCGCCGCAGCCGGCGCAGGGGCTGACGATCTCCGTCAGCCGCCTCAGCGATGAAACCGGCAGCAAAGGCGCCTGTCTGGCCGCCCGGCGCCACCTCCAATTGAGCAGGGAGTACCAGCAATGAAAGGCAAAGTCTGCGTGTTCGGTTCGTTCAACCTGGATATCGTCGCCGGCATGGCGCGCTTTCCGCAGCCCGGCGAATCGCTGATCGCCCGCAACAGCATGATGGGGGCGGGCGGCAAGGGTGCCAACCAGGCGACCGCCGCGCTGCGCGCCGGAGCGCGGGTGCATTATATCGGCAAGGTGGGGCGCGACGACTTCGGCACGTTCGCCCGGCGCCACCTCGCCGCCGCCGGTTTCGATGCGGTGACGCTGTTCTCTACCGGCGATTGCCCCACCGGCAATGCGCTTATCTACGTTGCCGGCGAGGATGCGGAAAACATGATCGCCGTCGATCCCGGCGCCAACCTGACGGTCAGCGAAGACGAGGTGCGTCAGTGCCGGCCGGCGATCGCCGCGGCGGATATTCTGCTGACTCAATTGGAGAACAACCTGCCGGCGATCGAGCAGGTGATCGCCATTGCCCGCGAAGCGCAAACGTTCATCATACTCAACCCGGCGCCGTTTCAGCCGGTGCCGGACAGCCTGTTGGCGCAGGTCGATCTGCTGACGCCCAACGCCACCGAGTGCACGTTGCTGACCGGCGTGCCGGTGCGCGATGTGGCTTCGGCGCGCCAGGCGGCGCAGGTGTTGCACGCCAAGGGCATTCGTTTGCTGATCGTGACGTTGGGCACGCAGGGGGCGTTGTTCTCGGACGGGGAAAACAGCGAGCTGATCCCGGCGTTTCCGGCACAGCCGAAAGACACCACCGGCGCGGGCGATGCGTTTAACGGCGCCTTGGCGGCGCAACTGGCGAATCAGGTGCCGTTAGCCGAGGCGGTGCGCTTTGCCGCCGCCTATGCGGCGGTCTGCGTGGAGCGCGCCGGTGCGGCGGGATCGATGCCGAGCTATGAGGAGGCGTTGGAACGCCAACGGACGTTCGCGTGACGATAACGGGCTGCGGCGCGGAGGCGGCAGCCCGGTTCCCTTATTTCAACCAGCCTTTGCGCTGCGCGTCCCGCAGATGTTGCTCCAGGTGGCGCCACAGCTCGGGATGCACGTCGGCGATCGCCGCATTGCGCGACAGTACCTGCTCCAGGCTGATGCCGTTTTCCACCCAGCTCTGGCCTTCGTTGTGCAGGTTCATCAGCATCGGCATGGTGCGATCCAGCAGCAAGGCGAAGCGGGCATCGGCGCTTTCGCCCTCTTCATACTCCTGCCATAAAGCGGTGAAATACTCGCGCTGTGTCTGCGGCAGCATGCCGAACAGACGGCGCGCCGCCGCCACTTCCTGATCGTGGATCGCCGCGCGGGCGGCCAGATCGTAGACCAGTACGTCACCGGCGTCGATTTCCACGATGTCATGCAGCAGCGCCATCTGGATCACGCGCTGAATGTCTACGTCATCACCGGCGTACGGGGCCAGGCTCATGGCGGCGATGGCGAAGTGCCAACTGTGTTCGGCGGAGTTTTCCTGGCGCTGGGTGCCCAGTACTTTGGTGCGGCGTTGCACGCCTTTCAACTTATCGATTTCCATCAGGAACTGGATGGCCTGGGTCATTGAACCGAAATCTAACGCGGGTACAGCGGATGACATGGTGTAAACCTCAAGGTGGGTGGGTTGAAGCCTGACGATTGTAGACCACCGGGCAGGGGATTTCGATGGTTACACGCGTTCACATTTTTATTTTAGCGTACACGTGTACACTGGAATTATTCTCAGTTAAGCTGCTTTGCGTTAATTTCGAACAAAGCAGGGCATTTTGAGGGGTTGCGCGTTATGGGGAAAACGGACGTAGTGAAAGCCGGGACCAATAAGATTGTCGCCGCGGCTTATCCGTGGGCGGAAGAGATCGCCAACAGCATCAGCCACGGCATCGGGCTGGTGTTCGGCATCGTCGGCCTGGTGTTGCTGTTGGTGCAGGCGGTGAATACCGGCGCCGATGCGACGGCCATCACCAGTTACAGCCTGTACGGCGGCAGCATGATCCTGCTGTTTCTCGCTTCCACGCTGTACCATGCGATTCCGCACCAGAAGGCCAAGCATTGGCTGAAAAAGTTCGATCACTGCGCCATTTATCTCCTGATTGCCGGCACTTACACGCCGTTTTTGCTGGTGGGGCTGGATTCGCCGCTGGCGAAGGGATTGATGGCGGTAATCTGGGGGTTGGCGCTGCTCGGCGTGCTGTTCAAACTGGCCTTCGCCCACCGTTTTGAAGCCCTGTCGTTGGTGACCTACCTGACGATGGGCTGGCTGTCGCTGATCGTGATTTATCAGTTGGTCACGCGGCTGGAGGCCGGCGGCGTCACGCTGCTGGCGATCGGCGGGGTGGTCTATACCCTGGGCGTGATTTTCTACGCTTCCAAGCGCATTCGCTTTGGCCACGCCATCTGGCACGGCTTTGTGCTCGGCGGCAGCGCCTGCCATTTCATGGCGATCTACCTGTACGTCTAAGCGTTGCCGCTACGTCTGAATGCGTATTGAACTGGCGCCTCTTTTGTTTTAAAAAAGAGGCGCTTGCTTCTTTCGGGTATCCAGCAAGCCCGTTCCTTCATTTCTGAGCCCGCATACCGTTTCTTTAACCTCTGTTCAGGACTCACCAAGATGATCGTTCGCTTATCCAAAGCGCTGCTGGTCTGCGCTATCGCCTTGTTCGCTTCGCTGGTCGCCTTCGGCAACATCAGCGACTACGGCTCCAACTTCGCCTTTGTGCGCCATGTCTTTATGATGGACACGATTTTCCCCGACGCCACCATCGGCTATCGCTCGATACAGACGCCGTGGCTGCATCACGCCGGTTATATTTTCATCATTGCGCTGGAAAGCCTGACCGCGCTGCTGTGCTGGATCGGCGGCCTGCGACTGTTGGGCGGCCTTAAACTGCCCGCCAGGGCCTTTAACGGCCGCAAAAAGCTGGCGGTGGTCGGCCTGACGCTGGGCTTCCTCACCTGGCAGGTCGGTTTCATGTCGATAGGCGGCGAGTGGTTCGGCATGTGGATGTCGAAGCAGTGGAACGGCGTTCCCGATGCCTTTCGTTTCTTCATCACCATCATTTTGGTGCTGATTTATCTGGTGCAGCGCGACGGGGAGTTGGACGAGTAACGAAGATGGCCGCAGGCAGGGCGCCTGCGGCCGACGAATTATTTCTCTTCGGCCAGCGAGTAGGGCAACGGTTTGATCGCCAACTGGCTGGCGGCATCGTCGCGCACCCGCAGCTTGCTGTCGGCGTCCAAATCGTTGTTCATTACCACCTGCACCCACAGCGTGCCGTCGGCCAATTGGCTCGACGCCAGTACGGTGCCGGTGCGGCGCCAGTTTTCACCCAGCTGCAGCTCCAGATCTTCCGCCGCCTGCGGGGCGCGAGCGGCTTTACCTTCCAGCCAGTAGAGCGCGCGTTTGTTGGCGCCGCGGAATTTGGCGCGCGCCACCATCTCCTGGCCGGTATAGCAGCCCTTGCTGAAGCTGATGCCTTCCAGCGCCTGCAGGTTGGTGGCCTGCGGGATCAGCTGCGCGCTGTTGGCGGCGTCGATAATCGGATAACCGGCTTCGATCTCCAGCGCCAGCCACTGGCTGCTGTCATTCAGTTCCGCCTGATCATGCAGTTTGCCGATCAGCTGTTCGGCCACGGCGGGGCGGGTCACCAGCAGAAAACGTTCCGCCGGCGCAGCGAAGTGCAGCAGCGTGGTTTCGCCTTCCTGCACCACCGGGTGCTCGGCACTCGGCAGCGTGGCGAACAGGCCCGCCAGCGCGGCGCGCGCCTGGAAACCGGCGACCCCCAGCAATACCGCGTCATTATCGGCGGCGATGGTGACTTTGGAAAACACCGCATATTTTTTGATTTCAGCCAGTTGGCTGTCCAGCACGCTGCGGCGCTCCAGATAGGCGAAGCCTTCGCCACGGTGGAACAGACGCAGGTTGCTCCACATTTTGCCCTTGGCGTCGCAGTGGGCGCACAGCACGTGTTGATCGGCCGCCAGCGCGTCGATGTCCGCCGTCACCTGGCCCTGGAGATATTTCACCGCGTCCGGCCCGTTCAGCGTCACCAGCGCCCAATCTTCCAGCGAGATCAGCGTCAGGGGCAGATGGGTGGAAGCGGAGGGCTGACGGGGTGGGAATGGAATGTTATGCGCCATAGTAAGTTCCTGCTCAACGTTTAGCTTACCTGAAGGGTATTGAACCCATGGTAAAAGAGGCGGCGGGCTTTGCAAACTGTTATTCGCGCCGCGGCGCCGGGGGGCGCTTTTTTTGGCATTTTGCGCTTTATTGCGTTTTCCGCCACAAAGCGCCTTCCCGGCGTGTATGTCAAATTGTTACTCTATAGGCTTGCGGCCAGGGCACCCTTGCAGACAGATCCCCGGTTGATGGAATTATATTGCGACGGCGTTGCCATACAGTGTGTCATTTGAACCCTGCGCTGGCGCTGCCGCGCTGAAAAGAGGTGAGTCATAACAACATGGATATTAACAACAAAGCACGTATTCACTGGGCTTGCCGTCGTGGCATGCGCGAGCTGGACATCTCCATCATGCCGTTCTTCGAATACGAATACGACAGCCTGAATGACGCGGACAAGGCGCTGTTCATCCGTCTGCTCGAGTGCGACGATCCCGATTTGTTCAACTGGCTGATGAATCATGGCGCGCCGCAGGACAGCGAGCTGCAAAGAATGGTGACCCTGATCCAAACGCGAAATAAAGATCGTGGCCCAGTGGCGATGTGATATCCGCATTTCCTGGCGCACCCAGCTGTTCTCTCTGTTGACCCACGGCGTCCTGATCCTGCTGATCCTGATTTCGCCCTGGCCGGAAGGCTTTGGTCCGCTCTGGCTGGTGTTGCTGACGCTGGTGGTGTTTCAGTGCATTCGCAGCCAGAAGCGCATCGCTGCGGTGCAGGGTGAACTGCGGCTGCTGGCGGACAGGCGTTTCAGCTGGCACGGCCGAGAATGGCGGCTGGCGAAAAAGCCCTGGATGCCGGGCTACGGCCTGCTGCTGACGCTACAGCCTATGGAGGGCAAAAAGCGCCGTCGGCTGTGGCTGGCTTCCGACTGCATGAGCAAAGAGGAGTGGCGCCACCTGCGGCAGCTGTTGCTGTATCCGCCGGCGGGTGACGGCGAACAAGACTGATAGGGGGCGCCGGCGCGAATCATGTCGCCGGCGCTCGGCGTTTGGGGAAGATCGCCCGATAGCGGCTACAGCAGCGGCTCCATCTCCAACAGGATCTGTTCGCACCATTGCTGCAGGCGCTCTTCGCTCAGATCGTATTGGTTGACCTCATCGAGCGCCAGGCCGACGAAGTGTTTGCCGTCGGCGCTCAGCGGTTTGGGGCTGGTGAACTCGAAGCCCTCAGTTGGCCAGAAGCCGATGAACTGCACGCCCAGCGGCGCGATGTGATCGTGCAGCATGCCCAGCGCGTCGAGGAACCACTCACCGTAACCGAGCTGATCGCCCATGCCGTACATGGCGACGATCTTGCCTTTCAGATCCAGCGCCGGCAGCTGCGGCCAGATCGCTTCCCAGTCTTCCTGCAGTTCGCCGAAATCCCAGGTCGGGATGCCGAGGATGAGAATGGAATAGTCCTCCATCAGCTTGGGCGAGACGTCTTTCAGGTTGTGCAGGTCGACCAGGTCTTCACCCAGAATCTCACGGATTTTTTCTGCCGCCATCTCGGTGTAGCAGGTGCTGGAGCCGTAAAACAGACCAATCTTCATGTGTAAACCGTTACGTTGCTGTTTAGAGAATTGCAGCGAGTATACCTGATTTGCGTCGGCTTAAGGCATAATGGCGCGGGTGGAAATGCAACGAAGAGAGGACCGCGTGCAACAGCAAGACAATGCGCTGATTGAGCAATTCCTGGATGCGCTGTGGCTTGAGCGCAATCTGGCGGAAAATACGCTGGCCTCCTACCGGCTGGATTTGCAGGCCCTGGGCGCCTGGCTTGGCCAGCAAAACACCGACTTGCTGCAGGCTCAGGCCTTGGATCTGCAGGCGTTTCTCGCCGAGCGGGTGGACGGCGGCTACAAGGCCACCAGCTCTGCGCGCTTGCTGAGCGCCATGCGTCGCCTGTTTCAGTATCTGTACCGCGAAAAGCTGCGCGCCGACGATCCCACCGCACAGCTGGCTTCCCCGAAGCTGCCGCAGCGTTTGCCGAAGGATCTGAGCGAGGCGCAGGTCGATGCGCTGCTGCAGGCGCCCTGCGTCGATCAGCCGCTGGAGCTGCGCGACAAGGCGATGCTCGAGGTGTTGTACGCGACCGGGCTGCGGGTCTCTGAGCTGGTGGGGTTGAACATCAGCGATGTCAGCCTGCGTCAGGGCGTGGTGCGGGTGATCGGCAAGGGCAACAAGGAGCGGCTGGTGCCGCTGGGCGAAGAAGCGGTCTACTGGATCGAAAATTATCTGGAGCACGGTCGCCCGTGGCTGGTCAACGGCCAGACGCTGGATGTGCTGTTCCCCAGCAACCGGTGTCAGCAAATGACCCGACAGACGTTCTGGCATCGCATCAAACACTATGCCATCCTTGCGGGCATCGACAGCGAGCGTCTGTCGCCGCACGTGTTGCGGCACGCGTTCGCCACCCATTTGCTGAACCATGGGGCCGATCTCCGTGTCGTACAGATGTTGTTAGGCCACAGCGATCTCTCGACCACGCAAATTTATACTCATGTAGCGACCGAACGACTGAAACAGCTACATCAACAGCATCACCCGCGCGCCTGAGCGGCGGGTTCGAAAGGATTGGAACAATGAAAAAAGGTTTAATGCTGCTCTCTCTGCTGGTGGCTTCGGTGGCCGGCGCCGCCCATGCCGATGACGCGGCGATCAAAAAAGCGCTCGCCAGCCTGGGCATTCAGCAGGCGGACGTGCAGCCTTCGCCGGTCAACGGTCTGAAAACCGTGCTGACCGACAGCGGCGTGCTGTACGCCTCCGAAGACGGCAAGCACATCCTGCAGGGCCCGCTGTTCGACGTCAGCGGCAAAGAGCCGGTCAACGTGACCAACCAACTGCTGAGCACCAAGATGGACGCGCTGAAAGATCAGATGATCGTTTACAAAGCGCCGAAAGAGAAACACGTGATCACCGTGTTCACCGATATCACCTGCGGTTACTGTCACAAACTGCATCAGCAGATGAAAGAGTACAACGATCTGGGCATTACCGTGCGTTACCTGGCGTTCCCGCGCCAGGGGCTGGCTTCCCAGGCTGAAAAAGACATGCAGTCGATCTGGTGCACCGCCGACAAGGCCAAGGCGTTCGACGCCGCCATGAAGGGCGACGCCGTTTCTCCGGCGACCTGCAAAACCGACATCAGCAAGCATTACGAGCTGGGCGTGCAGTTCGGCATTCAGGGCACGCCGGCCATCATCCTGGAAAACGGCATGATGATCCCGGGCTATCAGGGGCCGAAAGAGATGGCCGCCATGCTGGACGCGCATCAGGCCGCCACCAAAGCCGGTGGTTAATCGCCGGTGAGTATCAAAACGCAACTACGCCGCCGCCCGGCGGCGGACGACACGCATCTGCCCGCCAGTTTGCCGCCGCTTCTGCGTCGGCTTTACGCCCTGCGCGGCGTGCAGGCTGAGCAAGAGCTGGAGCGCGGCGTCAAAGGCATGCTGCCCTGGCAACAGCTGGACGGCATCGACGACGCCGTCAGCCTGTTGCAGCAAGCGCTGGCCGACGGCCGCCGCATTATGGTGGTGGGCGATTTCGACGCCGATGGCGCCACCAGCACCGCGCTGACGGTGCTGGCGCTGCGCAGCATGGGCGGCGCAGCCGTCGATTATCTGGTGCCAAACCGTTTCGAAGACGGTTACGGCCTGAGCCCCGAAGTGGTGGAGCAGGCGGCGGCGCGCGGCGCGGAACTCATTGTTACCGTCGATAACGGCATCTCCTCCCACGCCGGCGTCGACGTGGCGCACGCCAAAGGCATGCAGGTGCTGGTGACCGATCACCACCTGCCGGGCGAGACCCTGCCGGCGGCTGAAGCGATCGTTAACCCCAACCTGCGCGGCTGCGCCTTCCCGTCCAAATCGCTGGCGGGGGTAGGCGTGGCGTTCTACCTGATGCTGGCGCTGCGCGCCCGGCTGCGGGACAGCGGCTGGTTCGAGCAGCGCGCGCTGGCGATGCCGAATCTGGCGGAACTGCTGGATCTGGTGGCGCTCGGCACCGTGGCCGACGTGGTGCCGCTGGACGCCAACAACCGCATTCTGGTGTATCAGGGATTAAACCGCATCCGTGCCGGCAAATGCCGACCGGGCATCCGCGCGCTGCTCGAAGTGGCCAACCGCGACGCCCGCCAACTGGCGGCCAACGATCTCGGTTTCGCCCTCGGCCCGCGGCTCAACGCCGCCGGCAGGCTGGACGACATGTCGATCGGTGTGGCGCTGCTGCTGAGCGACGACATCGCGCAGGCGCGCATGCTGGCCAACGATCTCGATGCGCTGAACCAGACGCGACGCGAGATAGAGCAGGGCATGCAGGTGGAAGCCCTGCAGCTGTGCGATCAGCTGGAGCGCACCAGCACCGAGCTGCCTTACGGGCTGGCGATGTATCACCCGGAATGGCATCAGGGCGTGGTGGGCATCCTCGCTTCGCGCATCAAAGAGCGTTTCCACCGTCCGGTGATCGCTTTCGCGCCGGCGGGCGACGGCATCCTGAAAGGCTCCGGCCGTTCGGTGCCCGGCTTGCACATGCGCGACGCGCTGGAGCGGCTGGATATGCTGAACCCCGGGCTGATGATGAAGTTCGGCGGCCACGCGATGGCGGCCGGGCTGTCGCTGGAAGAGGCTAAATTCGACGAGTTCCGCCAGCGTTTCGGCGAGCTGGTGGGCGAATGGCTCGATCCGGCAATGTTGGAAGGGGTGATCTGGTCCGATGGCGAACTGGCGATGCAGGAGCTGTCGTTGACGACGGCGGAGCTGCTGCGCGAGGGCGGCCCGTGGGGCCAGGCGTTCCCGGAACCGACCTTCGACGGCAAGTTCCGCATCCTGCAGCAGCGGTTGGTGGGTGAGAAACACCTGAAGCTGATGGTGGAACCGCTTGGCGGCGGCCCGTTGCTCGACGGCATCGCGTTCAACGTGGACACCACGCTGTGGCCGGACAGCAGCGTGCGCGAAGTGGAACTGGCCTACAAACTCGACGTCAACGAGTTTCGCGGCAACCGCAACGTGCAACTGCTGATCCAGCACCTTTGGCCGCGCTGAGGCGAAATTGAACACAACTCGGGGATTGGGCTCTCCAATCCCCGGCATCCTTCCCGATCGCCACAAAAACTGACCAACTCGCTATAAACTGCCGCCCGGATCCGTTAGAATTAGCGGTTCCAATGGCATTCCGCCATCGACGACATCAACGTAAAAGAACGCAAAACCATGTTTGAAATTAACCCGGTAAAAAACCGAATTCAGGACCTGTCCGAGCGGACTGCGGTTCTTAGGGGGTATCTTTGACTATGATGCCAAGAAGGAACGCCTAGAAGAAGTCAACGCCGAGCTGGAGCAGCCGGACGTTTGGAACGAACCGGAGCGCGCACAGGCGCTCGGCAAAGAGCGCGCCGCGCTGGAAGCCATCGTTGAAACCATCGATCACCTGCAGCAGGGCAGCGAAGACGTCAGCGGTCTGCTGGAGCTGGCGGTGGAAGCCGACGATGAAGAGACCTTCAACGAAGCGGTCGCCGAACTCGATCAACTGATCGCCAAGCTCGAGCAGCTGGAATTCCGCCGCATGTTCTCTGGCGAATACGACAGCGCCGACTGCTATCTGGACATTCAGGCCGGCTCCGGCGGCACCGAAGCGCAAGACTGGGCCAGCATGCTGCTGCGCATGTACCTGCGCTGGGCCGAAGCCAAGGGCTTCAAGACCGAAGTGATCGAAGAGTCCGACGGCGACGTTGCGGGCCTGAAATCGGCCACCATCAAGATCATCGGCGACTACGCGTTCGGCTGGTTGCGCACTGAAACCGGCGTTCACCGCCTGGTGCGCAAGAGCCCGTTCGACTCCGGCGGCCGTCGCCACACCTCGTTCAGCTCGGTGTTCATCTACCCGGAAGTGGACGACGATATCGACATCGATATCAACCCGGCGGATCTGCGCATCGACGTGTACCGCGCCTCCGGTGCGGGCGGTCAGCACGTCAACAAAACCGAATCCGCCGTACGTATTACTCACCTGCCAACCAACATCGTGGTGCAGTGCCAGAACGATCGTTCTCAGCATAAGAACAAGGATCAAGCGTTTAAACAGCTGCGAGCCAAGCTGTACGAGTTTGAGATGCAAAAGAAAAATGCTGATAAACAGGCGATGGAAGACAACAAGTCCGACATCGGCTGGGGCAGCCAAATCCGTTCTTACGTGCTGGATGACTCCCGCATCAAGGATTTGCGCACCAACGTCGAAACGCGTAACACGCAGGCCGTACTGGATGGCGACCTGGATAAATTCATTGAGGCAAGTTTGAAAGCCGGGTTATGAGGAATAGAAATGTCTGAACAACAAGTACAGGGCGCCGATCAGGCGCTGGATCTCAATAACGAGCTGCAGTCCCGCCGCGAGAAACTGGCCGGCCTGCGTGAGAACGGCATTGCGTTCCCGAACGACTTCCGTCGCGACTCCACCTCCGACAAACTGCACGCCGCATACGGCGATAAAGACAACGAAGAGCTGGAAGCGCTGGGCGTAGAAGTGACCGTCGCCGGCCGCATGATGACCCGCCGCATTATGGGCAAGGCATCCTTCGTTACGCTGCAGGACGTGGGCGGCCGCATTCAGCTGTACGTCGCGCGCGACGATCTGGCTGAAGGCGTGTACAACGAACAGTTCAAGAAGTGGGACCTGGGCGATATCCTCGGCGCGCGCGGCAAGCTGTTCAAAACCAAGACCGGCGAACTGTCGATCCACTGCACCGAACTGCGTCTGCTGACCAAAGCGCTGCGTCCGCTGCCGGACAAATTCCACGGCCTGGCGGATCAGGAAACCCGTTACCGCCAGCGTTACCTGGATCTGATCGCCAACGAAGAATCGCGCAACACCTTCAAGGTGCGTTCTCAGGTGATGTCGGCTATCCGTAACTTCATGGTGGAACGCGGCTTCATGGAAGTCGAAACCCCGATGATGCAGGTGATCCCGGGCGGCGCGTCGGCGCGTCCGTTCATCACCCACCACAATGCGCTGGATATCGACATGTACCTGCGCATCGCGCCGGAACTGTATCTGAAGCGTCTGGTGGTCGGCGGCTTTGAGCGCGTGTTCGAAATCAACCGCAACTTCCGCAACGAAGGCGTTTCTCCGCGTCACAACCCAGAGTTCACCATGATGGAACTCTACATGGCTTACGCGGATTACAAAGACCTGATCGAGCTGACCGAGACGCTGTTCCGCACCCTGACCGAGAAAGTGCTGGGCACCTCTCAGGTGCAGTACGGCGACGAAGTGTTCGACTTCGGCAAGCCGTTCGAGAAGCTGACCATGACCGAGGCGATCAAGAAATACCGTCCGGAAACCGATCTGGCTGACCTGGCCGACATGGGCAAAGCGGTGGCCATCGCGGAATCCATCGGCATCAAGGTCGAGAAGAGCTGGGGCCTGGGCCGCGTCGTGACCGAGATCTTCGAAGAAGTGGCGGAAAGCCATCTGATTCAGCCGACCTTCATCACCGAGTACCCGGCTGAAGTGTCGCCGCTGGCGCGCCGCAACGACGTGAACCCGGAAATCACCGACCGCTTCGAGTTCTTCATCGGCGGCCGTGAAATCGGCAACGGCTTCTCCGAGCTGAACGACGCCGAAGACCAGGCGCAGCGCTTCGCCGATCAGGTGAACGCCAAAGACGCCGGCGACGACGAAGCGATGTTCTACGACGAAGACTACGTCACCGCGCTGGAGCACGGCCTGCCGCCGACCGCCGGTCTGGGCATCGGCATCGACCGCATGGTGATGCTGTTCACCAACAGCCACACCATCCGCGACGTGATTCTGTTCCCGGCGATGCGCCCGCAGAAATAATCGCGTTTAGCGTGCAACAACCGGTGCGGGCAACTGCGCCGGTTTTTTTTCGTCTACGGGACTTAACCGCTTAAAACATCGACAGTTACGCGCCATCTCCGCTTGCCCGCCGCCGATAACCGGTTATAATGCCTGTCGCACACCGATGCGGGTGTAGTTCAATGGTAGAACGGCAGCTTCCCAAGCTGCATACGAGGGTTCGATTCCCTTCACCCGCTCCAAGCCCGTTAACTCCTTCGTCTTACACGTTCACAGCACGCGTTATTTCCCGTTTCAGCCTCTGGCACTCATCTCGCCGAAGTCATTCTGACATTGCGCCTTGTCTCTCAATAAAGCAGGTCAGCGTTTGGCAAAGGCCGCCTGTATGCCGTTATTCTTCGCGTGCAGGGACCTGACATACTCGCTGGGCGACTGGCCCACCAGAGCGCGAAAATCGCGAGCGAAATGGGCCTGATCAAAATAGCCCAATTCCAGCGCCAGCCTGCTCCAATCGCGAGGCGCGTGAGCCTGCAGTTGCGCGATGGCTTCATGCAGACGATAGCGTTGGATCACCCATTTGGGGCCGACGCCTACGTATTTATGAAATAGCCTCTGTAGCGCGCGTTTGTCTATCGCCGCAGTGCCCAGCAATTGGTTTACCGACGTTATGCCAAGGTTGTCGGCGATAGCGGCCACGAGCCTGTTCGCTCGCGCGACGTTAGGGTCGGGTTGGGGCCGCTGCGCCAGCAGGAAAGTCTCCGCCACGAGCGTCATCGCACTCGTCGTAGCGCACGTGGCGATACGCGTCGCCAGCGACTGGCAATCAGCGCCAAACACGGTCTGCGCAGGCATCGAGCGGTTCGCGAGCGTCGATATGGGCGCTTGCAGAAAGGGATGGAAGCCGCCCGGCTTAAACTTGATGCCGAAGGCGAAGCCTCGCCCTTCAAGGAGCCGCTCGAAGCGATCGGTGTGAACGCCGTAAACGTATGATTCATTCCGTTCGATCACCAGATGTACGTTGGGGTGGGGCAGCGTCGCTTGCCGCTGAGGCGGTAACTCCCGCAGATCCCAGCGCACGCACCAGTAGTGCTCGACCAGATCGGCCAACGCAGCTGATGGCGAGTGGCGCTCGTGTATAAACTGACTTTGCGTCGGCTGCGGATGCAGCACTCCGCGCGGTTTGGCATTCCCGGCCGTCATCTTGAGCTACCGTCATGCGGGGCGACTTGTCGCGTTTTTGCAATCATCTACCTGGTCGCTCCTGATACATTCACATATGTCTTCGCGCCGCGTTATGCGCCGCGATAGCTGCTGGAAGATAATGACGATTTTATAACTCGACAGATTGATCTGTATGGGCGCGTTTAATCTTTGCCGCGGCCATTGCCAGGAACGCAGCGCGCACCGATGCGTCTGTGTCATCAACCTTAACAAAGGGGTTTGTAAAATGCATGCGACAGGAACATTCGACGTCAAATTGACGCCGCAAACCGCAACGGCTGAAATTGAGACGGCCAAGCTCAGTCGGATGACGATTGATAAGCAATTTCATGGTGACCTGACTGCGGCCAGCCTCGGAGAAATGCTGGCTGTACGCATGGATGCGCATGGCTCCGCCGGTTATGTGGCAATGGAGCGCGTAACGGGGACCTTGCATGGCCACAAGGGCAGCTTCGTGTTACAGCACAGCGGCACCATGAACCGTGGGGTTTCGTCGCTGCAGTTGACGGTCGTCCCCGATTCCGGGACGGGTGAGCTGACGCAATTGAGTGGAACGATGACGATCGAGATCGACCAAGGCGCGCACCGCTACACGATGGATTATGTCCTTCCCTAGGGGAAGAACGAGGTGAACGGCGACCCAAACTTGTGTCAGCGCCGTGGTGAAGAAAGCAGGGCAAAAAAATGCCGCCCCGGGGGACGGCATGTCGGCATTCAGCGCACCAGATGCAAGAAATGCAGATGCTTTTCGTACTGGTCGAGAATATCGTTGATCAACTGCTCCTGATTCCAGCCCATGACGTCGTAGTTCTGGCCGCCTTCTTTCAGGTAGATCTCCGCGCGATAATATTTGTGCTGCTCGGCTTGCTGTTCATCATTATCCAGCCCGGCCAGGGCGAAGGTCGGCGAGCTGTAGCCGCGCAGTCTGACTTCATAGATAAAGTTAAGCTCATCGCCTAAATCAACCTCGAAACGAATGCGATCTTCCGCGCCGGTGTTGATACTGCTGAGCGTGCCTTGCTTACTCAGCTCCTCCTGCACCAGCGTCATGGCCGACTGGATGACTTCGTCCATAAAGCGCTTAACCAGCGAGCGCTTTGGCAAATAAGCGATATTACGCAGCCTGCGCTGCCAGGGAATGGGGTTGCGGGCGGCGGTGGGGGCGATGGTGGCCATATTTTGGCTGTCGCGCTTGGTCAGGTCGCGGCGCAGCGCTTTAAGCAAACCGTAAATGGATATCAGCAAGATGGCCGAGAACGGCAATGCGCTGGCGATGGTGACGGTTTGCAGCGCGCTGAGCCCCCCGGCGATCAGCAAGGCGATGGCGACGATGCCCATCAGCGACGCCCAGAAAATGCGTTGCCAAACAGGCGTGTTGCTGGAGCCGCCCGAAGCCAGCGTATCTACGACCATGGCGCCGGAATCGGCGGACGTGACAAAAAAGACGATCACCATCGCCATGGCGATAAACGAAAGCACGCTGGAGAACGGGAAATGCTCCAGGAAGTTAAACAACGCCAACGCTACATCTTGCTGTACCGTAGTGGCGAGGTCTGTCGCGCCCTGTTCCATGATGAGGTAAATGGCGCTGTTGCCGAACACCGTCATCCACATGAGGGTGAAGCCTGCCGGGACGAACAGCACGCCCGTGACAAATTCGCGGATGGTTCGGCCGCGGGAAACCCGAGCGATGAACATACCGACGAAAGGCGACCAGGAGAGCCACCACCCCCAGTAGAGCAGCGTCCATCCGCCTAACCAGTTGCTGGATTTGGGTTCATAGGCATACAGATTGAACGTCTTGCTGACCAGCTCGGACAGATAGCCGCCGGTATTTTCCACAAAGGATTTCAACAGCAAAACGGTTGGCCCCAACAGCAAGACCAAGGCCAGGAGCAACAGCGCCAGGCTGAGGTTCAGCTCCGACAGAAAGCGTATGCCCTTCTCCAGCCCGGAAACCACGGAAATGGTGGCCAGCCCGGTAATCACCACGATTAATATCACCTGAACGGTTTCGTTGATTGGCACGCCAAACAGGTGGTTAAGCCCGGCGTTGACCTGCAATACGCCATAACCCAGCGAGGTCGCGACCCCGAATACGGTGCCGATGACGGCGAAGATATCGACGGCGTGGCCGATAGGGCCATAAATGCGATCGCCGATGATCGGATAAAGCGCGGAGCGCAGGGTCAACGGCAGGCCATGCCGATAGCTGAAGAAGGCCAGAATCAACGCCACGATGGCGTAGATCGCCCAGGCATGCAGCCCCCAGTGGAAAAAGGTCAGGCGCATGGCTTGTTTGGCCGCCTCGATGCTCTCGGGCGTGCCGACCGGCGGCGAGAGATAGTGCATAACCGGTTCTGCCACGCCGAAGAACATCAGACCAATGCCCATCCCCGCCGAAAACAGCATGGCAAACCAGGAGTGATAGCGAAAATCGGGTTGCGCATGATCGGGGCCAAGTTTGATGTCGCCGTAACGAGAAAGCCCCAGAAACGTCACGCTGAGCAATATGAGCGCCACGGCCAAAATATAAAACCAGCTGGCGTTGGTGAAGATTTGTTGCTGCAGAAGCTTGAAGTTTTTGTCAGCGACGTCGGGGAAAAAGGCGGCGAAGGCGACCAGAAGAAAAATGAGGACTGCAGAGGTGAAGAATACCGCTTTGTTGATATGGCTTTGCGGCTTATTTAAGGAGGTGTCTTTCTCACTCATAAATTGATTTATTCCATTTGTTTGATTATCGCCCTGAATGGAGGAAAGGTGGTGACTGTAATATCGTAGCAAAATAGTCGGGCTGGCGCAGGAGGCCGACGCCGCTCTATAGAGCGGAATTACCGCTGTCTCTGTGCGGTAATTCCGAATAATTCACGTTGCCGTTAGTTAAATAAAAAGGCCAATAACCCCGTCACCTTATTCTTATTTTCCCATCCCTCCAATTTCATGCAGGCATTAACGTGTTCTTTTCTGCGCATTTCATTGCGGTCCGAAGGAAAAACGACGCCGTGAGTATTGGGGATATCCGCGCCGTTGATATTCATGGAGGAGAATACAGGCGAGCGGGTGTCTAAAGACAGGCTCACGGGATAGCGTTGTTCGGCTTCTTGTCGGCAGCTTGCTCTGGCGGCTTCAAGGGGTGTCGGAGCCGCCGTTTGCGCTTCCCACTTTTCCGGCGTGGCGCAGGAAGACATCATCAACGCGGCGGTGATAACGGCATATTTTCTCAACGTAAAAATCCCTTTTCAAAAAAATCCCGCCTATTCTACCCAACCCCTCAAACAGGGGGAGCGTTATTCACGTTTAACGCCTCCGGCGAGACGCACGGCTATTCATGCGGTGTGACCCGCCGGAAAACCGGGCGGGCCGTTATGACGCATTAACCGAGGATCTCCTCGGCGAGTATTTCAAACAGCGTATCGATCTCATCAAGGGTGTTGTAGTGCATCATGCCGATGCGCAGCACGCCGCCGTCCTGCAGCCCCAGTTGCTGAATCAGGCCCAGCGCATAGAAATGTCCGCTACCGGCGCAGATGTTGTGGTGCCCCAGCCGTCGGGCGATCGCGTCGGGCGCCTGGCCGCTGAAGGTCAGGGCGAAGGTCGGCGTGCGGCGTGCGCTGTCCGCCTGCGGATTGCCGTAGAGCCGCACGCCGTCGAGTTGCTGCAGCCGTTGCAAAAAGTGGCGGCACAGCGCCTCTTCATGCCGGTGGTAGGCGGCGAAGCTCTCCTGCAAGCGCTGCCTTAACGGCGCGTCGGGCGTGCCCCACTGCGCCAAATACTCGATAGCGGCCGCGACGCCGGCCAGCGCTTCGAAGCTCTGCGTGCCGGTCTCGAAACGGCCGGGGCCGACGTCAGAGGCCGGCTCGACTTTGTACGGCCGCAGGCGCTGCAGCCACTGCGGCGCGATGTAGGCCATGCCGACGTGCGGGCCAAAGAATTTGTAGGCGGAGCACACCAGGAAGTCACATCCCAACGCCTGCACGTCGATAAGGTTATGCGGCGCGTAATGAACGGCGTCGACATACACCTGCGCGCCCACCCGATGCGCGGCTTCAACGATGGTTTTTATATCGACGATGCTGCCGGTGACGTTGGACGCGTAGCTGACCGCCACCAGACGCGTGTTGGCGTTGATGCGCGCGCACACTTTTGCCGCGTCGAGAGAACAATCGGCGCTCTCCAGCGCTATCTGATGCACCACGGCGCCTTTGTCGGCGGCGGCCTGCTGCCAGCTGGAGACGTTGGCGTAGTGATCCAGCGCGGTGACGATGACCTCATCGCCGTCCCGCCAATCGCGACTGATGATGCGGCTGAGATGAAAGGTCAGCGTGGTCATGTTCATGCCGAAGACGATGTTGTCGGGCGACGGCGCATTTAACAAGGCGCGCACCGATTCGCGCGCCTGACTCATCACCTCGCCGGTAACCCGGCTGGAGAAGTAGTGCCCGCCCAGGTTGGCGTTGTACTTCCCCAGGTAGTCGGTCATTTTTTCCAGCACGCCCCGGGAAACTTGCGCACCGCCGGGGCCGTCGAAAAAGATCGCCGGTTTGCCGTCGATCTGCCGGGACAGGGCGCTGAACTGGCGTCGGGCGAGCTCGGGGGTAAAGGTCATGCTTTCTCTCCCCGAGCGGTGAGGACGAAGAGATCCAGATAGCCTTCTTCATTCGGGCTTACGGTATTGATCGGCGTGGCGTTGTGCCACAGTTTACTGTCCGCCAACAGCACGGCTTCACCGTCGGCCAGCGCTTTTTTGAAGAAAGGATCGTGGCGGCTGTCGTCGTACAGCATGATTTCGCCGCCGACGATATTGTGGCGGTGAATGGCGATCATCGCGATATGGTCGAAACCGTCCTGGTGAATGCCTTCCGGCGCCACCAGCGTATCTTTTTGGATGGCGACCACGCGCATCTGGTGGATCTCTATTTCGGCGCCTTCCGGCAGTTCGTTATTTTCGGCAAACAGGTTGCACATCTCCGCCATGCCGGCGCTCTGCAGCACGGCGCTGTCGATAGGCTCGAAGCGGCGCACCACGTTGCCCTGGAAATGGTTGATCTGATCCGACTGCATGAAGGTACGCGGCCCCACTTCGGCGATGTTGGGGTTGAGGTATTTCACGACGGAATAACGGCGCAGGCGATATTTGCCGTCGGCATGTTGCGTGTGGGGCAAGGAAGAAAATGAGGGCATCAGCTCTTGGGTGGCTTGCGGGCTTAGTACAGTCATACTTATTACGTTTTCGTGTTTCTGTAACATAATCACCTCTAATAATAATAATTTCTGATGTTGTAGGGGGTAATTCGATTGAATTGTAGACGACTCTATAACCAACGCAATGTGGGGTTGGCGAGGTGTGATGGCGGTCGTAAAGTGGGGAGAACGCAAAAAGATAACGTGGCGAAAAGTCGGCTGGTGCGGCGGTGAAACGGTGCGGCATCTTGCCCGCACCGGCAGGTATCAAGCGATGGGCGCGCGGCCCTCGTGTTCAGAATGTTTCGAAATAAAGCTCGCGCAACAGCCAGGAGATTTCGTTATTGGTGCGGTTCAGGACGTCTATTCTGTGAACCCCTATCGCTTCTGCGCGCAGGTCGAGCAGCAGGTTGCGAATCTGCCGGAATAACGGGGTTTGCGGGTTGGGTTTGGCCAACTGCTGTCCACACAGTTTGATACCGGCGTCGCAGCCGGTGGCGATGTCTGTCAGGCAGCACGGGCAAGCGGTTTTTTGGCGCGCCATATTGCGGCATTGTTGCCCGATTACCTGGTTGAAGTGGCGTAATTGCAGGCAGACTTCCCGCGAGTTCAACGGTTTGGAATGGGTTGTCATCGGTTTCAGCTCCCTTGTCTTCGCCTATATTGGCACTTACCGATGAAGATAACCACGGACAAGCTGAGGGGGTATCGCCTTGTTTTGTTTGCAAATGGGGAGGGGATGGCGGCCCGCCGTCGGCGGGCCGTTACGATCAGGCGCGTTTAAACAGATTCGCAGCCTGGAACAGGGCAAAGGAACTGACCAGCATCTCGATGCCGACGATCGCCGTCACCAGCGTCACCGACGCCGCCGGGCCTGAGCCGATCAGCATCCAGGCGATGATCAAATCGAGCACGCCGATGACGAACTGCAGCCAGTTGCCCGGCAGGCCTCGGCGCATATAGCCTGCCGCCAGGCGCGCGATGCCGCCGAGCGCAAACAGCACGGCGAGGTAGACCGCCAGCGCCAGAATGCCCGCCAGCGGGCTGGTGATGAACACATAGCCGATAATCAGGTAGGCCACGCCCAGCAGAATGCCGCCGATCATCGGCCAGGTATTCTGCGCCCGGTTGGCTATCATGGCGATAATCAGCCCGGCGCCGCTCAACAGCAGCAGGATGCCCACTACGATGCTCAGCGCTGCGCCGGAGGCGAAAGGATTCACCAGGCACAGTATGCCGCCCGCCAGCAGCAGGAAGGCGATGATCAGCAGGGTGGTGCGTTGCTTTTTGAGCAGCTCTTCGCTCAGGAGGGGCAGATTATTGCGGTCGAGGTTCAACATGACAGTACTCCATTTCGTCGTTGGGTAATTAATCAGTCATCCTTACCTGTTTAGCATAGACCGTCTGGGGGTTTTTGACTGACCCGGCGCAAATGTTACACTGTGCGGCTGACGCGTATCAGAACCGAAAGACGATTGGGGACAGGATTTGAGCACAGGAAGCAAGCTGGCAAGGTGGCGCCGCATCGCGGTGTGTCTGACATTGGGGCTGCTGTTGGCCGGGTGTTCGGGTAAAAACACCTACAACCGCGACTACGACAAACTGCCGAAGGGCAGCTACACCGGCAAGTCCTACACCGTCAAACGGGGCGATACGCTGTACTACATCGCCTGGATCACCGACAGCGAAGTCGGCGATCTGGCCAGAATCAACAAGATACGCCCGCCCTATAATCTGGAAGTGGGGCAAAAACTGCGGCTGAGCGGCGGCGCGCCGACCAAAACCGCCGCTACGCGCCGTAAAACATCCTCGTCTTCCGCCGCGATCGCCAAGCAAACGCCGCCGCCGGGCGCCGCACGTTGCTGGCGCTGGCCGACCAGCGGCCGGATCGTGCAGGCGTACTCCAATGCCGATGGCGGCAACAAGGGCATCGACATCGCCGGTAAACGCGGCCAGCCGATCTATGCTTCCGCCAAGGGCAAAGTGGTGTACGTCGGCAACCAATTGCGCGGCTACGGCAACCTGATCATGATTAAGCACGGCGAAGACTTTATTACCGCCTATGCGCACAACGACACCACGCTGGTGCGCAATGGCCAGGATGTGAAAGCGGGGCAGAAGATCGGCACCATGGGCAGCACCGGCACCGATTCGGTGTTCCTGCATTTCCAGATCCGCTACCGCGCCACCGCGCTCGATCCGCAGCGCTATCTGCCGCCGCAGGGATCGTCGCCGTCCTGTTAACGTCAATCCGGCTCCTTGCGGGGCCGGATGTCAGCTATTTCAGCGGCAGATAAAGATCGGTCACCAGTTCATATTCCGCTACCTCGTGCACGAAGTTGTGGTAGTGGAAATAGAGCGGAAAGTCGCGCAGTTCCTCGCCGCTGGCCGGCAACCACTCGCTGTAGAGATAGCGGGCGCTTTCCGAGAGACCATCCAGCGATCCGAGATGGCGCAGCACCGCGCAGCGTCCGGCCGGCAGCATGCTGTTCACCACGCCGAAGGCGTTGTCCTCCGGGATCGGCGCCGTGACCTCCCCGCAGAGGTAGAAGCGGAAGTCCTGCGCTTCGGTGGTGGCCGGATCGTGCGGCGCGATGCCGTACGTGCGGCTGCTTCTGACCGGCGACAGGCCGCTGGTTTTACGCCACTCGATAAAGCGCGCGGCGGTTTCATTGACCAGCGCGGACGGGCCGCGATGTTCGAGCATCGCCACCGGCGTGGCCGGGCAGTCGACAATGTCTACCTTCATGGGGTGTTTCCTTCTGTGTTTCGGTTCGGGAAAGCGCTGCTGCCAATCGATCCAGGCCGGCTGTTTGCGAAACTGGCTCGGCGTTTGGCTGAACGCCTGTTTGAAGGCGCGGCTGAAGGACTCCGGGTTTTGAAAGCCGGCGTCCAGCGCAATGTCAATCACCGGCTCCAGCGGGTTATACGCCAGGCGGTAAGAGGCGCGTTTAAGCCTCATCCACTGGATATAACGCCACACCGAGATGCCGCAATACGCGCTAAACTGGCGTTGAAAGTGAAAGCGCGAAAAATGGGCCACTTCGCTCAGCTTGTCGACGGTAAGCGCCTCGTCCAGGTGGCGGTCGATATAGTCAAAGACCTGCGCAAAGCGCTTTGCATACGTCTGGGTCATGTGATTGTCTCCTCCATGCCTGAACTTTGCCCGAGTCGCCGCCGCTTCTCCTGACGGATGATGCTGAGTTGCCATCGCAGGAAAACGGAATGGCTGCGGCGTTCGCTGCCGGCCAAGCCAAACTCATAACCCCCGCGCGGCCATGCGCCGCGAGCCCGACCGAGAAGATGAATATTACATGATGGATCGTTCCCGCTTGCTGAAATTCCTGCTGCCCTATCTGTGGCCGAAAGACAACCCGCGGCTGCGGGGGTATCTGGTGGTGGCCTTCGTGTTCATGGTGGCGGCCAAGGTCAGCACCACGCTGGTGCCGCTGGCCTACAAAGCGATGGTCGATGCGCTGAGCGGCGAGACGGCGAAAATGCTGGCGGTGCCGCTGGGGCTGATCGTCGCCTACGGCGTGGCGCGGGTGGGCGGCGCGCTGTTTGAGGAACTGCGCAACGTGATGTTTATCCACGTCAGCCAGAACGCCACGCGCCTGTTGGGCGTGCGGGTGTTTCGCCAGCTGCATGCGCTGAGCCTGCGCTTCCATCTGGAGCGCCAGACCGGCGGGCTGTCGCTGTCTATCGAGCGCGGCACCCAGGCGGTGTCCACGGTGCTGTCACGATTGTTGTTCTCCATCTTGCCGATCCTGTTCGAGCTGACGCTGGTCACGGCGATCATGTGGCATATGCTGAACGGCTGGTTCGCGTTGGCGATCCTGACCACGGTCGGCTGCTACATCCTGTTCACCGTGCTGGCGGTGAGCTGGCGCACCCGCTTTCGCCGCGAGCTCAACAAGGCCAACGCCGACGCCAACAGCAAATCCATCGACAGCCTGCTGAACTATGAGACCGTGAAGTACTTCGGCAATGAAACGTTCGAGGCTGAGCGCTTCGATCTGTCGCGCCGGCTGTACGAATACGCCGCCATCAAGAACCAATTCAGTTTTACCGCGATCAACCTGGGGCAAACCGCCATTATCTCGATCGGGCTGATCGTCATGATGGCCATGGCGGCGCAGGGCATTACGCAGGGGACGATGACGGTCGGCGACTTCGTGCTGGTCAACGCCTACCTGTTGCAGCTGTACCAGCCGCTGAACTTCTTCGGCTTTATCTACTCGGAGGTGCGCCAGGCGCTGATCGACATGGAGAATATGTTCGATCTGCTGCAGGAAAAGCGTGAGATCGTCGATAGCCCGGATGCGCAGCCGCTGCGCCTCGAGCGCGGCGAAGTGCGGTTCGACGCGGTCAGCTTCGGTTACGACACGCGCCGGCCGATCCTCAAGCAGGTGAGTTTTACCATTCCGGCGGGCCACACGGTGGCGGTGGTCGGCGCCTCCGGCGCGGGCAAGTCCACGCTGTCGCGCCTGCTGTTTCGCTTTTACGACGTGCAGGGCGGCGCCATTACCCTCGACGGCCAGGACATTCGCCAACTGACCCAGGCCAGTCTGCGGCAGGCGATCGGCATCGTGCCGCAGGATACGGTGCTGTTCAACGATACGCTGCGCTACAACATCGGCTATGGCAAAACCGGCTCCAGCGATGAAGAAATCGAGCGTGCGGCGCGGCTGGCGCATATCCATGATTTTATCGTCGGTCTGCCCGACGGTTACGACACCCGGGTGGGCGAGCGCGGGCTGAAGCTGTCGGGCGGTGAAAAGCAGCGGGTGGCGATCGCGCGCACCATCCTGAAAAATCCGGCCATCCTGGTGTTCGACGAGGCGACCAGCGCGCTGGATACCCAGACCGAGCGCGAAATCCAGGGGCACCTGCGCGAGGTGAGCCGCAACCACACCACGCTGGTGATAGCCCATCGGCTCTCCACCGTGGTGGACGCCGATGAGATCATCGTGCTGGAGGCGGGGGAAATCGTCGAGCGCGGGGGGCATGAGGCGCTGTTGGCGGCGAACGGCCGCTACGCCGCCATGTGGCAAACCCAGTACAGCGAAGAGCAGGAGCCGCGCTGACGCTGCCGTTCACACCATCGATGGCGCGGCCTTGAGCCGTTGTATCACGTACTCGCAGGCGATGCGGTAATCCTGCTGCAGATCGGTGTCATCCCCGGCCAGGCTGCCGCGCAGCCAGAGCCCATCGATCATCGCCGCCAGCCCGCGCGCCGCGTCGCGCGCCTGCTGCAGCGGCAGCTCGCGGCGGAACTGGCTGCATATATTGGAATAGAGCCGCCGATCGTTGGCGCGCTGCAGGCGGCGCAGCACCGGCTGGTGCATGCTGGCGGCCCAGAAGTCGAGCCAGGCGCGCATGGAAATGGCGTTGGTTTGACTGGGGTGGAAGTTGCCCTGAATGATGGCGCACAGCTGCGACTGGCTGTCGCTCGCTGCCTGAGCGCGGCACTCGGCCACCGCGTCGCGCAGATCGCGCAGGATCTTGCGCATGGTCGCGCTCAACAATCCCTCCTTATCGCCAAAATAGTGGCTGACGATGCCGGTCGACAGCCCGGCTTCTTTCGCCACCTGCGACAGGGTGACGCCGGCCAACCCCACCACGCTGATGGTTTCGAAGGCGGCGTTAATCAACTGCTCCTTGCGCTGCTCAGGAATGTCTCTGCGGTACATATTTTCCCCAACTGATAGGCAAATCACACTTTGAATTTGATTGATTGAACGGTCAATCAATACTCTATATGCTGCGAAAATGTCAAATAAATGACGATAAAATGTTAATCAAAAGTTGCATTTAAATCGTCTGTCTTTCGCATCATGGAAGCCTGCCAATGACAATAAAAACTCCTCCATCGCTTGACGAAGAACCTGTCAGATTGAATGTCCCGGTATTTTTCGGCTCAGCCGCGGTGATCTTGCTGCTGGGGGCGCTGATTGTGCTGTTTCCCGCCGCCAGCAAACAGTGGCTGAATGTCGCGCAAAGTTGGGTGGCCGACGTGTTCGGCTGGTATTACATGCTGTTGATGGTCGCCAGCATGGTGTTCGTGTTCTGGCTGGCGCTGTCGCGCTTTGGCCATATTCGCCTCAGCCAGGATGATGAGCCGCCGCAGTTCAGCTATCCCTCCTGGGTGGCGATGCTGTTCTCGTCGGGCATCGGCATTGCGCTGGTGTATTACGGCGCCTATGAGCCGTTGGATCACTTCCTGTCGCCACCGGAAGGCGACGGCGGCAGCGTACAGGCGGCGCGGCAGGCGATGGCGCTGACCTTTTTACACTGGGGGCTGCACGGTTGGGCGCTGTATGCGTTGATCGCCACCGCGCTCGCCTATTTCGCCTATTGTCGCGGTTTGCCGCTGGCGCTGCGTTCCGCGCTGTACCCGATCTTCGGCGAGCGCATCCACGGCGGCGTCGGCCATCTGGTGGACAGCTTCGGCATTCTGGTGACGGTTATCTCGATGGTGACCAACCTGGGGATCGGCGCGCTGTTGGTGAACTCGGGGCTGTTCTACCTGTTCGACATCCCGCAAAGCACCGGCGTGCTGCTGGCGCTGATCGTGGTGATGATGGTGGTGGCCACGCTGGCGGCGGTCACCGGCGTCGAAAAGGGCATCGCGATGCTGTCGAACATCAACGTCGGCTTCCTGTGCCTGCTGTTGCTGTTCGTATTTCTGGCCGGCCCGACGCTGAACCTGCTCAACGGCATGTTGCAGAACATTGGGGATTATCTGACCTCGCTCGTCAGCCGCAGCTTCGATATGTATCTGTACGGCAAGGCGCGCCAGTGGCAGGGCGCCTGGACACTGTTCTATTGGGCCTGGTGGGTGGCGTGGGCGCCGTTTGTCGGGCTGTTTATCGCGCGTATTTCCAAAGGCCGTACCATCCGTGAACTGATCTTCGGCGTGTTGCTGATCCCGCTGGGGTTCACGCTGGCTTGGCTGTCGATCTTCGGCAATACCGCCATCAGTCTGGTGCTGGAGGGCGGGCAAGCGATTCTGGGGCAGGTGGCGCAAAGCGATCCGCCGATGGCGGTGTTCAAGCTGTTCGAATACCTGCCCTATACCCAGCTGACCGCCGGTTTTGTGGTGGTGATAAGCTTCGTGCTGTTCCTGACGCCGGTGGACTCCGGCACGCTGATGATAGCGAATCTGTCCTGCCAGGGCGGTTCCGCCCACGATGACGCGCCGGCCTGGCTCCGGGTGTTCTGGGCGGCGGTCACCACGCTGGTGTGCGCCGGGCTGCTGTACGCCGGCAGTTTCAGCGCGATGCAGACTGCCGTGGTGCTGTGCGGCTTGCCTTTCTCGGCGGTGATCGTGCTGTACATGCTCAGCCTGCGCAAGGATCTGCGCGGCTACGCCATGAAGCCGGCGCTCCCCTGAGGCGGCTTATTCGTCCGCGCGCGGCCGATGATGCACGTATTCGATAATCGTGCCATCCGGCAGGCGCGCATTGAAACAGGCGCCGGTGGGCACTTCCACCGGGCCAAAGAAGATATCGGCGCCGGCGGCCTGTAGCCGCTGGTGGTAGGGATAAATGTCATCGACCAGCAACGTGCCGACGGTGCTGCGAAAAGGACGCAGGTTTTCTTCCGAGCCTTCCAGGATCAGAAATGGCCCCACCGCCGCCAGCACCAGCCGATGCTCGGGGAAGTCGAAACGCATATCCGCTTCCACGCCGTGCAGCTGCTCGTAAAACGCGATGGCGCGGTCAATCTCGCCTTCGTTGACGTAGACCCGGATCAGCACGCGCGGCTCGCGCAGCGATGAAGAGTCGGCGGTTTTGCGCCAAAAGCCTGCTTCTGTCAGTTTTGCCGTCATTGCTCATTCCTCATGGTGGCTCGTTTCCTTGTCATCATGCCGCCGTTTGACGGCAGGGATTAGACCGAGTTGTTATGAACCAGCAGCGGCGGAAATAAAAAAGCCCCGGTAACGGGGCAAAGACCCGCTCAGGTCGGAATAGCGGGCTAAAGCGGGCGTCAGGCGCGATGGAATTCCGGTAACACCAGTTGGCCGATCTCCTGCATCGTCTCTTCCAGCGGCCGCTGGTTGCGGCGGAAATGCAGGCCGATGTGATTGACCCCGGTGTCACGCATGGCGCTCAGTTCCTGAATCAATCCATTGCGGCCGCTCTTGATGCCGAAGCGATGACGCTGAATCGGCGCGTCGGCGTTATCGGTGAGGTCGAGATGAATAAAGCTGACGTAGGGCTTGTCACCGGCTACGTTGCGCCAGAGTTTGACCCGCGAAACGTGGTCCGCAGGCGTGCCGGGATACGACAGCCAGCCATCCATATTTTTCCCCACCCACTCGGGCGTTTGTTGCGCCAGCCCGGCGACCAGCAGCGGCGGCGGCGGCGTGGCCGGCAGCAGGCGCAGTCCCGGTTGCAGCGCGCTGTCGGCTTCCCCTTTGAGAATGCCGACGCTGGCGCGGAAGCTTTCACCGCGCGCGGCGTAATCGGCGCCGAACAGCGGGTACTCCACGGGGCGATCGCCGCTGGCGACGCCGAGCAACAGACGATCGCCGCTCAGCGTTTGCAGCGTGGAAGCCGCTTTGCGCACCAGCCACGGCTGCCGCAGCGGCAGCACCACGGCCGCGGTACCGAGCAGAATATTGCGCGTCAGGCTGGACAGGTAGCCGAGGTAGGTAAAGGTCTCAAACACCTGCGCGGCGTCACCGAAGTCCGGATCATACAGCGGCACGTCGCGAACCCAGGCGGCGCGAAAGCCGAGCTCATCGGCCAGCTTGATGCGCGCAGCGTGTTCGCTCATGTCCGGCACGCCGAACGGCCGCCCGTCCTGCTGGCGTTTCAGCTGCCCGCTGGTGGACCAATCGTTGTCCAGCGGCAACTCGATGCCGATGGAAAGCGGCTCCCGGGTTAATTTTTCGATGCTCATGTGTCACTCCGTCTCAGGCCTTGCGGCGCGGTGTCGAACGATGGCACGAAGTGTTGCATGGCGCTTAATTGAGATAAACAGCCCTAATCGCAATAGATAATTGCTGTTGCGAGCATAATTGCTTTGCTGGATGCGGCATGCTTGTCGTGATTTACGTCACGCTCTGCGCTTTTGTTATTGTCCAGACGGGGTTATATAACCCCGCCGTTGGCCTTTCCCTCGTAAGAGTTAGTTTTTTCTGCGGCCTTAAAATAAAACGAGATGATTCAATAGATAAAAATGGCTCTGAAGCACGAGCGGGGATCATTCAATGCCGATAAAAAATTAATAAGCCTGAAGCGTCATCGATGGGATTATTCGCAAATAACGCGCAAACAGGCTTTTTTTAATCGCAAGAAAGTACCGGACATTATTTTATATGTATCAAGAACAGAAGGATAAATAACCTGAAGGTGATAATGCGATATTGAAATAGTACCCGTTCAGAATTTCATTTGTCTCTCGAAGAGCGCCGGTTGACAGACCGCCGGCTTGCGATAATTTTATGTCATTAACATGTTAATGAGTTGTTGTCGTGACGGAGGGCCAATTTCTCTCTTGGCCGAGCGCTTAACACACTTATGCCATGGCGGGTCGCCATTCATAAGTTAACTTATGGACAAATGACGCTATGAATACATCGCCAGCGGCACGCAGAGCATTAAGTGAAGAGAACCGGTTGCTGATTATTTTGTTTTTCGTGTTCGGCTGCGTGTTCGTCGATCGTCTGACCATCTCGTTTCTGTTTCCGATGATTGCCGCCGACCTCAAGTTAAGCAATGTGCATCTCGGCACGCTGTCGGCGGTGTTGGCGCTAACCTGGGCGCTGTCCGGCGCCGGGTTGGGGGCGATAGCCGATCGGTTTAATATCCGTAAACCGATGCTGATCCTGTCGATCCTGGTGTTTTCGCTGTTCTCCGCACTGTCGGGGCTGGTCAGCGGGTTTGCCATGCTCTTGATCTTCCGGGCGCTGATGGGGATTGCTGAGGGGCCGGTATTGCCGATCGCGCAATCGTTGATGGTGGAAAGATCGCAGCCGCAGCGCCGCGGTTTCAACATGGGATTGATCCAGGGCGCGGCGCCAGGGCTGTTGGGCGGCATCATCGCGCCGCCGCTGATCATCTATCTGGCGCAGAAGTGGGGATGGAGCATGGCGTTTCACCTGACCGCCGTGCCGGGCATCATTCTGGCGTGGCTGATCTATCGCTATGTGAACGGCAAAAAGGATCCCGCTTTCAGCGCCGCGCCGGCGGCCGGTAAGCCGGCGGGCAAGGCCGCTTACGGCGAGCTGTTCAAAATCAAGAACGTGGCGCTGTGCATTCTGATCTCCTGCGTGTTCGTCACCTGGTTCATGATCATCATAACCTTCACCCCTAACTTTTTGGTGACCGACCGTGGCTTCGGTGAAGGCACGATGGGCGGCATCATGAGCGCCATCGGCGCCGCCTGGGTGTTCTGGGGCGTGGCGGTACCGGCGATCTCCGATCGCCTCGGGCGCAAACCGACGCTGATTTTCTTTTCGCTGCTGGCGGTGTGCTGCCCGCTGTTCCTGAGCTACGTCGCCAATCCGTGGCTGCTGGGCGTGCTGGTGTTCCTGTCTTATACCGGCCTTGGCTGTTTCACGCTGTTTATGGCCACCATCCCGTCGGAAACGGTGTCGCCGGCGCGCATCGCCACCGCGTTGGGGCTGGTGATGGGGATCGGCGAGGTGATTGGCGGCTGCCTGGCGCCGTTTATCGCCGGGCTGATCGCCGATCGCTACGGCCTGGTCAGCGTAATGTGGCTGGCGGCCGCCGGTGCCGTGTGCGCCGGGGTACTGAGTTGTTTTCTCGATGAAACCGCCCCTGCCGTGGTGAACCGCCGAGCGGTGAAGCCGGCGGGCGTCGCCGACGTTTGAGACGATTTTTATCCCATTCAATCAAGGAGAGCGAAGATGTCAGCAGAATCATCCGTACTGAATCAAAATGCCGAGCCGGACTGGAAGAATTACGACGATTTCGCGCGTGGCATCGATACCAACCGGTTGCCGGGTACCCAGGACTGGCGCGGCAAAACGCTGCAGATCGCCTTTGAAGACGGCGGGGACATCACGCTGCGTTTCAGCGCCGACCGGCAACGGGTGCTGTGGGCCTGGGGAGGGGAGAGCGGTGAGGACGCTTACGAAGAGGTGCAAACCTCCGCCGCGCGCTATTTCTTCAATATTCCGCTGCAGTCGCCGGGCAACGAATGCCTGACGCTGGTGCTCAACCGCGACAGCGGCCGGGCGCTGCTGGTGCGCAGCACGCTGTTGCCCGAACAAACGGTGGAAAAGGGATCCCGCCTCAAGCAAAGCTTCCACGTTGGGCTGATTGCCGGCGTCACGCCGGGCGGCATCGCGCCGCATTTGACCCGCGAGCTGATCGGTTATCGCACGCTGAACGTTTACAGCCCCAACCATTACTATGAGCACTTCTACGTCAACACCGAGCGTTATGCCTGGCAAAACCTGCGCGGCGAGCAGTTCGGGCACGGCGACATGGATTACGCCACTTACTACAAGTTTGAGGACGAGATGTTCCTGTTCACCTTCCGGGAAAAGATTATCCCGGTGTGCTCGGTGTTCTTCTTCGACTTTATCTCCGGGCGCTGCACCGGCACCTTCCTCGGGTTGGACGCCGCCGGCCGGGTTCTGGTGTCACCGGCCGGGGCCTTCATCAGCAAGATGAGCTACAACGTCTACCCGGAGGGCGTGCAGCCGCTGTGAGTCAGGCGTTTCTGACCAGCGATCCGGCGTTGATCTCCGCAATGGTTTTCGCGCCGGTGAGCGTCATGGCGACGCGCATTTCCTTGTCGATCAGATCCAGCAAGTTAGCCACCCCGGCTTCGCCGGCCGCCGCCAGCGCATAGACGAAGGCGCGCCCCAGCAGCACGCTGTCGGCGCCCAGCGCGATCATGCGCACCACGTCCAGGCCGCTGCGGATGCCGGAATCGGCCAGTAAGGTAATGTCGCCTTTCACCGCGTCGGCGATCGCCGGCATGGCGCGCGCGGTCGACAGCACGCCGTCCAGCTGGCGGCCGCCGTGGTTGGAGACGATGATGCCGTCGGCGCCGAAGCGCACTGCGTCTTTGGCGTCTTCCGGATCCAGAATGCCTTTGATGATCATCGGGCCGTCCCAGAATTCGCGGATCCACTCCAGATCTTTCCAGGAAATCGACGGATCGAAGTTGGCGCCCAGCCAGCCGATGTAGTCTTCCAGGCTGGTCGGTTTGCCGCGGTAGGCCGAGACGTTGCCCAGATCGTGCGGCTTGCCGAACAGGCCGACATCCCAGGCCCACTGCGGATGGGTAAACGCCTGCAGCACGCGGCGCAGGGCGGCGTTGGGGCCGCTCATCCCCGAGTGGGCGTCGCGGTAACGGGCGCCGGGCACCGGCATGTCGACGGTGAATACCAGCGTTTTCACGCCGGCGGCTTTGGCGCGCTCCAGCGCGTTGCGCATAAAGCCGCGGTCTTTCAGCACGTAGAGCTGGAACCACATCGGCCGATCGATCGCCGGGACCACCTCTTCGATGGGGCAGACCGACACGGTGGACAGCGTGAACGGAATGCCTTTTTTGGCCGCGGCGCGCGCGGCCTGCACTTCGCCGCGGCGGGCGTACATGCCGGTCAGCCCCACCGGCCCCAGCGCCACCGGCATCGCCAGCTGCTCGCCGAACAGCGTGGTCTCCAGGCTGAGTTCGGACATATTACGCAGCACGCGCTGGCGCAAGGCAATATCGGCCAGATCTGCGGTATTGCGCTTCAGCGTATGCTCCGCGTAGGCCCCGCCGTCGATGTAGTGAAACAGAAACGGCGGCAGTTTGGCCTGGGCGGCGGCCCGGTAGTCGGTTGACGCGGAGATGATCATAGTGTTTACCTTCTTGTCTTCTTGCAAATAACGGGTTGTCAGTCAGAGCGAGAGGATCGCCGCCATAGCGGCCGCGATCCCACCGTACGCCAGCATCGGCAGCGCGGTCTTTCTGATGATTTTGCCTTCGGCGTTGCCGATCCCCAGGATCGAACAGACCGCGATAATGTTGTTCAGGCATACCATGTTGCCCATGGCGCCGCCGACGGACTGCAAGGCCAGCGTCAGATTGACGTCGAGGCCGCTGCTCTGGGCGATCGATTGCTGAATGCCGCCGAACGTCAGGTTCGAAACGGTGTTGGAACCGGAGAAGAACGAGCCCAGCGCGCCGAGGAACGAAGAGAACAGCAGCCAGCTGTCGCCGGTCATCGCCGCCAACGCTTTCCCGATCAGGATCACCGGCGCGTTGTCGCCGCCCAGCATCATCAGATTGACCATGACCAGCGCGCCGAACAGGGCGATAAAGGGGCGCGTGATGCGCCCGCCGGTTTCGCTGAACATTTGCCGCACCTGGCCGCCATTCAGACGGAACAGCGGAATGCACAACACCACCACCAGCAGAAACGGGATCAGCGCCGGGACATACAGCGTTTTGTAGCCAGCGGCGGCGGCGGTGCCCAGCACCTGCTGCAGTTCGACGATCAGCGCCTGGCTGATGCGCAGCTCCCCGAGCCAGCCGAGGTTTTCCTGCCACAGCAGCGTGGTGGTGTTGAGCAGCGCCTTGAGGCCCAACTGGTGAATGCGCGTCACTATCAGGATAGCAATCAGCAGCAGGGTCGGCGTCATCGCCTTGACCACCTGCATGAACGGCACCGCCTGCGCGGCGCTCTGCGGTTTTTCCGCGCGGGCGAGGCCAATGCCGCCGCGCGCCAGCAGCACCGACAGCGCCAGACCGAGAGCGCCGCCGACCAGCGCCGGGAATTCATAGTTCACCTGGGCCAGCAGCAGATAGGGGACGGTGCAGCTCAGCACGCTGAGCAAGATAAACGGCAGGTTGCGGCGGATATCCTGCCAGGAAACGATAAAGCGCAGCGCCAGCAGAGGAATGACGAAGCCGGCGACAACGTGGATCAGCGCGGTTTGCCGGCCGATCTCCAGCAGGCTGGCGTCCGACAGGCCGAGGTTGGCGAAGCCGAACCAGGTGGGGGTGCCCACGGCGCCGAAGGAGACCGGTACCGAGTTCATCACCAGCGTCAGCAGGGCGACGCGCAGCGGGTTGAAGCCCAGCCCGACCAGAATCGGCGCGGCGATGGCGGCCGGGGTGCCGAAGCCGCTGGCGCCCTCGATCATAAAGGCGAACGCCCAGCCGATAATCATCAGTTGGGCCACCGGGTTGGGGCTAACGGTTTCCAACCAGCGGCGCACCACGTTTTCCGCACCGCTTACCTGCATCAGTTTGTTGAGCAGGATGGCGCCGGCAATGATGGTGATCGGCGTCAGCGTCGAGACCAGCGCAGTGATGATATTGGCATGCAGCAGCCGCAGTGAGGCATCGAACCACCAGAGCTGCAGGGCATATACCACGGCGGCCGTCAGCGGCAGGGCCAGATAAGAGGGCACGCCATTCCTTTTGGTCATCATCCATATCAGCAGGACGATGGGCGCAATACTGAAAAGCAGGGGCATAAGATCCTCAGGGTTATTATTTTTATGGGCAGAGATATGTAACTGAAAGGTTAATTACCGCAACATTTTCATTCTAATCACAACGTTGGCGATGATGCCACGCGATAATTTTTTAACGTCGGCGAATGGTGCCGGCGGCGGGAAAAATGTCGGCTGTTGAGGCTGAATTAAATTGATTTAAAATCAATTGGATGGGTTTTTATGTTGTGTAATGAATGCGCTGGATCACATTAATTAGGCGTTAATGTTCACGAGTTCATGTCCAAAAATGCGGTAATCCACGCGGTACTTTACGACGCGTGGAAATAATCAGGAGTGGAAACTTAAAAGTAGTGGCTGATATTTTGATAGGAACCGATGATATGTTCGATCAGCAGGCGAGTTTTTAACGGCAGATTGCGGGTATAAGGGTAGACGGCGTAAATGCCCAATACCTTGCCGCAGTGGCCGGCCAGGATCTCCGTCAGTTTGCCTTCCTGCAAATCTTCGTACACCATGCAGCGCGGCACCATGGCGATGCCATGGCCGCCGATCACCGCTTTGCGGATCGCCCGCGCATTATTGGCCGACAGGTTGCCGTCAACCTGCAGCTCGTAGATTTCGTTGCGCCCTGGCCGCTTCATCAGCCAGTTGGCGGTGCCGCTCTCTTGATAGGTATAGGTCAGGCAGTTGTGGCTAAGCAGATCGTCGGGATTGCGCGGCTCGGGGTGGTTCTCCAGATAGCCCGGCGAGCAGACGATCACCCAGCGGGAATCGAAGATCGGCCGCGCAATCAGGCTGGAGTCCGGCATGGTGCCGGTACGGATCGCCAGATCGATGCCTTCTTCCACCAGATCGACGAAGCGGTTTTCCAGCCGCATCTCGACCTTCAGGCTGGGGTGCTGGGCGCAAAACTCCGCCACGCTTTCACTCAGCAGCAGCTCACCCGAAATGGTCGGCACCGACATACGAATGGTGCCGGTCAGCTCTTCGCTCTTTTCGCTGACGGCGTACAGCGCTTCCTGCACTTTGGCGCCGATCTCCTTGGCCTGCTGGTAGAGCGCCTGGCCGCTTTCGGTCAGCGTCAGGCTGCGGGTGGTGCGGTACATCAGCCGGGCGCCGAGCGATTTTTCCAACCGCCCGATGCGTTTGCTGACCACCGAACTGGTAATGCCGGCGCTCTCCGCCGCCTTGCTGAACGAGCCGCAGTCGACAATCAGGGCAAACAGAATCAGGTCGTTGGCGTATTCGTGAGTCGCGAGCATGGGCATCCTAAGAGTGAGAGTCCTGTTGCCCAGTGTAAGTCCGGCGCGGCAGGAAGCAATCTTTTCAGCCTGTTTCCAGTGCCGGTTAACTGGTCGGATCTGAAATTTTCTTGGTTAATTACCTCTTAAACTGAGAATTATCCTTCAAATAAATCGAGGCTATTCCGGGGGTGAAATTAACTTCCATGTTTTTATAAGTAATTAAATTAGAATAATCCTTATATCAAACGTTACTTATTCCACTAAGCCTGCGGTGCAGTGTAAATAATTGTATTGATCTGCTTGTGTGAGAGGGCTATTCTTTTTCCCGCGGCGCTCTCATTGTTATCAATTAAATGTTTTTCAATGTATTGAAGAATTACTCTGTCTTGCAGGCAGAGTGATGGGTAGTGTGTTTATATTTTAATATATATAAGGATATTGTAATGAAGAAAATCAATCTGTCTGAAGCGGCAAACATCGTCGGCGGTACTTTTGTGTGTACCAAGGAATTTGCCTGGGTGGGCGGTGGCAATAACCGCACTTGCCAACTGGTGACCACCTGTTCCGATAAGTTTGGCGGCGTGACCAAAAACTATCGTCCGGCGCCGGTGGCGAGCTGCCCTTCCACGCCGACAATCCCGAGCTGATGCGAGCTGAACGCTTGCAGTTAGGTTAGTGATGGACAGGCGGGGCGCTTGCGCGCACCGCCTGATAACGGAGATGAATTCCTTTTTTATCGCTGAACCGTCAATCTCCCTTTCTGATTTATAACGCTCATGCTCAAGTGAGTATTTATTTATGCGCAGGATGCGTCTGCTATGTATAAACGTCCTTTGCTGTTTTTTAGTTACACGCTCGTCATTATTTTCGCCTCTTCTTTTTTGACTGCACTTTATTTCCAGCATTACGTTATGGCCTCGCCGGCGGCGGAAAGCCTGAGTTTTATCTCTCCGGAAAAAATAGAGCAAAGCCCATTGCAAGACGATAACGCCATTGTCGAAGTCTTCTCTTACGCCTGCCACTATTGTGAAGTTAACGAAAGCGGCGTGGCCGAGCTGGAAAAACGCTTACCGGCGGGAGCCAAATTGGTGCGCCTGCATCTCAGCGACGACGATCACGCCGGCATGGCGGCCTTTGCGCCCCTCTTCGCCACCCTGACGGTCATGGGGATCGAGGCGCAGCATCGTCCCGCCGCTTACCGCGCCATTATCAAAGAAAACCTCAATCTGGCGGATGAAAAGCAACTCAGTGCCTGGTTGGTGGCCAACGGCATCGACGAGGCCGCCTATCAGCGGACCAGAGATTCAGAGCGGGTCAAGGAACTGTTGGCGTATATGACGGCGGTAAGCCGCTATTACCAGGTCAACGCGACCCCCAGCTTTATCGTCAATCGCAAATGGCTGGCGTTGCAAGACCGCGAGTTTTCCGCTTTCAGCCAGCAACTGCTGTCGCTGTTGCAGCACGATAAGCCGCTGGCCCCCTGATGCGCCTGCTCGCGGTTCGGGGTTATCTGGCCTGGCGTAACGGCCTGGACGCCGTGGCGCGTCTCTCTGCTGTCCGCACCGGGGTGAGCCGGAGTCTGACGTGCGCTCTGCTGCGGCGCGTGGATTATCGCCTGTGGCTAAAGATGCAGAGGTGGTTGAGGTGGAGTCTGCAGCAACGCCGTTTTCGCCACCGGCAAGCGGTCGCTGAGGCGAATCGCCAAAGCCTGTTGGGCGACGGCAGGCTGGACTTCGCCTGGCTGATGCAGCGGCGGCAATGGCTGGATTTGGCGGCGATCCAGGCCCGCAACGCCGTGTTGATGGAGCATTTGGCGCAGTGCACTTCACAGCTCAATCAGGTGGTGGAGCCGCTGCATCGCGCCGGGGTGCCGGTGTTGTTGGCGCCGATGCACACGGTTTCCGATGTGTTGGCGACGCTGGTCGGCGCGGGCGTTTATCCCGGGCGGGCAACGGTGATCGTTTCCGGTGACGCACAGACGTTAGCGCGGCGAGCGCCTGAGGGGGAATGGCGGCAGCGGCTCGACTATTGCTCGATTCACGACGATCCCCGGCATATTGCCGGCACCTTGTCGCAGGCGCTGCTGGAGGCGACGGAGCATCGGCGCAACATCATCCTCTTCCCGGACATCACGCCGGATTACACCTTGAACAGCACCCGGGACGCCTCGGCCAAACTGGCTTGCCGTTTGTTCAACCGGCCAGCGCATTTGCATAGCGGCATCGTTCGATTATCCCGAGCGATGCGGGCTCGAGTGGTGTGCTATTCGCTTTATTACGATCGCGGCGTTCGCATTCACATAGAAGAACCGATTGCCACAGAGCTGGTCGGCCGCGCCGTGCCGGAGATCGTCGAGCGCACCCTGTGGCGACATGCGGATGATTGGCTGCTGTGGCATTCGCACTCTCTATTTTTTATCAACGAATAAGTCAGGGATATCACTACGCATGGAAAACACCCTCCCTACGCCGGTCTTGCAGAGCGAAATCAATGAGTGCGGGCTGGCCTGCATCGCCATGCTGGCGGAAACGCAGGGCGTTCGCGCGCCATTGACGGAACTGCGTGAGCGTTACCCCGCTTCGCAACACGGCACTTCGCTGGCGACGCTGTGCGCCATTTTAGGGGAGCTGGCGTTGCCGGCTTATCCGGTGGCGTTCGAGCACCGGGATCTGGCGGCGCTGCCTTTACCGGCGATTCTGCATTACGGCGCGGGCCACTATGTATTGCTGGCATATCGTCAGGGCGGTTACGTGTGCGTAATGAATCCGGCGTTGGGGCAACAGCTGCTGCCGTACGCCGCTTTGAAAGCGGAAATCAGCGGCTACGCATTGGTGCTCGATCGCGACGATTTACCGTCCACCACCCCCGCCGCGCGGAGCCACCGACGCGGTGCTTTCGCCAGTTTAAGCCTGAAGGATACCGCCGGCATCGCCGGCATTTATCGCCTGGCGGCGATGACGTTTCTTATCTCGCTGACGCTGTTCATCATGCCGATGATGGTCGCCAGCGCGATCAATCAGGTGTTCGCCATGGCCGGTGAGGTCGCGTTTCCTTACGCCTACTATCTGCTGGCGTTTGTGGCATCCACGGCGCTGGCCCTGATGGCGCGCATCATCACCGAGCGTTTTATCAAAAACTTCGTGTTGCTGCACGGCGCCGCCGGGTTTTCCCGCCTGCTGGAAAATTCGCTGAATTTCTTCAGCAAGCGCGCGCCCGGCGAGATTTTCAGTCGTTTCACCAGCTGGCAGATGGCCGCCGGCCAGAAAATCGAGCTGGATAACGGCCTGCGCACCGACTGGATCATCGCTGCTATCGCGCTGGCGGTGATGGGCTATTTGAGCCCGATGTTGGCGCTGGTGCCGATTGCCGGCGTACTGCTGATGGGGGCGATCAGCGTTTGGGCCATTTATCGCGATCGCCACTTCACCCAGCAGCTGCAGGTGAGAGGGGCGGCGCAGAATGATTTTATTCTGGAAACCATTCAGGGGTTTTCGACCATCAAGTCCGCCGGGCTCGCCGGCCAGCGGCAAGAGGGCTTTGCCGAGCATGCCCGTTCGCTGTTCAACTGCCTGCAGCGGCAAAAAGTCTATGAGCAGGTCAAGGGCAGCATTTATCAACTGATTGGCAGCCTGGAAATGGTGGTGTTCATGCTGCTGGCGCTGCCGCTGCTAAAGGGTGGCGAACTCAGTCTGGGGGCATTCTTCGCCTACAGCTTTCTGCGCGAAATTTTTACCTCTTACACCAGCAAGATCTTTTTTGCCGTCCTGCAGAAAAACCAACTGCACGTGATCGATGAGCGCGCGCGGGATCTGTTTCCTGCCGTATCTCTGCGTACCGGGTCTGGCGACGAAAGCGTGAACCATTTTGATGTGCAGTTGGCGTATCGGGGGGTGAGCTTCGCGTACGACGCCGGCCAACCGGTTTTGCGCGACCTGTCGCTGACGCTGGAACGGGGCGAGTGTATCGCCATCTGCGGCGGTTCCGGCGCGGGCAAGAGCACCTTGCTGAAGGTGCTCGCCTGTCTGTTGACGCCGCAGCGGGGGGAACTGACGCTGGATGGCCGCGTGCTGGCTAACGCCGCCGCGCAGCGGCTGTTCTTCCTGCAAAGCCAGGAGGACATTCTGTTCAATGCCTCGGTATTGCAAAACGTCACGCTGTTCGCCCCGTCGGCGCCGGGCCAGCAGAGACAAGTGGAACAGGCGCTATGCAGTTTGGGGCTGGCGGATGCGGTGGCGCAGCTGCCCGGAGGCGTGAACGCTCTGGTGCGAGAGAGCCATGCCGGGCTGTCGCTGGGGCAACGGCAGCGTCTGTTGCTGGCGCGTGCCATGTACAGCCGTTGTCCGGTGTTGGTGCTGGATGAACCGACGGCGAATCTGGATGAAAAAACCGCTGCGGCGGTGATGTCGGCTCTGGTAGCGCATTGCCGTGAGAAGGGTAAAACCCTGGTGACCGTGACGCATAACCCGCGGCTGCTGCCGTTGTTTGATCGGGTGCTGCACTTGTCGCAGGGCCGGTTGTTGGCCGCCGTCGACACCAGGATGAATGACTGTGCTGAGGTGGAGTGACGTGCCCGGAAAGAAACGCTGGCGGCGTGTGGCGCTGGTGGCGATCGTGTTGGGGGGGCTGGCCGGCGGGCTGTTAGGGTTGAATCGGGCGCCTGACGTATCACCGCCACAGACGGCGCGCGTCGATCGCGGCGACATCGAAAAAAGCGTGTTGGCTACCGGCATTTTGAAACCGGCCCGGCAGGTGAACGTTGGCGCGCAGGTCAACGGCCAACTGAAAAAACTGTATGTCAAACCGGGGGACAGAGTGGCTCAGGGCCAGCTGTTGGCCGAGATAGATCCGACGTTGCAACTTAACGAACTGCGCAAGTCGCAGGCCGAATTACGCAGCGCGCAGGCGCAGAAATTGGCGAGTCAGGCGCAGCTCAAGCAGTACCAACTGGAGTTGGCGCGGCAAAGGGCGTTGGCGCGAGATCGTGCCGGCGTGGCCAGCGATTTGGAAAAAGCGCAGGCGCAGCACGACGCGCAACTGGCGCAGTTGAAAGTGAACGAGTCGCAGATCGTTCAGGCCGAAGTCGCGCAGGAAACGGCGAGAGCCAACCTGGCTTTTACCCGTATTACCGCGCCTATCGACGGCGAAGTGCTGGGTATCGTCACTCAGGAAGGGCAAACCATCGTCTCATCGCAAAGCGCACCGACCATTTTGGTGATGGCGGACGTGGATACGATGATGGTGCATACCCGCATATCGGAAAATGACATCTTGCAGGTGAGGGCGGGGCAGCCGCTGTGGTTTTATGTCGCCGCCGATCCCCGCCGCCGATATGAGGGGGTCATGGGCGCGATACAGCAAGCGCCGGCAGAAGCGCTGGAAGCCGACCCGCTGGGCAGAAATTCAAGCCAGCAAACGGCGGCGGTGTATTACAACGGCGTATTTGCCGTCGCCAACGGCGAACGTCGATTACGCACCTCGATGACGGCGCAGGTATTCATCATTACCGAACGCGCCACGGGGGTGGTGCGGCTGCCGATGGCGGCATTGGGAGAGGCTCGGGATGGCGAGCGCTATCAGATCAGAGTGTTGGAAGGCCAGCGGGTTGTCGCGCGCAGCGTGCGCATCGGGAAGCGCGATCGCCGCTATGCGGAAGTGTTGGAAGGCGTGAGAGTGGGTGAGCAAGTGCTGCTGGAACACCAGTCAGATACGGAGGGTGAGCATGTCAGCTAGCACGGATCCCATTATCGTTTTGGAGAACGTTTCGCGCGAGTTTCAAGCCGGAGAGCAGAAAATCACGGTCCTCAAACGCGTTTCCCTGAGCATTCAGCGGGGAGAAATGGTCGCTATCGTCGGCGCCTCCGGCTCCGGAAAATCGACGTTGATGAATATTATCGGTTGTCTGGACAAGCCTTCTCAGGGGGATGTGTACATCAACGGGGTGGCGATTGGGCAAGCCGACGGCAATCGCCTGGCGCGGCTCCGCAGTCGGCATATCGGCTTTATTTTCCAGCGCTATCATCTGATGCCCTATCTGACGGCCGGTGAGAACGTGGCGATCCCTGCATTGTATACCGCCATGCCGGCCGCCGAGCGCCGCTTGCGGGCCGCGCATTTGTTGGCTCGCCTCGGGTTGGCGCAGCGAGGTGGCCATCGTCCGGCGCAGCTTTCCGGTGGGCAGCAACAGCGGGTCAGTATTGCCCGAGCTCTTATGAACGGCGCGGAAATCATTTTGGCCGATGAACCTACCGGCGCGTTGGATAGCACCAGCGGTCAGGCGCTGATGGCCATTTTGCATGAGCTGAACGCTGTCGGACACACCGTGGTCATCGTGACGCACGATCGGCGGATCGCCGAGCAGGCGCAGCGGATCATTGAGATCGGCGACGGCGAGATCGTGGCGGATCGTCGCCACGATGCCGCCCGACAGCGTTTTGCGTTCGAGAGGCCGCTGGCGTTGGCTGCGCCGCTGAAACGCATGAGCCCTTGGGCGGCGCTGCGAGAGGCGCTCGGCATGGCTTGGCGGGCATTATTAGGGCATCGGGTTCGGGCATTATTATCAATGCTCGGCATCATCATCGGCATTGCGGCGGTCGTTTCCGCCATCGCCATCGGTGAAGGCACGCGCCAAAGCATCCTCAGGGAAATCAGCCAGCTCGGCTCCAGCACGTTGGACATTCGTCCCGGATTGGGATGGGAAAAAACGCGTCCCGATTTTGCGCGTTCGCTGAGTGCGCGGGATGCAGCGCTGCTGGCGGCCTTGCCTTATGTCGACAGCGTTTCGCCGGTTATCAGCACTCAACTGTCGGCCGTGCGCGAAGGCAAGCAGGTGCCGCTCGCCGTGATGGGCGTCGGCGAAGGGTATTTCCGCACGCAGGGCATTCGGCTGCTTTCCGGTGGCCTGTTTACTGCGCAGGATCTGAGTGACCGCGCACCGGTGGCGGTGATCGATCCCTTGCTGCAACAGGCTCTGTTTTCTTCCCGGCAAGATCCGGTGGGCGCGGTTTTGCTGATCGCGGGTGTGCCTTATCGGGTGATCGGCGTCGCGCAGCGCCGCGGCGCCCAATACGCCGGTTCTCAACCGCTTGCCTGGCTGCCCCATACCTCCCTGACTGGCCGCATCGCCGGCGATATGCCGCTGGAATCGATTGTGATGCGAGTGAATGAAAAATTGACGTTGGAAGCGGCAAGGCGGGATGTGACCCGGCGTTTGACCGTAGAACATGGCCGGCGGGATTTTTTCACGCTGACTGACGATCAACTGACGCAATCCATTCAGCGTGCCTCCGACTCCATGCGATTGCTGATTACCGCGATTGCCGCCATCTCGCTGCTGGTCGGTGGGGTGGGGGTGATGAACATCATGTTGGTTTCGGTGACGGAACGAACCCATGAGATCGGCATTCGATTGGCGGTGGGCGCCGCTGAGAAAGACATTATGCGGCAATTTTTGATTGAGGCGGTGGTGATCTGCAGCCTGGGGGGCGTGTTGGGGATCGCCTGCGCCGCGCTGGTTAAAGGGATTCTGAGCGGCTTGGCGCCGCAGGTGACGATGATCTTTACTTGGCCGCCATTGCTGCTGGCCTGCGGGTTTTCGGCGTTGATCGGCGTCGGGTTCGGCTTCTTTCCAGCCCGTGCCGCCGCGCGCCTGCAGCCGGTGGAGGCGTTGGCGCGAGAATGAACCGACTTTGGATTTATGGACTGGTCATGCTGTCTTTGAGCGCTTGCGGAGGGCGGCCGATCGACGCCACGGCGCCACCGTCGTTGCCGCAGCAGTGGCGCGTGGTCGATGAACGTTCCGGTTCATTGCGGGCAGGCGTCGCCTGGTGGGAAAACTTCAATGATCCGCAGCTTTCCTCGCTGATCGATGGCGTTCTCATCGCGAATCAGGATCTGGCGCTGGCTGGATTGCAGTGGCGTGAGGCGATGTTGGAGGCCGGGTTGGTAGCCGGCAATGCGACCCCCGACCTGGCCGCCAGCCTGAGTGGCCGCAATACCAAGGCATTGCGCGGCGCGGCGCGGCCGCAAGAAAGTTACCGCGCAGGACTGTCACTGAGTTATGAACTGGATTTATGGGGCAAGCTGGCGCGCATTCGCGAGCAGGCTCAGTGGCTGGCCGTCGCTTCGGAGTTGGATCGGCGCAATACCGCGTTGACTTTGATCGGCGCTACCGCTCGCGGGTATTGGCAGATCGCCGATTTGAATCAGCAAGTCACCCATCAGCAACAGGCGGTGGCGTTCGCGCGTGAGACTGTACGGCTGGTGGCGGCACGTCACACCGCCGGCGACGTCGGCCGATTCGAGTTGTTGCAGGCGGAGCAAAACCTATTGGCGCGTGAGAATCAACGGGATGAACTGGCACGGCAGCGGGAAGACGCTCGCAACTCGCTGGCGCTGTTGTTCGGCCGTTCACCCTTGCTGCGATACAGCGAAAGGCGAGCGCTACCGATCAACGAGGTGCCCATTGCGCCACGTCTGCCGGCGGCGGTGATGGCGCGACGGCCGGATGTGCAGGCGGCGGAGCGGCGCCTGCGGGCGGCGCTGGCCGGTGCGGAGGCCGCTACATTGCGTTTTTATCCGGCGCTGAGTCTGGATGCCGCACTGGATGCCGGCAGCGGGCTTTTCCGCCAATGGTTCAGTGAACCTTCGCGCTCGCTGGGCGCGACGTTGACGCTGCCGTTCATCGAGTGGCGCAAGATGCGCTTGTCCAGCGACAAAGCGACGTTGCAGGCGCAGCGCGCGGAGATTCAATTTCGCGATGCGGTTTACCGCGCGCTGGCAGAGGTAGACAGCGCTATGCGGGAACGTCTGGAAGCGCAGCGGCAAATCGGCAATCAGCAGCGGCATCTGGCGATGGGGCGACAAGCCGTGGCATTGGCCCGCCATCAATATCAGGCCGGTTCCGTCGCGCTGCAAACGTTGCTGGACGCGCAAGAGGCGGTGTTAGCCAGCGAGAATTCACTGTCGGCACTGCAATATCGCTACCTGAACGCCACGATGCAGCTCTGGCTGGCGCTGGGCGGCAACGAGGCTTTCGCATCCGGGCAAGGGGAGTAAGCATGGACAAAGAACGGAATACAAGACGTGTGGTGGTCACCGGTTACGGCGCCGTCACCGCGCTGGGTGGCAACGCGCAGCAAAACTGGCAGGCTATCATGGCCAACCGTTTGGCCTATCGCTATCACGATAAATCGGCGGCGGGGATCCACGCGCGCTTTTTTGCTTTGCTGGAGGCCGAACCGGCGCTGGAAGGCGTAGCCGCGCGGGTAAGCCGCCGGCTGCCCAGATTCGCCAGGCTGGCGTTGGCCGCCGCCTCGGAGGCGATCGACATGGCGTTTTCATCCAGTTTTGTGGGGCCTGCGCACTTTTATTCGTCGTTGGAGTGCGGGGCGATTATCGGCAGCGGCTGGGGCGGCCAGGATGAGATCATGCAAAACAATGCGGATTATCTGCAATCCGGCATGGGGCAGCTGTTTGGCTGTTTTCACGCGATGCCCAATATCGCGACCGCCATATGCGGCCAACATTGGTTGCTGCGGGGCTATCAGGGCTCGCCGGCGGCGGCCTGCGCGACCGGTGGCATCGCGATTGGCGATGCGTTTGAGGTGATCCGCAGCGGCCGCGCTTCAATGATGTTGGCCGGCGCGTCGGAATCACTGAGCGGCAATGGCGCGATATGGAACATCGACGCGTTGCGTTTGCTGAGTCGGGAGCAAAAGGATATCACCAAGGCCAGTTGCCCGTTCAGCCGGGAGCGCAGCGGCTTCGTGTTGGCGGAAGGGGCCGCCGTGTTGTGTCTCGAGGAGCGAGAGGCGGCTTTAGCGCGCGGCGCGACAATACTGGGGGAGGTCAAGGGATACGGCAACTTTTCAGACGCTTTTGATCTTACCGCGCCGGCGGAGGATCCGCAGGCCAAGGTGAAAACCATTCGACGGGCTCTGGAGCAGGCGGGGCTAAGCAATCATGAGATCGACTATATCAATGCGCATGGCACGTCGACGGCGCAAAGCGATGTGAACGAAACCGTTGCGATCAAGGCGGCGCTGGGGCGCGATGCTTATCGCACGCCGATTTCCAGCACGAAATCCTATACCGGGCACTTGCTCGCCGCATCCGGCAGCTTTGAGGCGATCGTCTGCCTACAGGCATTGCAGCAGCAAATGATGCCGGCAACCTGCCATTTGCACGAGAGCGATCCCGAATGCGATCTTGATTATATTCGCGAGGGGCATCGTCGCGGTCGTTTGCGCAATGTCATGAGTCTCAACTTCGGTTTCGGCGGTGCTAATGCGGCGCTGGTATTTGGTTATCACAATGAATAACGGTAGGGCCTATGGAAAAGTATCATCGATTGTATGAGGCGATTTGCGGCCTGTTGTATGAAGCCAAAGGATTGGACAGAACGCTGCTGTCGGCCGATATGCCGCTGCAACAGTTGGGGTTGGACAGCCTGGATTATATGGAGTTGATGCTGCTGGTTAGGCGTGAGTTCGGCATTACGCTCAATGCGGAAATGTTTATCGAACGGCCTGACCTGACCCTTGGCGAGCTGTGTCACGTTATGACCAGTCAATAATTCTCCCCCCAGGCGGCCGTGTGATGCGGTCAGGCCTGGGTTATTCCCCATCGTGACTTTATTTCCTCCTGCCCTGATTTTTCCTCTTATCGATTCACATAAAGATTAAAACTTATCGGTTTGGTTAAGATACGTTCGCGCCGGCGGATTTATTTCGTTTTTTTACGAGCCGTATAACGCTTTGAAACCCATGGCGCCTCGCGATTTTATTAGGATTTTTCTTTGTTTTGTCGGTTTGTTTGCCAATTTCAGCGCATGTGTGAAATGGAAGTATTAACGCAAACTAAAGTGAATCGGGAAGTATGCCGTCCTTATTATTTCTGATGGTGGCAGTTGAGCTGCGGTTTTCATTAATGAGGGGGCCTCAAGGGGGGCGCTGAAGGGGGGATTAATCCCTGTACACTGTTCGCGTTTGGCAAATCCGTTATACTCCGCGCTGGATGCAGGAACCTATCCATAGCCAGGGGAAACCCTGAGTGTCCATTGTGGTGATGTAAAAGGAAAATGACAGCCACATTTTTCCGATCAAAGTAATGAGGTTGTATGTCTAATCGTAAACATCTGACGCCTTCTGAAGTGGAGAGACTGCTTGAGGTCACGCTGCATGGAAAGAATCCAGAACGCGATTATTGTCTGATTTATATGTGTTTTATTCATGGTTGCCGCGCCAGCGAAATTGGGGGATGGCGTTTGTCGGACATCGATCTGGAAGGCGGCAACATTTATGTTCATCGTTTGAAGAATGGTTTTTCCACGGTACATCCGCTGTATCTGCGAGAAAGGCAATGTTTGCGGCGTTGGCTGGATAAACGCCGGCAACACCGCTGGGCCGATCAGGAATGGTTATTTCTTTCCAATCGGGGCGGGCGTTTGTCGCGCCAACGTATTTACGGCCTGCTTCGTCATTACAGTAAGGTGGCGAAACTGGAGATTAACGCCCATCCGCATATGCTGCGGCATGGTTGCGGATTTGCGTTGGCGGACCGAGGTATCGATACCCGATTAATTCAGGATTACCTCGGGCATCGAAATATTCAGAATACAGTGATTTATACCGCCAGCAATGCACAGCGCTTTAAAGAAATTTGGTAAGCGCGATTTAATAGAGTAACGGCAAGGAGTCACTTTGAACTAAACTGAAACATACTGTAAGGACGCGTAAAAACAATGTCAATATTCCTACGCTCACTTTGCCTGATAAAGGAAAATTTTTTTTAAAAACATATCGTTGTGTTCATGTTTCATTTCTTCCGCACTCCCGCCATCTAAGCAAAATCCTAATCAAAGAAAAGTCATTTTAAATCAATCGGCCAATCCCTTGGTTTTTTGGTCTGATTTGAGGTTATTTTGTTTTCTATTTGGCTTTAAATTCTGTCTTTTATTTGTTTTTTGGTTTTAAAAACCAAAGGAGTCACTTTAGTTCAAAATGAATCGTTTGGGTGAATAAGCCTTAGGCCATCAATAAGTTTGGTCAAGGGTATTTGCTCTTCGTGGAACTAAATAAAAGGGAATGACATTAAGGATATGTCGGAAATAAAACCATGCATATTTTGCATAATTTTAAGGAAAGTAGGATGAAAAAGAATCTGCTGGCTGTAGCTGTTTTGACCGCGTCTGCATTTACCACCTCTGTATTTGCTGCTGACGGCGCGCTGAATATCACTGGCACCATTACCGATCAGTCTTGCACCGTCGATCCGGATTCCCAGAACAAGCAGGTTGCTCTGGGCAAAATCGCTAAAGATGCGTTTCCTAACGCTGGCGCCACCGCTGGCGCCAAAGCGTTCAACCTGATCCTGAAAAACTGCCCGGACACCGTGACTGGCGCTACCGTTCGCTTTGATGGCACTCAGGTGCAGGGTCAGTCCGGGCTGCTGAAACTGACCGGCGCCGGCACCCCTGGGGTGGCAGGCGGCATTGGCGTACAGCTGCTGGACGACGGCAGCAACGTACTCAATATCGGCAACGATTCCCGCGTATATGCGCTGGCAGAGAACAAAGACAACGTTCTGGGCTTCGTGGCGCGCTACTTCGCTTACGACACCGTCTCTGTCGGTAGTGCGAACGCCACCGCCAACTTCACTATTGTCTATCAGTAAATTCACGCCGTTATGTCGGCGTGAGCGTTAGAAAAATGGGCCAGAGGCTGCGTCTCTGGCTCTTTATTCATCGGGGAAGGTAACAAAATGAAAGCGGGATATTTTGCGCTGACGGCAGCGTTATTGATGGCGCTTTGGGCTCCGGCTCAGGCCGGCGTGATCGTGGGCGGGACTCGGCTGATATACGACGGGGGTAAAAAAGAGTCCGCTCTGAATATCAATAATCCGGATGCGGTGCCTTATTTGATCCAATCCTGGGTCGATGCTCAAGAAGGTGAAAGCGCTAAAGCGCCTTTCATCATCACGCCTCCGTTGTTTCGCTTGGATGGTGGCCAAAATAACCTGCTGCGCGTAGTGCGTGCGGGCGGCAATTTGCCGACGGACAGAGAATCGCTGTATTGGCTGAATGTGAAGTCTATTCCTTCGGTAGAAAAGAAAGAAAACACGCTGCAAATTGCGATCAAGACCCGCATCAAGCTGATTTATCGTCCCCAGGGGCTGGCCGGCAATCCGGAAGAAGCGGCCGGCAAAGTGACGTGGCGGCGCAGCGGCGATCGGCTGCAGGTGACCAACCCTTCACCCTATTACCTCACCTTTTTTAATTTGAAGCTGAACGGCAGTGCCATTACCGGCAACACCATGGTTGCGCCGCAAGCTACCGCCAGTTTTCCGTTACCGATGGCGCAAGGTGGGGGAGGCAGTCTGAGCTGGCAAATCATCAACGACTATGGCGGAACCGGCCAGACCTTTACCGGCACGTTATAGCCGGGCCGCGATGCGTGTTTTTTGGTCCCGGAGTAACGCTGGGGCCGGCGTTCGGCTTACCTGAATTTTAGGCGGCTGAGCCAATCGGGACAGGGAGTTAAAAGGATGAATAACCCGAATTGCATTGGTTTACCAGGGACACGATCGATTTTGGCCGGTTTGATGTCTTGCCAGGTGGCGCTGCTTTATCCAATCGGTGCGGCGCATGCGCGCGATTACTTCAACCCGGCGCTGTTGGAGATTGACAACCCGGCGCTGCGCGGCGCCGATCTCTCCGTATTTGAGGAAAACAACAGCCAGGCGCCCGGCACTTATCGGGTCGATCTTTACCTTAACGGCGAACAGGTTGACAGTCTAGACGTCGAGTTCCGGCTGATGCCGACGGCTGGCGGAAAGCAAGCGCTGCAGCCTTGTTTCAGCGCGGAAAAATTGGCCGAATTGGGGGTGAGAGTCTCCATGTTCCCGGCGATTGCGGCGGAGGAGCGCTGTGTCAATCTGGCGCAGGCCATTCCTCAGGCTTCGGCGGTGTTCCTGTTTAATCAGCTGAGATTGAATCTGAGCATTCCGCAAGCGGCATTGAACTTAAATGCGCGCGATTATGTTTCTCCGGATAAATGGGACTCCGGCATACCGGCGCTGTTGGTCAATTACAACTTCAGCGGCGCCAATAGCCAAACACGCGACAGCGAACGGCAGAACAACAATAACTATTACCTCAATCTGCGCTCGGGCATTAACTGGGGCGCCTGGCGTTTGCGTAACTATTCCATCTGGAATCACTACACCGGCGGCGCTTCATCCTGGCGTTCAATCAATACCTATCTGCAGCGCGATATTGTTGCGTTGCAAAGCCGCCTGACTCTGGGCGACAGCACAACGTCCAGCGAGGTGTTCGACAGCGTACAGTTCCGCGGCGGGCAATTGGCTTCTGAAGATGACATTCTGCCGGACAGCATGAAGGGCTACTCGCCGGTGGTGCGCGGGATTGCGCGCACTAACGCGCAAATCGTGATCCGGCAAAACGGCTACGTGATATATCAAAGTTATGTGCCGCCGGGTGCGTTTGAAATTACCGATCTGTACCCCACGGGCGGCAGCGGCGATCTGAACGTCAGCGTGCGTGAGGCTGACGGGCAGGAGCAACATTTCGTGGTGCCTTACGCCGTGGTGCCGGTGCTTCAGCGCGAAGGGCGTTTCAAATACAGCCTGACCAGCGGGAAATACCGTTCATACAGCGGCGGCGTTGATGAACGTCCGTTCAGCCAGGCCACCGGCATCTACGGTTTGCCGTGGGGGGCCACGTTGTACGGCGGCGTGCAAGCCGCCAGTAAGTACCAGTCTCTGGCGCTGGGGTGGGGGCAGAACATGGGGGCGCTGGGGGCGCTGTCCGCTGATGTCACTCAGGCATGGACCAAGCAGGAAACTCGGCCGAAAGAGCAAGGGCAATCATGGCGCCTGCGTTACGGCAAAAACTTCATTGAAACCGGCACTAACTTCAGCTTGGCCAGCTACCGCTATTCCACGCGCGGTTTTTATAACCTGCAAGAGGCGCTGGAGAGCTACGGCGGCAACAGCGCGATCTATAACGATCACAAAAAGAGCCGCGCCGAGCTGACGATGAGCCAGAGCCTGTGGGATCTGGGGGGAACGCTGTCGCTCAGCCTGTTTAACGAAGACTACTGGAATGACAATCGTCGTTCGCAGTCGGTCAGCCTCAGCTACAACAACAGTTGGGAAGCTGTCAGTTACGGACTGAATTACACCTTCAGCCAAAACGGGTATGACAACAACGGCAACCGCAGCAATATTCGCGACCATATCGTGGCCTTCAACGTCAGCGTGCCGCTCAGCAAATGGCTGCCAGGCAGCTACGCCACCTACAACATGAACGCCAGCCGCAACGGTGCCACCAGCAACAACCTTGGGTTGAGCGGCACCGCTTTGCCGGGCAACAACCTGAACTACAGCATCAGCCAGGGCTACACCGGCAGGGGCGTGGGGGCGAACGGCAATATTCAGGCGGACTACAAAGGCGCCCTCGCCGAGTGGAACCTGGGATATGGCTACGATCGCCATCGCCAACAGGTGAACTACGGCGTGCAGGGCGGTGTTCTGGTGCATCAAAACGGCGTCACGCTGTCGCAGCCGCTGGGCGATACGGTGGCATTAGTGCAGGCACCCGGCGCTTCAGGGGTGGATGTTTTGAACCAGACCGGGGTCAGCACCGACTGGCGCGGCTATGCGGTTGTGCCTTACCTGACGCCTTATCGGCGCAATACCGTCGGCCTGGACGGCGAGTCTTTCGCCGAGGATGTCGACATGACCTTGAGCAGCCAAACTGTGATCCCAACCCGTGGCGCCGTGGTGCGTGCCAGCTTCAATCCGGATGTTGGTGCCCGCGTGTTGCTGACATTACTGACGCGCAGTGGCAATCCGGTGCCGTTCGGCGCCACCGTCAGCAATCTCAATAGCCCCTCTGATAATGCCGGCATTGTCGGCGACGGCGGGCAGGTTTATTTGGCCGGCATGGCGGAGAGTGGCCGGCTGCAGGTTAAGTGGGGCAATGACGCGGCTCAGCAGTGTCAGGCTAACTATCAATTGGCTAATCAGCCAGAGAGCGGCGGAATACGTCTCGTTAACGGACAGTGTTTATAAGGTGCAGACAATGGCGACAGGAATATCGATTCAACGCAGGGCGATCGCCGGTGGGCTGCTGGCGTGCGCAATACTGGCTGTACAGCAGGCGCAGGCGGCGCCAGGGCAGTGTACGCCGATATCAGGAACGCACGGCTTTTCATTTGCCTTTTCCCCAAGCTTAAGCGACCCATCGCAAAACGTGACGGGGCGGATTATCAAGAACGCGGATAAGAACGCATGGAACTTGCCCGGTTCGTATTATGTGAAATGCGAATGTACCGCTCGCACGGCTTCTTACATCACCGCCAAAATGCTGTTGACCAACCCGGTATTTCAGGAGGGCGGATTGACGTATTACGCGTTGAACGAATATCTGGGCGTCGCCAGCGAGGTCTTCGTGGCGGGGCAGCGCAATGAATACCTTGCGGCACCCTTTACCAATGAAACTAACCGTAAGACCAGCATGGATGGCGATGATGAATCCTGCGCCCGTTCGCCCTACAACAGCGGCGCGCGTGGGCGCATTCACCTGTATTTCCGTCGGCCCTTCGTTGGCGTGACGGCGATCCCGAATACCCGACTGGTGGAAACGTATGTATCGGTAGTGAGTGGCGTGAAAAGCGATACGCCGGTTTCTACCATCTCTATGAGCGGTACCGTGACGGTGCCGCAGAGTTGCGAGATCAGTCCCCAGACGGTGGTGGTCGACTTTGGCGATATCGTCAGCACCCATTTCCAAACGAAAGGCGCGATGCCACCTCGCTTCACACCGGCAGAGAGAACGCTGACGCTGTCTTGTCGCAATATTTCCGAGGGCGTCAAAGTCAGCCTGTCATTTCGCGGCGAGGCCGACGGCAACATGCCGGAGGCGCTGAAGACCAGCAACCGCGACATCGGCGTGATGATTAAGGATATGCAGGGCAATGTGATTCGGCCGCAGAGCGGGCGCTTGCCCATCGATGACTTCAACTATCCCGACCAAAGCGGCAGTTCGCGGATCAGCGTATATCCGATCAATACCACCGGGCAAGCCCCTTCAGTGGGGCAGTTCAATGCCACGGCAACCATTCAGGCCGAAATCCAATAAACGGATATTTCAACGGCAGTGGGCTGACGGGCCCCTGCGTTTAACGACAAGGAGCAGATTATGGTGAAAATGTGTAATCGTTTTGGCTGCAACCTGGCGCTGACCGGCGCGTTGCTTTTGACCGTATCGGCGGCGCACGCGGTATCGAAAATAGTGATTAGCGGCAACATTAAAGCCGCCCCCTGCGAAATCGACGGTGCGAACGGCACTGTGTCCGTCAATTTGGGAGACGATATTTCCGCTGCTACCCTGGCGACGTCCGGGGCTTTCAGCCCCTGGATAGAGTTTCCTCTGACGTTAAAAAACTGCCCAAGCACCACCACCTCTGTTGTCGCGACCTTCAGCGGGACGCCCGCCGAGGAAAGCGCCAGCTTGTACAAGAGCAACGGCGGCTCTCGTCGGGTGCAAATTGAGTTGCAGAATAGCCAGGGGGCCAACCTGGGCAATGGCAAGAGCATGACGCAACTGGTGGATCGCGCGACGAATAATGCCAGATTCGATTTGCGTGCGCGCGCATACAGCACCCATGGCGGATCGACGCCAGGTTCAATAGACGGCGCTCTGCAGGTCACTTTTGTCTATCAGTAGGCAATGGGACAAAAGGGCCGGCGTGGGCGGAAGGTTAACGACAGAGTTAAGGTTATGATATGAAAATCAATTATCCCAATGGAATGGCCTTGGCGGCGGGCAATGAAGCGGCGAGTGCCGTGGCTATCATGGAACCCTGCGCCATGACGGCTCTGGGGATGAGAAACCGGTTGATTGAATCCTGCGGTCTCCAACCTGGCAACATTCGGCAGGTGGCGAATCTGGTGGAACTGAGAGCCTTATTGACTGAGCATCCGCATCGTTTATTGGTGATGGAGCTGTGTGGTCAATCAGAGTCGGTATTGGAGGGATTCAAGCTGATCGCTGAGGTGCGGGAAAATTCGCCGGACACCGCGATTGTCATTTGTACGGCATTGGATGAACCGAGGCTGTTGCGGCAGCTCATCGCTTCCGGCATTCGCGGCCTGATGCTGAAGCAGGAACCGGCTATTGCATTGACCCACTGTGTTCAGCAAGTCCTGACAGGCAGTTGCAGCTTCAGCCACCGGGTACGCCAACGTCAATTGCATGAGGCTGGCGCCGATAAACCGCTGACGGCGAAGGAATTGGATGTGTTGACCCAACTGTTTTCCGGTAAGAGCGTGACCAGCGTGGCGCTGACCATGTGCCGTGATATCCGCACCGTCAGCACCCATAAACGCAATGCGATGTTGAAGCTGGGGTTTCACAGCGATGGGGAACTGTATCTTCAGGGGAAATGGATGGCTGCGCAAGGTTCATCCTTGGTTCGCTAGGCAAGCGCACGAGGTCTCGTGGGCAAGCAAGCATAGGAGCAGATTATGCATTTATGGCGTCAGCAACCGCTGAACATAGCATTAATGGACAGATGTCCATTGACGCTGGAAGGGTTGGCCAGTTTTTTAAAAACGCTGCCAACCCAGGTAAAAGTCGTCGTAAAGGAAACCAGCGTACGTGCGGTAGTGGATAGCGTGGTCTATCAGCAGGCTGACGTGCTGATTACCGAACTGGACGGTGAAGATGAGACGCCCGCTAAGGGCAGGGAAGCGTTGCTGGCCCTGTGCACGCAACTGCCCGAATTACGGGTGATTGCCTATACCCGTTGCCGTAATGCAGAAGAGTTAGGGCGATTGTTGCCTCAGCCCAATGTCAGCATCGTCGCCAGAGATGACGCTTTACCGCTGGTGGCGGAGTTTTTTAATCGGGTCTTGCTTGGGGAGCGAGTGTTGAGCCCACAGATAGGGACTTTTCTGGCACCCTCGGTTAGCGCAGATGAGGTGTTCACCCGAAAGCTGACTCGCTGCGAGACTGATGTGTTGGCCTTTTTGTTCAACGGCATGAGCCTGCGGCAAATTGCCGAATTGCAACGCCGCAGCATCAAGACGATCAGCGCGCATAAATGCAGCGCCATGCGCAAACTGCAGGTGAAGAATGACAGCGAACTATTTTCATTGCACGGCAATATTACGCGGCAATTTGGCGGGAAGTGGTCAAAGGGGACTTAATCGTTAATGACAGGGTATAAGCAGGTAGCATAGGCGTTGAAAAAACAATCAAACAAGTGTTCCCCTGGGCGGGTGGATGAAAGCAGCTCGGCGTTGGAATAGTGCTGAATTAGACCGTTGTTGACGTGCCGGGCTGCATTTTTCCATCCGATATTTTTACCTTACTCGATGCGCATGTTAAAAGAAGATGAGCGCCTGCACCGTTATTTCCATCGTAAGATTAAATGCTGATCGTGCGGAATCGCTCTACATTGGTTGCGGTGTAGATCACCGTATTCTGGATATTTTTGTGCCCTAAATAATCCTGAATCAAGCGCGTATCGACCCCGTTATCTGCAAGCGCGTAACCGCAGGAGTGTCGCAGCATGTGAGGATGAACTTGAACGCTAATACCGGCCATTTCACCGTACATTCTCATTAGGCGATACAGTTGCTGACGTGAAATTTGCCCGCCGTGGCGCGACAGAAATAACCATGGGGAATTGGCGTCAGGATAGTTCGCCCGCTGGGCCAGCCAGTTTAACAGCGCCTGTCGTTCTCGCGGCTGAATGGGGTGCTGAACGGAAAAACCGTTCTTTAGCCGAGATATATGGATCCGATGGGAGGTAAGATCAATATCTTGCAGGCGTAATGATCGCAGTTCGCTCACCCGCAAGCCGTGAATGAAGCACATTAATAGTAAACAACGATCTCGAATGCTATTTTTACCCTCATGCACGGCGGCAATCAGTTGTTCAATTTCAATCTGGCTAAGGAATTTCCTTTTTTTCATTTTCCTTTCCTGCGTATCTGGTACTGTCGATTTCCATCATGAAGTTTTATTAAAGCATTGGAACATAATAGGCGGCAAAGAAAATAAATAATTTTACTTGCTAAAGCATGGGTTTATTTTATATTTTTCTTTTTGTTATTCTTTTAGTGAATGTATTTTGATTTTATAGATCTATTTTCTTTAGCAGCTTATTTAATTGGCGAATATTTAGTGCCCAGAGCGAACGATGCTGCGAATTGGCCGCCGGCAGGCGGCAACCGCGATAACGTCTCACCCCAACCGGTGCTTGATAAGCTGCGATGAGAATTCGTCTTGATCTCATTCTCACGCCGCTTACAATGCCTGCCAGATCGCGACTTCAGAGGTTTGTTCATGGAACTGCTACGGGTGGTTTATCGCCAGTATCGTTGGCCATTTCTGGCGGTTATGGCATTGACCATGGCCAGCGCCGGGTTAGGCATCGGTATCATTGCTTTTATCAATCAATATCTGATGGACGTCAGCGGCAACCCATTGGCCGTGTTGCCGATGTTTCTCGCCCTGCTGGCATTGTTGATAGCGGTCACGTTGGGTTCACAGCTGGCGCTGACCACATTGGGCCATTACTTCGTCTATCGGCTGCGTGGGCAACTGGTGAAGCGCATTCTGGATACCGAGATCGAGCGCCTCGAACAGTTAGGCAGCGCCTCATTGCTGGCCAGTCTGTCCAGTGACATCCGCAATATCACCATCGCCTTCGTGCGCTTGCCCGAATTGGTGCAAGGGGTGATTTTGACCCTGGGGGCAGCGGCCTATCTGGGGTGGTTATCGCCGAAAATGCTGGCGGTCACGGCGGTTTGGGTGGCGGTGACCGTGGTGGGTAGCGGCTGCCTGGTGTCACGGGTTTATCGCCATATGGCCAGTTTGCGCGAGTCAGAAGAGCGTCTCTATCATCGTTATGAATCGGTGATTGACGGCCGTAAGGAACTGACGTTGAACCGCAAACGGGCGCAGGCGTTATACGAGCAGGCCTATCAGCCCGACGCGCAAGCCTATCGCTACCATATCATTCGCGCCGATACCTTCCATTTGAGTGCGCTCAATTGGTCAAACATCATGATGTTAGGGGCGATCGGGCTGGTGTTCTTTATGGCCAACAGTTTGGGATGGGCGGACTCGACGGTGGCCGCGACCTACTCGCTGACGCTGCTGTTCTTGCGCACGCCCTTACTGCAGGCCGTGGGGGCGTTTCCGACGCTGGTCGGCGCCGAAGTGGCCTTCAACAAGCTGAAAGCGCTGCGTTTGGCCGAGTATCAGCCGGGGTTTCCAGCCGCCGTTGGCCGTTCCTGGCAGACGCTGGAGCTGCGCGACGTGGTTTTTCACTATGCAGATGCGGAACAACAGCCCGGTTTTACCGTCGGGCCGCTCAATCTGACGCTGCGGCGCGGTGAGCTGGTGTTTCTTATCGGCGGCAACGGCAGCGGCAAGTCAACGCTGGCGATGCTGTTGACCGGATTGTATCGGCCGGTAAGCGGGCACATCGTTCTGGATGGTGTCGCACAGACCGCGGCGGATATGCCGGACTATCGCCGGCTGTTTTCAGCGATTTTCACCGATTTTCATCAGTTCGATCGTTTACAAGGACCGGAAGGCGGCGAACCTGATGCGGCGCTGGTCGCGCATTGGCTTGAACGGTTGAATATGAAAAGCAAATTGCAGTTCGACGGCGCCAGAGTGACCAACCCGCAACTGTCGCAGGGGCAGCGCAAACGTCTGGCCCTGTTGCTGGCGGTGGCGGAACAACGCGATATTTTGCTGTTGGATGAATGGGCCGCTGATCAGGATCCGCAGTTCCGGCGCATTTTCTATCGCGAACTGTTGCCGGCGCTGCGCGCGTTAGGCAAAACGGTGTTCGCCATCAGCCATGACGATCACTATTTCGAACACGCCGATCGGTTGCTGGAGATGCGCTCAGGCCATTTACGCGAGTTGACCGGCAGCGAGCGTGAACACGCCAGCCGGGATTCCGTCAGCAGGATCGGTTAACTTACGTCGGCCCGTGCCAGACCAAAACGGGCCGGCGCTTCTCCCGCGCATTATTTCAGTGCGTCGCTTCATTTTCTCTCCCTCCTCCAATGCTGTCTGCTGCCGATTTGGCTTACGACCAGTCAAATAATTGATGTTTGAATTATTTACCGGTGGTTTAATTTTGACCTTTAAAGGTGTGGCACACTGCGCATTCGTTCGCCTATCAAAACACGTTCTCGCCTGCCGATAACAGTGATATCCACGGTGCCGTTCTGGCTGATTCGGCAATGCAGACCTATGGGTAGCAGCATTTTTTTAAATTTCCATAGGAAAAAACGACTTTATTGATCGTTAAAATAGATCAATAATTTTATTTTGAGTGGTTTAATCTATTGGTTAGGGGCGCTGTGGTGAGCAAGGATGGATCAAATATCAAACGTAAAGCATGGCTATGCGTGTTTATCGTTAGTGGGCTGTTCTGGCTGCTAACCGCTGCCGTGATTTACTGGTTACTGAGTTAGCAGGTTAAGCAGGAAGACGATTCGTGAACAAGAAGCAGGCTAAAAACCGTGAGGGCGCTCAGCGTCGCGCGCAGTCAAAAATTCCGCCTTCATGGGGGCTGAGCGATGAGCAGCGCGCCTTTATTGAAGATTTATGGCAGGATACCGACCCCGAAGCGGCGCGGCCCATCGCTCAGCGACGTTAGCCGATCACGCGGCTGCGGCCGGCCAGCGCGCCGAACAGCATTTGCAAGACGGTCAGGCATAGCAGAGCGATCAACGGCCAGCGCCAGCCTTCCGTCAGATCGTGCAACAGGCCGAATAAGGTGGGCCCCAGCGCCGCCAACAGATAACCGACGGATTGCGCCATGCCCGACAGCAGCGTCGCCTGATGATGATGCTGACTGCGCAATCCAAAGAACGACAGTGCCAGCACCAGCGAACTCCCCGCTCCCAACCCGGCAAACGTCAGCCACACCAGTGAACTGGCGGGTTGCACCAATAATCCCCCGACGCCGATAAAGATCAGCAGAGAACTGCCCAGCGCTATCGCCCGCTGATCGCGCGCGCGCGGCAAAATCACCACCATGACAAAGTTGGCGACGATCGCCACCACCTGATAAACGAACAGCTCGAAGCCCGCCTGCTGGGCTGAGGCGCCGTGGCTGACGGCAAAGGTGCTGAACCAGCCGATAATGGTGTAGAAGGCGATCGATTGCAGCCCCATGAACATCGCCACTTGCCAGCCCAGCGCGCTGCCCCAGGGAGAGCGATAGCGTTGCGGCTCTGCCGATTGTGGCTCTTTGGCTGCGGGTATGGCTGTGCGCCGCAGCTGGGGCAACCAGATCAACAGCGCCAACAGCGCAGGTAATCCCCAGCACAGCAAGGAGAAGCGCCAGCCGAGATCGGCCAGGGAAGCCAGCGGCACCGCCAGACCGGAGGCGATGGCGGCGACCAGTGACATCACCGCCGCATAGGCCGCTATCATCGCGGCGGCGCGATGAGGAAAATCTCTTTTCACCAGCGTTGGCAGCACCACATTGGCGAAGGCGATGGCGGCGCCGATCAGAACGCTTCCCAGCCACAGCATGGCGTCTTGCGGCAGGGAACGCAGCGCGATGCCGCAAACCAGCAGTGCGAGGGCGAAGCCCAGGGTGCGTTCGATTCCGAAGCGTTTCGCCAGCGCCGGGGTGAGTGGCGAGAGGACGGCGAACAGGATCAGCGGCAGCGAGTTGATCAGGCCGGCGGCGGTGGCGGACAACGCCAGCTGTTGCTGAATCTGTTCCAGCAGCGGGCCGACGCTGGTGAGGGCGGCGCGCAGGTTAGCCGCGATCAGCATGATGCCAACGATCAGCAGAGCAGGGCGATGCAAACGGCGACGCGGGGTCGCGATGGATGATGAAGATGAAGCGGGTTGCGGCATGAGTTCCTCGCACCAGGGCATGCAGACAATCAGCGCTGCATGGCGTGATGCGTTGATTGACGTTAACGCTTACGTACCGACAAGGAGCCGATATCTGATCGCAAGTGTAGGGAAGATGGCTCGTGCTGACAAGGGGATGGCCCGGCGGGATGGAGAGGGCTGACCCCCGCCGGCTGCAGGATAATTACCATTATGTGATCCTGGTCACTTAGCGAACTAAAAGTCATGGAGCAGGACGGGGTCTGCAGCGCTTTCACTTCTGCCGCCGCCGGTGCGGCTGCTCTCCGGCGCTCATGCTCGTCATGGCATTTCATTTTTCTCCCATTCCATTTTTTTGCTTTTCGATTCGTTTCGATTCGAAAGGTTTTTTGGCGGTTTTTTTGCTAAAACGGGGCTGTAAGCCCGATCACAATTTCATTGCTTTCGCTTTGCTGTAATGCCAGCGCAGTAGAGCGAAAGCCATCTTCTCCCCGGCGATACCGGAAACCTGAGGACCGCAGCTCATGCCAGTGAATACCGCAAAGCGACGTGAACACATCATCGATCTGTTATGCGAGCACGGCAGCGTGCGTGTGGAACAGCTCAGCAAACAGTTTGCAGTATCCACGGTGACGATCCGCAACGATCTGCGCTTTCTGGAACGAAAAGGGTGTGCGCTGCGCGCTTACGGCGGCGCAATGCTCAATCAGCAATTCGCTTTCGATCGGCCGCTGCGGGACAAAGGGCGGTTGAATCGCGATGTCAAAACGCTGATCGCCAACGCGGCGGCCGGCTATGTGCGCGACGGCGAGGCGCTGATCCTCGATTCCGGTTCAACCACCGCGCAGATTGTGCCGTTCCTGAAGGGGCGGCGCGATCTGGTGGTGATGACCAACGCGCTGAACATTGCCTATGAGCTTTCGGGAAACGACGGGGTGGAAGTCATGGTGCTGGGGGGCAGCGTGCGCCGCAACTCTTACTCGCTCTACGGTCCGGCTGCCGAGCAGCAATTGCGTCAGTACCGCTTCGACAAGCTGTTTTTGGGCGTCGACGGGTTCGATCTGAGCGCCGGCATCACCACGCCTCACCCCGGTGAAGCGCACCTCAATCGCGTGATGTGCGAGGTGGCGCGCGAGATTATCGCGGTGGCGGATGCCAGCAAATTCGGTCGCAAGAGCTTTTGCATGATTCGCGAAGCCGGACAAATCCATCGGCTGATCACTGACAGCCGTCTTCCGGACGATTACGAGCGGGCGTTAACCGAGCTGGGCGTGGAGGTCATCATCGCCGATCGGTAGCACGGCGCCTGCATGGGGGCTTCATGCAGCAGTTGTTACAGCTTGTCGAGCAGCACAAGGCCGGTATGCCGGTCGGGATTTTTTCCGTCTGTTCCGCCCATCCCTGGGTTCTGAAGGCCGCGCTGCGGCAGGCTAAAAGCCGCGGCACGCCGGTGTTGGTGGAAGCGACCTCCAACCAGGTCAATCAGTTCGGCGGCTATACCGGCCAAACGGCGGCCCAGTTCCGCGATGCGCTTTGGCGTCTGGCGGATGAGGTTGGCCTGGCGCGCGAGCGCGTGTGGCTGGGCGGCGACCATCTGGGGCCGAACGCCTGGCAGGATCGCCCGGCTCAGGAAGCGATGGCGCTGGCGGAAACGTTGATCGACGATTACGTTCGCGCCGGATTTCGCAAAATTCATCTCGATTGTTCCATGTCGTGCGCCGGCGATCCCTCGCCCCTGGGTGATGCGGCGGTTGCCGAGCGTGCGGCACGCCTGTGCGCGGTGGCAGAACGCGCCTGGGCGCAGAGCGGCGGCGAAGCGCCGGTCTATGTGATCGGCACCGAGGTGCCGGTGCCGGGCGGCGCGCAGGAGGCGTTGGCGGGCCTGCAGGTCACCACGCCGCAGGCGGTGGCGCAAACGCTGGAAATGCACCGTATCGCCTGGCAAAAAGCCGAGCTGAACGATGCCTGGCAGCGAACCATTGCGCTGGTGGTGCAGCCGGGCGTCGAGTTCGATCACCACAGCGTCGAACGTTATCAGCCGCAGCGCGCCGACGCATTGAGCTGTTTCATCGAACGGCAGCCGGGCATGATCTATGAAGCGCACTCTACGGATTACCAACCGCCGCAGGCCTATCGCCAGTTGGTGCGCGATCACTTCGCCATCCTGAAGGTGGGGCCGGCGCTGACCTTTGCGCTGCGAGAAGCGCTGTTCGCCCTCGATCGCATCGAGCGTGAATGGCTGGGGGAACGCCAGTCGTCGCAGCTGCGCGCCACGCTGGAACAGGTGATGCGCGAGCAGCCGCAGCAGTGGAGCCGCTATTACCACGGCACGCCGCACCAACAGTATCTCGATCGCCACTACAGCCTGAGCGATCGGGTGCGTTACTACTGGCCGCAGCCGCAGGTGCAGCAGGCGGTCGACGGCTTGCTGGATAACCTGCGCCGCAACCCGGCGCCGTTGGCGCTGCTCAGCCAGTACCTGCCGGATCAGGCGCGGGCGCTGAACGCCGGCGAATTGAGCGCCGATCCGCAGGAGTGGGTGCTGCATAAAGTGACGCAGGTACTCGACGATTACCACGCCGCCTGTTACCCGGAGGGCCGCTAGCATGCCGAACATTTTAATGACCCGCATCGACAATCGCCTGGTGCACGGCCAGGTGGGCGTGACCTGGACCAATACCCTCGGCGCCAACCTGGTGGTGGTGGCCAACGACGAGGCCGCCGCCGATCCGGTGCAGCAGAACCTGATGGACATGGTGGTGGCGGAAGGGGTGCAGACCCGTTATTTCACGCTGCAGAAAACCATTGACGTGATCCACAAGGCGGCGGATCGGCAGAAGATCTTTCTGGTGTGCAAAACGCCGCAGGACGTGTTGACGCTGGTGCGCGGCGGGGTGCCGATCCGTTTCGTCAACATCGGCAATATGCACTTCGCCGAGGGGAAGCGGCAGGTGCACAAAACGGTGTCGCTGGACGACGGCGACGTGGCCGCGTTCCGCGCGCTGGCGGAACTGGGCGTGGAGTGCGAAGTGCGCCGGGTGCCGGATGAAGCGGGTGAGGCGATCGGCAAACTGCTCTTTTGAGCCAGGGGGAAAGCATGTTGACGGATGCGTTATTGATTGCGCTGTTGGCCGGGCTGGCGGGGGTTGACCTGTTCGACGGTCTGACCCACTTCCACCGGCCGGTAGTGATGGGGCCGCTGGTGGGGCTGATTTTGGGCGATGTCTATACCGGGTTGCTGGTGGGCGGCACGCTGGAGCTGGTGTGGATGGGGATGGTGCCGTTGGCGGGAGCCCAACCGCCTAACGTGGTGATCGGCGGGGTGATCGGCACCGCATTCGCCATTCTGACCAAAGCCGATCCTAAAGTGGCGATCGGCGTGGCGGTGCCGTTCTCGATCGCGGTGCAGGGCTGCATCACGCTGCTGTTTACGTTGTTCTCGCCGATGATGCACCGCTGCGATCGCATGGTGAAAGCGCTGAACTGGCGCGGCATTGAACGGGTGAACTATCTCGGCATCGGCATTCTGTTCATCTTCTATTTCGTGGTGGCGTTCCTGCCGATTTACTTCGGCGCCGATGCGGCCAGCGCCATGGTGCAGAAAGCGCCGGGCTGGCTGCTGGACGGGCTGGCGGTGGCGGGCGGCATGATGCCGGCGATCGGTTTCTCGCTGCTGATGAAGGTGATTATGAAAAAAACCTACGTGGCCTATTTTATCCTCGGTTTCATCTCGGTCACGTTTCTCAAGCTGCCGATCCTGGCGGTGGCGCTGGGCGCCCTGGCGATCGCTTTGATTGATTTCTTCAACACGCAACGCGGCGCGGCAGAGGCGACGGCCCGGCCCGCTCCGCAGGAGGACGCCGAAGATGGCATTTAACGATTCCGACGATCTGCTGGCGCAAAAGGCCGAGCAGCGTATGGCGCAGGCGCTGGCCACCAGCCAGGTGGAGCAGGACGACTATCTGGACAGCCGGCCCGCCGAAGCGCTGACGCGCGGCGACATCAACCGCATGGCCTGGCGTTCGCTGCTGCTGCAGGCGTCGTTCAACTACGAGCGCATGCAGGCGGGCGGCTGGCTGTATCAGCTGATCCCCGCGCTGCGCAAGATCCACCGCAACCCGCAGGATCTGGCCAACTCGATGAAGATGCACATGGAATTTATCAACGTGCACCCGTTCGACGTCACCTTCCTGTCCGGCCTGGTGCTGGCGATGGAGCAGAACAAGGAAAAGATCTCCACCATTCGCGCGGTGAAAGTGGCGCTGATGGGGCCGCTCGGCGGTATCGGCGATGCGCTGTTTTGGCTGACGCTGTTGCCGATCTGCGCCGGCATAGGCGCTTCGCTGGCATTGGAGGGCAGCCTGTTCGGGCCGATCGTCTTCCTGCTGCTGTTCAACCTGTTCCACTTCGGCCTGCGTTTTGGGCTGGCGCACTACGGCTATCAGGCCGGCACCAGCGCGCTGGCGCTGCTGAAGACCCATACCCGGCGCATTTCTCACGCCGCTTCCATTGTCGGCATGACGGTGATCGGCGCGCTGGTGGCCTCGTACGTGCACCTGTCCACGCCGCTGGTGATGCACGCCGGCAAGGCCAGCGTGGCGCTGCAGACCGACGTGCTGGACAAGTTGATGCCCAACTTGCTGCCGCTGTGCTTCACGCTGCTCATTTTCTTCCTGATGAAGCGCGGATTCTCGCCGGTGAAGCTGATTGGCGTCACGGTAGCGATCGGCGTGGCGGGCAAATTTATCGGCATTTTATGAGGAGCGGGATATGCCAGGCATTGTGATTACCGGCCACGGCGGCTTTGCCTCCGGGCTGCTGCAGGCGGTGGAACAGGTGGTGGGGCCGCAGCGACATTGCGCGGCGGTCGATTTCCCCGAACAGATGAGCACCGCGCAGCTCAGGGACGCCTTACGCTCGGCGCTGGTCGCGGTGGCGCAGCCGGACGGCGTGGTGTTCCTGACCGACATGCTCGGCGGTTCGCCGTTTCGCAGCGCCTGTGAACTGGCGGATGCGCGGGGTGATTGCGAAGTGCTGACCGGCGTCAACATGCAGCTGGCGGCGGAAATGATGCTGGAACGTGACGGACTGAGCCTGGATGAATTTCGCGAGGTGGCGCTGGCGTGCGGTAAACGCGGCCTGACCAGCCTGTGGCATGAACGCCGCCGAGTGAAGTGCGAAGACGCGCAGGCCGACGGCATCTGAACGAAAACCGGGCGCGCCCGGCTCCGTGAGTTAGGCCGGCAACGGACTCAGCGCCAGACGCGCCGGTTGGTCTTCGCCGCGGCTGAAGCGCCAGCAGGTCTGGTGGTATTTCGCCACGCTGTTGCGGTGCGCCACGCTGACCAGCGTCACGTCCGGCAGTTCATCCACCAGCAGGCAGTACATCAGTTGCTCGGTTTCGTCGTCCAGCGCGCTGGTGGCCTCGTCGAGGAACAGGATGCTCGGGCGAATCAACAGGGCGCGGGCGAAGGCTAGCCGCTGTTGCTCGCCCGGCGACAGGCGATGGCTCCAGTTGGCGGAGGTGTCCAGCCAACGCTGCAGGTGCTTCAGGCGGCAGTTTTCCAACACCCGCATCAGCTGCGCGTCGCTGTATTCCGACGCCAGGCTCGGGTAGCTCAGCGCTTCGCGCAGCGTGCCGATCGGAATGTAGCTGCGCTGCGGCAGGAACAGCATGTTGGCGTTGCCCTCTACCCCGATGGCGCCCGCGCCGTAAGGCCAGATACCGGCGATGGCGCGCAGCAGCATTGACTTGCCGCAGCCGGAAGGCCCGACGATCAGCAGGCGATCGCCGCGTTGCAGCGTCATCTCGGCGCCGGTCAGCAGCGGCTGGCCGTCGGGCAAGTGCAGGCTGAGGTTGTCCAGCGTTAACGGATGGGCGGTCTCCTCCCGCAGTTGAATGCCGCGCGGCTGATGGTGAACCTGATCGACGGCGGCGTTGAAGCCGGCCAGACGGTTAACACAGGCTTTCCAGGTCGCCAAATCGTTAAATGCGTCGATAAACCACGACAGCGCGCCCTGCACCTGGCCGAAGGCCGAGGCGATCTGCATCAGGCCGCCCATCTGGATGGCGCCGGAGAAGTAGCGCGGCGCCGCCACCAGCAGGGGAAACACGATGGCGAACTGGCCGTAGAAGTTGGTGGCGATGTTGAGCCGCCGGGTGATGCGCATGATCGCCCACCAGTTGCTGCGAATGGTGTCGAAACGGTCGCCCAACTGCTGCGCCTCGCGCGGTTCGCCGTGGTACAGCGCAATGGCGTCGTTGTTTTCGCGGATGCGGATCAGGCCGAAACGGAAGTTCGCCTCATACCGTTCCTGGTTGAAGCCCAGCATGACCAGCGGTTTGCCGACCCACCAGATCAGCAGCGATCCCAACACCGCATACAGCAGCGCGAACCACACCATATAGCCGGGCAAGGTGATGGCGTGTTGCCCGAGCGCGAAGGTCATCGGCCCGCTGACGTGCCATAAAATGTCGATAAAGGAAAACAGCGTCACCAGGCTGGAGAGCAGCCCGAGCGACAGCGACAGGGTATATTGGGTCAGCACGTTGAGATCTTCAGCGATACGCTGATCGGGGTTATCGACGATCTGCTGCTGCTCGGTGTGGTAATACGCCTGGTGCGCCAGCCATTTTCCCATGAACCTTTCCGTCATCCAGCGCCGCCAGCGCATCTGCAGCCCCTGAGTCAGGTAGATCTTGTAGACCGCCAGCACGATGAAGATCAGCGCCAGATAGGTAAAGCGCCACAGCTGCGCCTTGAATACCGGGTAGTTTTTGTTCTGCAGCGCGTCGTAGAACACCTGGTTCCACTGGTTGATCTGCACGCTGATATAGACCAGGCCGAGCGACAGGACGACGATGGCGATCAGCATCATCCAGGCGCGCCATCGTTCCTCCGACACCCAAAAGGGTTTGATCAACTGCCAAATGGCGTGTCTCTGCAAGGGGGTTGCGTTCATAACGGCTCGATAATTGCGGTATTTTGTTCAGCATGGGCTGCGGGCCGGTAACAAACAAACCGCGACTGTAAGCAGTTTTGACTCCGCTAACCGTTTGAAATAAGGCGGCTGAATCGCCGGCGGCGCGCAGGTGAGCGCAATTGCGGCATACACTCCGGCGCCGGGCGGTTATACTGGCGCCGAATTTTTGCAGAAAGGATAAACGATGAAGGCTTGGTTTCCCCTGTTGCTGACCTGCGGCGTCTTCGCCAGCGCCCGGGCCTGGGCGCACATTGACGAGCCGGACATCGCCGCCGACTGCCAAAAGGTGGCGAGCTACGCCGAACTGGGAAAAAAGGCCTATCAGCGCCAGGATTACGCCAAAGCCGCCGACATCTTTCGCGATCAGGCGGCCTGGAGCGAGTTTTGCGGTCTGAGCGAGCAGGCTGTCGCCACGGCTTACAACAACGTGGCGCTGTCGCTGATGCACGCCGGCGAATTGCTCAAGGCGCAGGCCTATCTGGCGCTGGCGCCGCACGATGACAAATCGCAGCACAACATGAGTCTGTTGCGCCAACGCCTGGCGCAGCGGCCGCAGCCGCAGGGGCCGGGCGGCGTGTACTGGCAATACGCCGGGCGCGGGGTGTGGAGCGAAGTGGTGGTGAAGCCGCAGGGCGAGCGCTGGCTGATCGATTTTTCCGGCTACGCCATGCCGCAGATGGGGCTGTATTACGGCCCGAACATGGGCGACTTCACCGCCGAGCTGCCCATTGAGCACGGCAAGGCCGTCTACCATCAACATGACTCGGAAAGCGCGCAGGTCTGCGACGTGACGATGGCGTTTGGCGAGCAAGCGCTGGAGATGCATACGCGGGGGGATTGCGGGTTCGGCCACAATGTGCGGGCGGAAGGGCGGTTCGTGCGGGTCGAATGACCCGCCCCGGTGGCCGGGGCGAGAAGGGTTACGCCAGCGCGGCGGCGCCCAACAGATTCTTCCAGGCTTCCACATTGCCCAGATAATTGCCGGCCGGCAGCAGATGCAGCTGGCCCTCGCTATCCTGCAGCGCAAAGGTCGGGAAGCCCTGGCCCTGCACTTTGGCCAGCAGCGCCCGGCTTTCCGCGATGTGTTGCGCGGTCGGCGCACCGCTGTTGAAGCGCATTTCGGCGATAAACGCCGCCGAAGGCAACCCCAGCTCTTTCGCCAACGCTTCCAGCACCGGCGTGTCGGCGATGCGTCGCCCTTCCTGATAGTGCGCCTGCTGAATGCGGTGCAGCATGTCCAGCCCGCGTCCCGCCAGTTTTTCCGCCGCCAGGATAGCCGTGATCGGCGGCTCGGAATCCATCACCGCCGTGGTGTCGCGCAGCAGGCCGTTGAAATAGGCTTCGCCGAAAGGCTGGCCCGTCATCTCGGCGATGCGCTTGTCGTGCGGAATGACGTAGTTGCGCCATTCGTCGGTGATCTGACGGCGGTTGTTGCCGGTCATCATGCCGCCGGCGTGCGGCACGACCTTCAGCCCGGGGAGGCTCTGAGCCGCTTTCACCAGCGGCGCGGCGCCGTAGCACCAACCGCACAGCGGATCGAAAATGTAATGCAGAGTGGTTTCGGTCATTTTTACTCCTCGCTTGGCGCGCGGCAAGCCGCCGCGGCGCCAGGGCTGGTTCAATCACGCACGGGCGCTTATTGCGGCCACTTCATCTCGCCTTTCAGCACTTTCGCGCTCAGTTCCAGGCTCGATTCGTCTTTCAGCGTCGGGTAGTGCTTTTTCATCGCTTCAATCAGCGCGGCGGAATCCTTGGCTTTCGGCAGTTCGGCTTCCAGCGTGGTCAGGTATTTTTGGGTAAAGTGCACCGATGCCAGCGTCTGTGCGGCACCCGGCAGGAAGTGGCCCGGCACGACGACCTGCGGCTTCAGCGCTTCGATGTTTTTCAGCGTTTGCTGCCAGTGCTGGCGCGATTCTACGCTCTGGTTATCGGCGATCCACGGATGGATATTGTCACCGGCGACCGCCACGCCGCCCACGACCGCTTTCAGCGCCGGGATCCACACGAAGGTGCGATCGGGGGTCGGGCCGTTCAGGCCTTTCACTTCCACTTTTTGACCGTCGATGGTGAAGCTGTCGCCCTGCAGCGGCTGCGGCACGATCACGGTTTTCGGCGCGTTGTCTTTCAGGATTGGGCCCCAGTAGGCGATTTTGCCGTCTTTGGTGGCGTTAATGTCCTTGATGGTGCCAGGCGAAGCGATGATTTTCGCCTCCGGGAAAGCGGCCTTAATCACGTCCAGACCGAAATAGAAATCCGGATCTGAGTGGCTGATGTAGACGGTGGTCAGTTTCTTGCCGGTCGCCTTGATCTTTTTCACCAGCTCTTCGGCATCGTTGCGCTGGAACTGTGCGTCGATCAGCGCCACTTCGTGTTTGCCGCTGATGATTTCGGAAGACACCGGGAACACGCTTTTCTCGCCCGGGTTATACACTTCCATGGTCAGGGTATCGGCAGCGGTGGCGTAGGTGCTCAGGGTGGCGACGCCGGTGAAGGCCAGAGTTAACAGTGATTTCTTAAACATGGGCAGAGGTCCTTAGGTATCGGTTAATGTTGTAATGATGTTAGGTTGCATAAAGCGATAGAAAAACCGGATAATAAGCAATTATTCGTTGCATAAATCGGACTAATCATGGATCGCATTACCGCCGCTGAGGTTTTTGTCACCATCGTCGATCGCGGCAGCATGATCGCCGCTGCGGAAACGCTGGAGATGTCGCGCGCGATGGTCACTCGCTACCTGGCCCAGATGGAGCAATGGGCCGGGGCGCGTTTACTGCACCGCACTACCCGTAAGCTTAGTCTGACCGACGCCGGTGAACGTACTTTGGAGCGCTGCCGACAAATGTTGGCGCTGGCGGGGGAAATCGATCTGGTGGAGGAAGGGCAGAGCGACGAACTGCGCGGCCTGCTGCGCATCACCTGTTCGCAATCGCTCGGACAAACGGCGCTGGTGGGGGCCGTCGCCCAGTATCTGAAGCGTCATCCGCAGGTGGCGGTCGATCTGCAGATGAACAACCGGGCGGTGAACCTGGTGGAAGAGCGCATCGATCTGGCGCTGCGCATCACCAATGAGCTGGATCCCAACCTGATCGCCCGGCCGCTGTCCACCTGCGCGTCGGTGGTGTGCGCCGCGCCGGCGTATCTGGCGGCGCACGGCACGCCGCGCCAGCCGCAGGATCTGGCGTTACACAACTGCCTGACTTATTCCTATTTCGGCAAAAGCCTGTGGCATTTCGACGCTCAGGGGGTGAAATCGGCGGTGGCGGTCAGCGGCAACCTGAGCGCCAACGAATCGGTGGTGCTGATGGCCGGTACGGTGCAGGGCGCGGGCATCTCCCTGCAGCCCTACTATTCGGCGGCGCCGCTGTTGGCCAGCGGCGAACTGGTGGAGCTGCTGCCGGGTTACCGGCCGCAATCGATGGGCATCTACGGCATCTACACCTCACGCCGACAAATGCCCGCCACCTTGCGCACCATGCTGGACTTTCTGGTGGAATGGTTCGCCAGCGATCCGCAGTGGCAGGCGACGCTGCGCTAAGGCCGCGGCAACATTCCCACGCCGTTTTCACCGTTTGACGGCGGCGGCCAGGCGGGCGGAGAACAGTGCCGCCTGTTGATGCAGATGGTCGATAAAGGCCGTCACCAGCGCCGATGAAGGGCGGTGCAGCGGCCGTATCAGGCTGACGGTGAACGGCACGTCGATGCTGAATGGCCGCACGTGCACGCCGCTGCCGGCATAGTCGAGCGCCGTCAGCGGGTTGACGATCGAGACCCCCACGCCGGCTCTCACCATGGCGCACACCGACGCCGCGCTGTGCGTTTCCATCACCATGCGGCGCTCGACGCCCTGCTCGGCGAACAGCGCATCGAGCAAGTGGCGATAGCTGTCGGTGCTCGACAGGCTGATAAAGTTTTGCCCGGCGAAATCCTGCGGCGTCAGTTGGCCTTTCGCCAGCAAAGGATGGCCCGCCGGCAGCACGCAGACCTCATTCAACGTCATCAGCGTTACCCGCTCGGTGCCCGCCGGCGTCAGGGTGGTTTCCGTCAGCCCCAGATCGTGGCGCTGGGCCGACAGCCACTCTTCCAGCAGCGGCGATTCTTGCGGGATCACGCTGAAGCTGACTTCCGGGTAACGTTCGATAAAGGGCCGGCACACCGCCGGCAGCAGCGATTGGGAAAATACCGGCAGGCACACGATCGACAGCTGCGCCTGCTGAAACTGGCGAATGCCGGCGGCGGCGTTGACGATGCGATCGAGGCCATAATAGGAGCGTTGCACCTCTTCGAACAGCCGTAGGCCCTGCACCGTGGGGGACAAGCGCCCGCGAACCCGATCGAACAGCTGCAGCCGAATCAGCTTCTCAAAGCGCGCCAGCTCACGGCTGACGGTGGGTTGCGAGGTTTGCAGCAGGGCCGCCGCCTCGGTCAGGTTGCCGGTGGTCATCACCGCCCGAAAGATTTCTATCTGCCGCAAAGAGATGCTGTGCATGACGAGGCTGCTCGACTGTAGAGAAAGCTATATCATAAATGAATAGACTACGGCTAAATAGATATTTTCCACCCGATTCAGCGTGCGGCACTATGGGCTTATCTGCCGTCACTTTCGAATTGGGAATATCGCCATGCCACGCCCGTTGCACGACACCTCCACCGCGTTGAACGCCGCTAACCTGCTGGCCTTGCCGCAGCGCTTCGGTTGCCCGGTCTGGGCTTATGATGCCGACATCATCAGCCAGCGCATCGCGCAGCTGCGCCACTTCGACACTATCCGTTTCGCGCAGAAAGCCTGTTCGAACATTCATATTTTGCGCCTGATGCGCGAGCAGGGCGTGAAGGTGGATTCGGTGTCGCTCGGCGAAATCGAGCGGGCGCTGCAGGCCGGTTTTCAGCCGGGCGGCGAGCCGAGCGATATCGTGTTTACCGCGGACGTATTGGATCACGCGACGCTGGCGCGCGTCAGCGCATTGAAGATCCCGGTCAACGCCGGTTCCATCGATATGCTGGATCAGCTCGGCCAGGCTTCCGCAGGGCATCCGGTGTGGCTGCGCATTAATCCGGGGTTTGGCCATGGCCACAGCCAGAAAACCAACACCGGCGGCGAGAACAGCAAGCACGGCATCTGGTATGCCGACCTGCCGCAGGCGGTGGAGAAGATCCGCCGCTACGGCCTGAAGCTGATCGGCGTGCATATGCATATCGGCTCCGGCGTCGATTACCAGCATTTGGAGCGCGTCTGCGATGCGATGGTGCAGCAGGTGATCGATCTCGGTCATGACATCAGCGCCATTTCCGCCGGCGGCGGCCTGTCTATCCCGTATCAGTACGGCGAAGAGGCGATCGATACCGAACACTATTTCGGTTTGTGGAACCGGGCGCGTGAGCGCATCGCCGCGCATCTGGGGCACCCGGTGCAGTTGGAGATTGAACCCGGACGTTTCCTGATGGCGGAGGCGGGCGTATTGGTGGCCGAGGTGCGGGCGGTAAAAGACATGGGGAGCCGCCACTTTGTGCTGGTGGATGCCGGTTTTAACGATCTGATGCGCCCGGCGATGTACGGCAGCTATCACCATATTTCGCTGTTGCCGGCCGATGGGCGCGACACCTCGGAACAACCGCTGCGCGACACGGTGATCGCCGGGCCGCTGTGCGAATCCGGCGACGTCTTCACCCAGCAGGCGGGCGGCGGCGTGGAAACCCGCGAGCTGCCGCCGGTGCAGATCGGCGATTATCTGGTGTTTCACGATACCGGCGCCTACGGCGCATCGATGTCCTCCAACTACAACAGCCGTCCGCTGTTGCCTGAAGTGCTGTTCGAAAACGGCGAGCCGCGTTTGATCCGCCGCCGCCAAACCATCGAAGAACTGATCGCGCTGGAACTTATCTGATAAGCGGGCGGGCGCCTTGCGCCCGCTTCACAGCGTCATGCGGCGGTGCTGGCCATTGGGCAATTGCACATCCAGCGACAGCGTGCCGCCCATCGCCTCGATATAGCGTTTGAGCGACGACAGCTTTATTTCGCTGCCGCGCTTTTCCAAATTGGCGACGGAGGGTTGGCTGATGCCGAGCCGCTTCGCCAATTCAACCTGAGAGACCGCCAGCTCTTCCCTCAGCATTGCCAGCCGCAGTTCGAAAATTTCCTTGTCCGCTTTTTGCCTGGCTGCGGCAACGACGGCGGGATCGAGCTTGTCGATCAGTTGGGATAACGGTTTGGCCATCTGCACTACCTCCGGGTTGCCAGATAATGTGAAAATTCCATGGCAGCGATGGGCAACATGCGCTGGTAAAAGCGTTTGTCGCCGGTTTTATCGCCACCGCACAGCAATACTGCTTGCCGCTGTGGGTCAAAGGCGAAAAACACCCTGAAAGGGCGCCCGCGATGTTGAACGCGCAACTCCTTCAACTGCCGGGCCGCGTCGGAAAAATGCAGCGTATCGGCGTGCGGCCGCGCCAACTGCGGGCCGAACGTCTGTAATTTGAAGATCGCCGCCAGGATGCTTGTTTGCTGGGCGTTGTTCAGCGCCAAAAACCAGTCGTCGAATCGTTCGACGGTCACCACTTGCCACATGATGCGCTTCGAATATAGTGTTTATGCTATATAGCGTAAAGGTTATTGTGCCAACAATCTGCACGAATGCAGGGAGCGGAAAAAATCCAAAAGTGAGAAATGCGGCGGGCTGCGCAATCTGAGCGCATGGGTGACGGCTCACCCATGCGGCGGCATGATTACGGCTGTTCGTGCGCGTTGTTGAGGGTGGCGACCGAGTGGCGGCGCACCAGCGTTGGGCTGAACATGTTGGTGATTTCCGGCAGCGGTTGCCGGTTGGCCAGCGCCAGCGCCAGCTCCGCCGCCTGGGTGGCCATCGCCACGATAGGGTAGCGAATGGTGGTCAGGCGTGGGCGCAGGTAGCGCGAAATCAACACGTCGTCGAAACCGATCAGCGAAATTTCTCCCGGTACGTCGACGCTGTTATCGCTCAGCACCGACAGCGCGCCGGCGGCCATCGGATCGTTATAGCAGGTAATGGCGGAGAACGAACGGCCGCGGCCGAGCAATTCGGTCATCGCCTGTTCGCCGCCGATCTCGTCCGGTTCGCCGTAGGCGATCAGCTTTTCATCCACCGCAATGCCGTGTTCCTGCAGCGCGTCGAGATAGCCTTGCAGACGATCGGTGGCGTCGGAAATCTGGTGGGTGGAGCAGATGATGGCGATGCGCTGGTGCCCTTGCTGGATCAGATGACGGGTCGCCAGCCAGGCGCCGTAGCGATCGTCGAGCGCCACGCAGCGCGTTTCAAACCCCGGCAGCGTGCGATTCATGAGCACCATGCCCGGGATCTGTTGCATCCAGCCGCAAAGTTCCTGATCGCTCAGCCTTTTGGCGTGCACCACCAGCGCTTCGCAGCGGTGCCGCACCAGCTGTTCAATCGCCTGACGCTCTTTTTCGGCGTCGTGGTAACCGTTGCCAATCAGCAGAAAATTGTGGGTGGCGTAGGCCACCTGCTCGACCGCCTTGACCATCGCGCCGAAGAAGGGATCGGAAACGTCGGAGACGATCAGCCCCAGCGTCTCGGTGGATTGCTGCGCCAGCGCTCGTGCGTTGGCGTTAGGGTGATACTGCAGCTGTTCCATGGCGGCCTGCACCGCAGTGCGCGACCCTTCGCTGGCCTTGGGGGAATTGTTTATCACGCGGGATACCGTGGCCACGGAAACACCCGCCAGCCTGGCAACATCCTTTATCGTAGCCATATCAGTCAACACATCCTGGGTAATCGCTTACATCCCCCAGTTTTGCGGAAAAAAACCGGGGCTGCAAGCGGTCTCGTGCGCAACTTGTGGCGGCGGTTGCAGAATCTCTTCGCGTCTGTACGCATAACCGACTGCTACCGAACGATAGCGCAATTTGTACGTTGGCACTGGCGGCGGGCTGAGGTAACGTCTGTGCATTCCGATTTGCGCCGAGAACGCCATGTCCATTAAACGCTATCCGCAGCTCGCCCATTGGGGCGCTTATACCGCCGTGGTTGAAGACGGCCGGCTTATCCGTTGTGAACCCTTCGTCGACGATCCTGACCCTTCGCCGCTGCTCGATTCCATCGTCCCGATGGTCTACTCCGATAAACGCATCCGCAAGCCGGCGGTGCGCCGCTCGTGGCTGCAAAAGCGCGAGGGCAGCGACCGGACGCTGCGCGGCAGGGAAGATTTCGTCGAGGTGGACTGGGAATTGGCGCTCGATTTGGTGGCGCAAGAGAATCGCCGGGTGCGCGAGCGTTACGGCGCCTCCGGGTTGTTTACCGGCTCTTATGGCTGGTCGTCGGCCGGGCGGCTGCACCATGCCCGCTCGCTGGTGCGGCGGTTCTACTTCAGCGGCGGCGGCGGCGTCGATCAGCAGGGCAACTACAGCTGGGGCGCGGCGCAGTTCTTTCTGCCGTATGTGATCGGCACTTTTTCCCCCTTGACCGGGCGCGTCACCAGTTGGCCGAGCGTGGTGGAGCATTGCGAGCTGTTTGTGGCGTTTGGCGGATTGGCGCTGAAAAACGCTCAGGTCTCTTCCGGCGGCGCGGCGGAACATGCGCTCAAGCCCTGGCTGCAAAAGCTGGCGCGCAAGGGCACGCCGGTTATCAACATCAGCCCGATGCGCGATGATTGTCCCGAGTTTGTCAACGCGGAATGGATCCCGATCCGGCCGAATACCGACGTGGCGCTGATGCTGGCGCTGGCTTACGAAATCCAGCGGCTGGACGCGCAGGATGAAGCCTTCCTGCACAGCCACTGCGTGGGCTATCAACAGCTGGCGGATTACCTGAACGGCGCCGGTGACGGCGTGGCGAAAACCCCCGTTTGGGCCAGCGCCATTACCGGCATTCCGGCGGCGCGCATCGCGCTGCTGGCGCGGCAACTGATCGGCGTGCGCAGTTTTATCACCTGTTCCTACTCCGTGCAACGCGCGCATCGGGGGGAGCAACCGTATTGGATGATGATCGCGCTGTCGGCGATGCTGGGCCAGGTGGGGCTGCCGGGCGGCGGTTTCTCGTTCGGCCACGGCTCGATGAACGGCGTCGGCAATCCACGCGTGGACACGCCTGCGCCGACCATGCCGGTAGGCGAAAATCCGGCCGGGCTGGCGATCCCGGTGGCGCGCATCTGCGACATGCTGTTGCACCCCGGTGAGGCCTATCAATTTTGCGGCGAGACGCGGCATTATCCGGATATCCATTTGGTGCACTGGGCCGGCGGCAACCCGTTCCATCATCATCAGCAGTTGAATCGGCTGGTGGAGGGCTGGCAGAAGCCGGACACGGTGATCGTTCAAGATATCTGGTGGACGGCGGCGGCCAAAATGGCAGACATCGTGCTGCCGGTCACCAGTTCGCTGGAGCGTAACGATATCGGCGGCTCGTCGCGCGATCGCTACGTGTTGGCGATGCATCAGGCCATTGCGCCGCAGCATCAGGCGCGCAACGATTTCGATATCTTCGCCGATCTGGCGGAGCGTCTCGGCTATCGTGAGCGCTTTACCGAGAATCGCGACGAGCGGGCCTGGATCGAAGCTATCTACCGGCAATGCGGCGCAGCGCAGCAGCGCGCCGGCGTCGCCTGGCCCGAGTTTGAGGCCTTCTGGCTACGGGGCTATGTCGAGCTGCCCGCGCCGGCTAAAGAGTTCGTATTTTTTGACGCATTCCGCGCCGATCCGCAGGCTAACCCGCTGCAAACGCCCAGCGGCAAGATAGAGCTGTTCAGCGAGCGGATCGCCGGCTATCGCTACGAAGATTTCGCTCCGCATCCGCAGTGGCGGCCGCCGGTGGAGTGGCTGGGCGCGCCGCAGGCCAAAAACTGGCCGCTGCACCTGATCTCCATTCAGCCGAGCGATCGCCTGCATAGCCAGATGGATCCGGCGCCGCTGGCGCAGGGCAACAAGACCGCCGGGCGAGAAACCTTGTACATGCATCCGGACGATGCGGCGCCGCGCGGTGTGGCGGACGGCGCCGAAGTGCTGGTCAGCAACGCGCGCGGCAGCTGTCTGGCGGGGGTATCGCTCACCGATGGCGTGACGCGCGGCGTGGTGCTGATGGCGACCGGTGCCTGGTTCGAGCCGGGTTTCGACGCGCAGCGCCGGCCGGTCGAGCAGGCGGGCAACCCGAACGTGCTGACGCTGGATATCGGCACCTCGCCGCTGACGCAGGGGCCGAACGCCATGAGCTGCCTGGTCGAGGTCAGCGCACGATGAGCGAAGATGTCACGTCTGGGTCACTGGCTCGTCGTTGTTATATTTATTTTCGTCGCTGCGGGAAGGTTTAAGTTTCATTGAGTTATTACAGCAGATCGTGGGAAATTTACAGCTGGTTGCATTTGGAGCAGAACTCTTGCGATTCGCCGGTAGTTTCCTGCACGCCATCTCTCTAGAGTAGGTGATCCCAGAGGTATTGATTGGTGAGAAATCAGCGTGCCTTGCATGCTGAAGCCATTTTCAATTGCACCAACCTACGCGGATGCGTAGGTTTTTTTTTGCCTGCCATATAGTATTCTTTTCCCTACAACGATTTACGCCTCCATGGCCAAGGGAGAAGGGCATGATCTTTTCACTGCTGCGCGCGCTGTTTCGCCTGTTGTTTCGGGTACGGGTCGAAGGGGACGTCCAGCACTTCGAACGGCAAAAATTACTGATTACGCCGAACCACGTCTCTTTCCTCGACGGCGTACTGCTGGCGCTGTTCCTGCCGATAAAACCGGTGTTTGCGGTCTATGCCAGTATCGGCGAGAGCTGGTTTATGCGCTGGCTGCGGCCTTACATCGATTTTGTCTCGCTCGATCCCACCAAGCCGATGGCCATCAAGCAACTGGTGCGCATGGTCGAGCAGGGACGGCCGATCGTGGTGTTCCCTGAAGGGCGCATCACCGTGACCGGCGCGCTGATGAAAATTTACGACGGAGCGGCGTTTATCGCCGCCAAATCGGGCGCGACCGTGGTGCCGGTGCGGATCGATGGCCCGGAGTTCAGCCCGTTTGGCCGCATGGCCGGGGTGTTCAAGATCCGCTGGTTCCCGCAAATCAGCATCCGCATCTTGCCGCCGACCACGCTGCCGATGCCGGAAGCGCCGCGCGCGCGTGAACGCCGGGCGCTGGCGGGCGATCGGCTGATGCAGATCATGATGCGGGCGCGGATGGAGACGCGCGAGCCGCAAACGCTGTTCCATGCTTTGCTGGCGGCGCAGCACCGCTATGGGCGCCGCAAGCCTTGCATCGAAGACATCGCTTTCAAAGAAGACAGTTACCAGACGCTAGTCAAGAAATCGCTGGGCGTCAGCCGCATTCTGCAGCGCTTTACTGCCGAGGGGGAGCACGTTGGGCTGCTGTTGCCCAACGCCACCATTACCGCGGCGGCGATCTTCGGCGCTTCGCTGCGCAATCGCATCCCGGCGATGCTCAACTACACCGCCGGCGCCAACGGCCTGAACAGCGCGATGACGGCCGCCGGCATCAAGACCATCGTCACCTCGCGCCAGTTTCTGGAGAAAGGCAAGCTGACCCACCTGCCGGAACAGGTGCCGCAGGCTAACTGGGTGTATCTGGAAGATCTGAAAGATACGGTCACGCTGGCGGATAAGCTGTGGATCCTGCGTCACTTGCTGCAGCCGCAGCGCGCGGCGTTGCCGCAACGTCCGGAGGACCCGGCGCTGATCCTGTTCACGTCCGGATCCGAAGGCCATCCCAAGGGCGTGGTGCATTCGCACGCCAGCCTGCTGGCCAACGTAGAACAAATCCGCACCATCGCCGATTTCACGCCGCGCGACCGCTTCATGTCGTCGCTGCCGCTGTTCCACTCGTTCGGACTGACGGTGGGGCTGCTTACGCCGCTGATCACCGGCAGCCGCATTTTCCTCTACCCCAGCCCGCTGCACTATCGCGTGGTACCGGAGCTGGTGTATGACCGTAACTGCACGGTGTTGTTCGGCACGGCGACCTTCCTTAACAACTATGCGCGCTTCGCGCATCCGTATGATTTTGCCCGCCTGCGCTATGTCGTGGCCGGCGCGGAGAAACTGGCGGATAGCACCAAACAGATCTATCAGGACAAATACGGCATCCGCATTCTGGAAGGCTATGGCGTGACCGAGTGCGCGCCGGTGGTCTCGATCAACGTGCCGTTGGCGACCAAGGTGGGCACCGTCGGCCGTATCATGCCGCAGATGGAGGCGCGTCTGATCGCGGTGCCGGGTATTGATAACGGCGGCCGTCTGCAGCTGAAGGGGCCGAATATCATGAAAGGCTATCTGCGGGTTGAACGCCCCGGCGAACTGGAGCCGCCGGCGGCGGAAGATGCGAACGGCGTGCTGCAGCCGGGCTGGTATGACACCGGCGATATCGTCAGCCTGGATGAGCAGGGTTACTGCACCATTCGCGGGCGCGTGAAGCGCTTCGCCAAGCTGGCGGGCGAGATGGTGTCGCTGGAGAGCGTCGAATTGCTGGCGCAACGGCTGTCGCCGGATAAACTGCATGCCGCCACGGTCAAAAGCGACAGCAGCAAAGGCGAGGCGTTGGTGCTGTTTACCACCGATCCCGCCATTACCCGCGAGGCATTGCTGCGGGTGGCGCGCGAACTGGGCAGCCCGGAGCTGGCGGTGCCGCGCGATATTCGTCTGTTGAAAACGCTGCCGGTGCTCGGCAGCGGCAAACCTGATTTCGTCACCCTGCGTCATATGGCCGAACAGCCGGAGAGTGCCTGATGAATCCTTCGACCGAATCCCCTTTGTTGTCACGCGGCATGATCGCGGTGATCAGCGCGCAGTTCCTTTCGGCGTTCGGCGACAATGCGTTGCTGTTCGCCACGCTGGCGTTGATCAAGCAGCAGCTGTATCCGGACTGGAGCCAGCCGATCCTGCAGATGGCCTTTGTCGCCACCTATATCATTCTGGCTCCGTTCGTCGGCCAGATCGCCGACAGCTTTGCCAAAGGGCGGGTGATGATGTTCGCCAACGCCCTGAAATTGGCGGGGGCATTGGTGATCTGTTTTGGGGGTAATCCGTTTCTGGGTTACAGCCTGGTCGGCGTGGGAGCCGCCGCGTATTCACCGGCTAAATACGGCATTCTGGGCGAGATCACCAGCGGCGAGAAACTGGTCAAGGCTAACGGCCTGATCGAGGCTTCGACCATTGCGGCCATTCTGACCGGTTCGGTGGCCGGCGGTATTCTGGCGGACTGGCACGTAGCGGCGGCGCTGGCGGCCTGCGCGTTGGTTTACGCGGGAGCGGTGGTCGCCAACCTGTATATTCCGCGTTTGGCGGCGGCGCGTCCTGGCGCTTCGTGGCGTCCGCAGGCCATGACGCACAGCTTCTTTGCTGCCTGCGTTACGCTGTGGCGCGATGGACAGACGCGTTTCTCATTGATTGGCACCAGCCTGTTTTGGGGGGCCGGCGTGACGCTGCGTTTTCTGCTGGTGCTGTGGGTACCGGTGGCGCTCGGCATCGCCGATAACGCCACGCCAACGCTGCTGAACGCCATGGTGGCCGTCGGCATCGTGGTGGGCGCGGGTGCCGCCGCGCGCTTCGTCACGCTTAAAACGGTGAAACGCTGTATGCCGGCCGGGATCCTGATCGGCGTCGCGGTCGCGGTGTTTGCGCTGCAAACGACCATGCTCAATGCCTACGTCTTGCTGGCGCTCATCGGCATGCTGGGGGGCTTCTTCGTCGTGCCGCTCAATGCGTTGCTGCAGGAGCGGGGCAAACATTCGGTCGGCGCCGGCAATGCGATCGCAGTGCAAAACCTGGGTGAAAACGCTGCCATGTTGCTGATGCTGGGCCTGTATTCTTTGGTCGTGAAGCTGGGCGTGCCGGTGGTGGGCGTCGGCGTAGGGTTTGGCGTGGTGTTTGCGCTGGCGATTAGCGCGTTGTGGTGGTCGCAGCGGCGGTGAAGCGGGGCGCAGCCAGGCTGCGCCCTCCGGCTTCAAGGCGCCGGAATGGTAAACCGGGTGTGGATTTCTTCGAGCGCCTGCAGCACGTCCTCATCCAGAATCACGTCGAGGCTATCGAGGTTGATTTTCAACTGCTCCACCGAGGTGGCGCCCAACAGGGTGCTGGCGACGAACGGCTGCTGACGCACGAAGGCCAACGCCATCTGTGAAGGATCCAGCCCGTGTTTTTTGGCCAGCGCCACGTATTCGGCGATCGCCCGTTGGGTTTGCTGCCCTGAATAACGGTTGAATCGGGTGAACAGCGTATTGCGCGCACCGGCCGGTTTAGCGCCGTTGAGGTATTTACCGCTCAGCGTGCCGAACGCCAGGCTGGAATAGGCCAGCAGTTCTACCCCTTCGTGCTGGCTGATTTCGGCCAGGCCAATCTCAAAGCTGCGGTTCAGCAGGCTGTACGGGTTTTGAATCGACACGATGCGCGGCAGCTCGTGTTTCTCCGCCAGTTGCAGATAGCGCATCACGCCCCAGGGCGTTTCGTTGGATACCCCGATATAGCGAATTTTACCGGCGCGCACCTGCTCGGTCAGCGCCTCCAGGGTTTCCAGCAGCGTGACCGTGGCTTTGTCATCGGTATATTGATAGTTGAGTTTGCCAAAGCAGTTGGTGGCGCGCTGCGGCCAGTGCAATTGGTAAAGATCGAGATAATCGGTGTTCAGCCGCTTGAGGCTGGCGTCCAGAGCGGCGCGGATGTTTTTGCGATCGAGCGCCTGCTGCGGGCGGATGCTGCTGTCAGTGCCGCGCACCGGGCCCGAGACTTTGCTGGCCAGGACGATTTTTTCGCGATTGCCGCGCGCTTTGATCCAACTGCCGATATAGCTTTCGGTCAGGCCCTGGGTTTCCGGGCGGGGCGGCACCGGGTACAGTTCGGCGGTATCTATCAGGTTCACGCCTGCGGCCAATGCATAGTCCAGTTGCGCATGGGCGTCGGCTTCGCTGTTCTGTTCGCCAAAGGTCATGGTGCCCAGTCCCAGCACGCTCACTTCTAAAGAACTGTGGGGAATACGGTGGTATTGCATTAACGGCCTTCCTTTCTTGTTAGCGCTGACGGGCCGTGCGGCCCGGTGAAACAGGAGCCCAATTCAGAAGACGGCGCAAAGTCCGTCGGGCGGCGATGTCGCCTTTCCTGACTATAACCAAGCGGTGAAGATGGGGGAAGCGGATTCCGTGCGGACACGAATGAGGGCTACCGCGCTCGAGCGGGCGATAGCCGGCGTGCGGTGATTAGCGTTCGATAACCTGGGAAACCTGATCGCCGTTGATCTGGCGGTGATTGCCTTTCTCATCTTTATAACTGATGAGCCCGGTATCTGTGTCGATCTCCGGTTTGCCTTGCGTCAGGATCATGTTGCCGTCTTTGGTCGCCATGACGTAGTCGCTGGAACATCCCGCCAAACCGGCGGCCATAACCAGCGCAGACACTGCCATTACCCACTTTTTCATCCTGCGGATCCTCGATTATGCAGAAAACAATGTTCTTTCAAGATTAGCAAACTCTTGGCAGAGAGCGTCTCAGATAAGTCTTTATCTGATAAGAAAAACTGAAATGAGGGGGCAACGAAACGGCGGAAGCCGCCGATGGCGGCCTCCGCGTAGGGTTATTCCGGCGAACGGTTTTTCTTGCTGCGCATCAGATTGAGCGCTTCTACCGACATGGAGAAGAACATGGCGAAGTAGATGTAGCCTTTCGGCACGTGCACCTGGAAACTTTCCAGCATCAGCGTGAAGCCCACCAGGATCAGGAACGCCAGCGCCAGCATTTTCACCGACGGATGGCGATTGACGAATTCGCCGATCGGCCGTGCGGCGAACATCATCACGCCGACGGCAATCACCACCGCCGCCATCATGATGAACAGGTGATCGGAAAGGCCTACGGCGGTAATCACCGAATCCAGACTGAAGATGATATCCAACAGCATGATCTGTACGATCGCGCCGAAGAAGCTGTGCACCTTGGTGTGGTGCTCTTCTTCCGTGCCTTCGATGGTTTCGTGGATCTCTTTGCTGGCTTTCCAGATCAGGAACAATCCACCGAGCAGCAGGATCAGATCGCGGGCGGAAATGGCGTGATCCAGCACGGTGAACAGCGGGTGCGTCAAGCGGATCACCCAGGCGATGGAGGCCAGCAGCGCCAGGCGCATCAGCATGGCGGCGGCCAAGCCCATTCGGCGAGCTTTGTTCTGTTGCGCTTTGGGCAGCTTCGCCACCACCAGCGACAGAAAAATGATGTTATCAATACCCAGTACGATCTCAAGAATGGTTAGCGTACCTAACGCTAACCAGGCATTGGGATCCATAATCCATTCGAACATTGCCCGACACACCTTAATACTTAATAAATGCAAAGGGTGAATTATACGCGTTTATCGTGGCGCTGACAGGGCTAGCTAAACCAGAGTTAAACGAAATCGCTTAGATTGAGAAATGTCTTGCCAGCAGCGCGCCGGTAAAACCCTTTTTCAGATAGAAACCGCGCGGCAGCGTCATGATAGGTTGCCCCTGTTCGCCGATGGCTTCGGTGAGCGCCTTGTTGTTGGCCGCTTTGGGGCGCAGTTGCAGCACTTCGCCGTGGCGTGCGGTGATGCGTTCTACGTGACCGAGCACAATCAGATCCATCAGCTCTTCCCAATCGCGGCGCAGCATCTCTTCTTCTGCAGCGCTCGGGCTCCACAGCAGCGGCGAACCGACGCGGCGCTGCGCCAGCGGGATTTGCCGTTCGCCCTCTACCGGTATCCACAACACGCGCGCCAGCTTGTGGCGAACGTGGCTGCTGGCCCAGGTGACGCCGCTGTTGCCGGTGAGCGGGGCCACGCAGACGAAAGTGGTCTCCAGCGGTTTGCCGGCGGCGTCGACAGGAATGGTTTTCAGCTCAATGCCCAGCTCAGGAAAATCCTGTTCCGGTTTGCTGCCGGCCATGGCGCCGAGGTACAGCTCCAGCAGCATGCCCACCCAGCCTTTATCGCGTTTCAGATCCTTGGGGATCGGCAACTGCGCGCGGGCGGCCAGTTCGCCAAAACTGAAGCCGGCCAGCGCCTGAGCGCGCTCGAACAGCTGCCGTTCATTTTCCGGCGGGGGTGGCAGAGGGGATAAAAACGCCATAAATCAAGCCTGTCGAATTTGGTTGAAAAACGTACTGCAAAGATACACGGGAAACGGTAACCCCAGTCGCCTGGGGAAAAGAATAATAGTAGCATGATTTTACATGACTTTTTTTCTTTCCTTGCGCGAGCGACAATGCACCCACGAGGCTTGTTCACCTGAAGCCACCGACAATAAACAGGATCTTACACCTATTTATCCACAGATTTATGGGATAACCCAAATTTTTACCGATCACTGGTTCAATTTACAGCCTTGACTCGGGCGGTTTTTTACGAATTTGTCCGTTTTGTGCGTAACTTGCCCGGATAATCTGTGGATAAAAACGGCGTTGGTGGATCTTTCGCCAGGGTAAGATCCTTACCGTGCATAGATCACATTTTTGCCCTGTATATAACTGTGGAATATTGGTTAATTATATGTTTTTAGGAATAATATTGTTTTTTCGGTGTGAGGAGGGATTTTCGGGGACGAGAGTTTTACCGGCTTATCCCTCGAGTTCTGCACACACCTATCCACAGAAAAAGTGAATAAAACCGGTCTGAAATGCCGATGCATGTTTATAACTTTGCCTATATCTGTGAGTTATCCCAATGTTATCCGGCCCGCAGCGCCGTAAAGCAGTGGTTTACCGCCTGTAGCTTGTGTGAAACAATCAGGACATCTATGCGAATTTAAGCTTATCGAGGTAGTCCGGTGATCGATGATGATGGCTACCGCCCGAATGTTGGTATCGTAATCTGTAATCGTCAGGGGCAGGTCTTATGGGCCCGCCGTTACGGTCAGCACTCCTGGCAGTTTCCCCAAGGTGGGATTAACCCTGGCGAAACTGCGGAGCAGGCGATGTACCGTGAGCTGTTCGAAGAAGTGGGGCTGAGTAAAAAGGATGTGCGCATCCTGGCTTCGACCCGCAACTGGTTGCGCTATAAATTGCCGAAACGTTTGGTGCGTTGGGACACAAAGCCGGTTTGTATCGGCCAAAAGCAAAAATGGTTTTTGTTGCAGCTACTGTGCAATGACGCTGATATCAATATGCAGCGCAGCAGCACGCCGGAGTTCGACGGTTGGCGCTGGGTGAGCTTCTGGTATCCGGTGCGCCAGGTGGTGTCATTTAAACGCGACGTCTACCGCCGGGTGATGAAAGAATTCGCCGTGACCGTGATGCCGATGCAAGAGCAGGCGGCGCCGCGGCAGGCCCCCGCTTATCGCCGAAAGAGAGGTTAAGTTAAGCCGACTATGCTCACGCGCTTGCGAGAAATTGTAGAGAAGGTGGCCGCGGCGGCCAGTCTGACGGATGCGCTGGATCTGCTGGTCAATGAAACCTGTCTGGCGATGGACACCGAAGTGTGCTCCATTTACCTGGCGGACAACGATCGCCGCTGTTACTACCTGATGGCCACGCGCGGGCTGAAAAAGCCGCGCGGGCGCACTATCGCATTGGCGTTTGACGAAGGTGTCGTCGGGTTGGTCGGCCGCCGGGCCGAACCCATCAACCTGGCCGATGCCCAAAGCCATCCCAGCTTCAAGTACGTTCCGCAGGTCAAAGAGGATCGTTTCCGATCCTTCCTCGGGGTACCGATCATTCACCGGCGCCAGCTGTTGGGGGTGTTGGTGGTGCAGCAGCGCGAGCTGCGCCAGTTCGACGAAAGCGAAGAGTCGTTCATGGTCACCCTGGCCACGCAGATGGCCGGGATCCTTTCACAGTCGCAGCTTAATGCCATTTTCGGCCAGTATCGCCAAACGCGCGTGCGCGCGCTGGCGGCCTCGCCCGGCGTAGCGGTGGCGGAAGGGTGGCAGGATAGCAGCCAGCCTTCGCTCGATCAGGTTTACCGCGCGTCGACGCTGGACACCGCCAGCGAGCGCGAGCGCCTGACGTTGGCGTTGGAAGAGGCCGGCGCGGAATTTCGCCGCTTCAGCAAGCGTTTTGCCGCCAGCTCGCAAAAAGAGAGCGCGGCGATCTTCGATCTTTATTCTCACCTGCTAAACGACGCCCGCCTCAAGCGCGAATTGTTCGCCGAAATTGACAACGGCTCGGTGGCGGAATGGGCGGTGAAGCAGGTGATAGAAGCCTTTGCCGAACAGTTTGCCAAACTGCAGGACACCTATATGCGCGAGCGCGGCAGCGACCTGCGTGCGCTGGGCCAGCGCCTGCTGTTCCACCTCGACGACACCACTCAGGGCGCCACCCAGTGGCCGGCGCGTTTTGTGCTGGTGGCGGATGAACTGACCGCGACATTGCTGGCCGAAGTGCCGCAGGATCGCCTGGTTGGCGTGGTCGTGCGCGACGGCGCCGCCAATTCGCATGCGGCGATTTTGGTGCGGGCGATGGGGGTGCCGACGGTGATGGGCGCCGACATCCAGCCTTCTCTGCTCAGCCAGCGGCTGCTGATCGTTGATGGGTATCGCGGCGAACTGCTGGTCGATCCTGAGCCGGTGCTGGTGCAGGAATACCAACGGCTGATCAGCGAAGAACAGGAACTGAGCAAGCTGGCGGAAGACGACGTCGAACAACCGGCGCAGTTGAAAAGCGGCGAACGCGTTCAGGTGATGCTGAATGCCGGCCTCAGCCCGGAACATGAACAGCTGTTGGGCGGCCGGGTGGACGGCGTGGGGTTGTACCGCACTGAAATTCCGTTCATGTTGCAAAGCGGTTTCCCTTCTGAAGAAGAACAGGTCGCGCAGTATCAAGGCATGCTGCAGCTTTATCCCAACAAACCGGTCACGCTGCGCACGCTGGACATCGGCGCCGACAAGCAACTGCCCTACATGCCGATCAGCGAAGAAAATCCCTGCCTGGGCTGGCGCGGCATTCGCATCACTCTGGACCAGCCGGAGATTTTTTTGATACAGGTGCGCGCCATGCTGCGCGCCAATGCCGGCACCGGCAACCTGGGCATTTTGCTGCCGATGGTCACCAGCCTGGAAGAGGTCGATGAGGCCAAGCGCTTGATTGACCGCGCCGGGCGCGAGGTGGAAGAGGTGCTTGGCTACGCGATCCCGAAACCGAAAATCGGCGTGATGCTGGAAGTGCCGTCGATGATTTTCCTGATCCCGCATTTGGCGGGGCGCGTCGACTTCATCTCGGTAGGCACCAACGATTTGACCCAGTACCTGCTGGCGGTGGATCGCAACAACACGCGGGTAGCCTCGCTGTACGACAGCCTGCATCCCGCGATGCTGCAGGTGCTGAAGCTGATCGCCGAACAGGGGAAAGCGGCCGGGCTGCAGCTTAGCCTGTGCGGTGAACTGGCCGGCGATCCGATGGGCGCGCTGTTGCTGGTAGGCATGGGCTATCGCAATCTGAGCATGAACGGACGCAGCGTGGCGCGCATCAAATACCTGCTGCGGCATATCGATCTTGCCGACGCCGAAGTGTTGGCGCACCGAGTGTTGAACACCCAAATGACCACGGAAGTGCGCCATTTGGTGGCGGCGTTTATGGAGCGACGCGGCATGGGCGGGTTGATTCGCGGCGGCAGATAATCGCCGCGCGATGTGATTTTTTTACAGAACTTTTCCCGCGCTGCCGGCCCGGACCGCGCTAAGCCTATGTTATGATGCGCAACCTCAGCGCGACGCATGTTCGTCGTCTTGCAAACCGCAGCGGCCAACGCTGCCGTTTGAAAGGCGTGTGACAACCTGCGCCGACGTTTGGCACCTGCCGCCCCCGCATGGGGAAAAATAACAGACATGTTGTGGTGATAGATGAGCAATAGCTATCTGGCGTTTCCTAAATTTGATCCGGTCATTTTCTCCATTGGCCCGGTTTCTTTGCATTGGTACGGCCTGATGTATCTGGTCGGCTTCGTTTTTGCCATGTGGCTGGCGGTGCGCCGCGCCAACAAGCCGGGCAGCGGCTGGACCAAAGACGAAGTGGAAAACCTGCTCTACGCCGGTTTCCTGGGCGTATTCGTCGGCGGCCGCGTGGGCTATGTGCTGTTCTACAACCTGCCGTTGTTCCTGGATAATCCGCTCTATCTGTTTAAAGTCTGGGATGGCGGCATGTCGTTCCACGGCGGATTGATGGGGGTGATTCTGGTGATGTTCTGGTTCGCTCGCCGCACCAAACGCACCTTCTTCCAGGTTTCCGATTTTATCGCGCCATTGATCCCGTTCGGTTTGGGCGCCGGCCGCCTCGGCAACTTCATCAACGGTGAACTGTGGGGCCGCGTGACCACCGACACCCCTTGGGCGATGCTGTTCCCAAGCTCGCGCAGCGAAGACGTGGCGCTCGCCGCCGCCGATCCTTCTCTGCTGCCGCTGCTGAATCAGTATGGCGTGCTGCCGCGTCACCCGTCCCAGCTGTATGAACTGCTGCTTGAAGGCGTGGTGCTGTTTATCATTCTGAACCTGTTCATCCGCAAGCCGCGGCCGATGGGTGCCGTATCGGGCCTGTTCCTGATCGGTTATGGCGCATTCCGCATCATCGTTGAAGCGTTCCGCCAGCCGGATGCCCAGCTTGGCCTGTTCGACGGCGTGATCAGCATGGGGCAGATCCTCTCCATCCCGATGGTGGTGGCCGGTGTTATTATGATGATTTGGGCGTACCGTCGTCGCCCGCAGCAACAACTGTCGTGAGGAACAAATGAAACAGTATCTGGATTTGATGAACAAGGTGCTCGCCGAGGGCACTCCTAAAGCCGACCGTACCGGCACTGGCACGTTGTCGATTTTCGGCCACCAGATGCGTTTCAATTTGCAGGAAGGCTTCCCGTTGGTGACCACCAAGAAATGTCATTTGCGTTCGATCATTCATGAGCTGTTGTGGTTCCTGAACGGCGATACCAACATCGCCTATCTGCGTGACAACAAGGTCACCATTTGGGACGAGTGGGCCGATGAAAACGGCGATCTCGGCCCGGTGTACGGCAAGCAGTGGCGAGCCTGGGGCGCGGCGGACGGTCGTCAGATCGATCAGCTGAGCAACGTGCTCCAGCAGCTGAAACAAGATCCGGATTCGCGCCGCATCATCGTTTCCGCCTGGAACGTCGGTGAGCTGGACCAGATGGCGCTGGCGCCGTGCCACGCGTTCTTCCAGTTCTACGTGGCGGACGGCAAGCTCTCTTGCCAGCTGTACCAGCGTTCCTGCGACGTGTTTCTCGGCCTGCCGTTCAACATCGCCAGCTACGCGCTGTTGGTGCATATGATGGCGCAGCAGTGCGATTTGGACGTCGGCGACTTCGTCTGGACCGGTGGCGATACCCATCTGTACAGCAATCATATGGAACAGACGAAGCTGCAGCTGACGCGTGAACCCCGTCCGTTGCCGAAGCTGGTGATCAAACGCAAGCCGGCTTCGCTGTTCGATTACCGTTTCGAAGACTTCGAGATCGAAGGTTACGATCCGCACCCGGCCATCAAGGCGCCGGTCGCGATCTGATCTTAACCGCATCACACCAGGGGCGCAGCGATTGCGCCCCTTTTTTTATCCGCATTGCGCGCCGCGCCGCATTTTATTGTCGCCACTTGTCGCTATAGGGAAAACATTGCGCAGCTTGCCGCAAGGCTTGCGCATGCGGCTTTACCGCCTTGTTACGGCCCTTAAACTGGCCGCATGAAAGAAAATACGCTCTCGAACATCGATGACCGCCAGCGTGGCATGACACTGATTGAGCTGTTGGCGGCGCTCCTGATCGCCGGCATGCTCACCGGCTGGGGCGTCGGTCAATGGCGCCACCATCAGCAAACGTTGCGCCTGGAACATACTGCCCAGCAGCTGCTGGCGTTTTTACTGCGACTGCAGGCGGACGCCAACTGGCGCAACCGCACGACGCTGCTGTGGTTCAAGAACGGCACGCCCTGGTGCCTGGGCGGCGGTGTGCCGCCGCCGGATTGCGCTTCCGCCGAGGGTTCCGTTTTCTCACCGTCTTACCGCGATGTCGTTTTGAGCGGCTACACCGACAAAGAGATCGGGTTTTACGGCTTGCGCAATACCGCGCAGGCGGGGCACATCCTGCTCAGCAACGAGTCAGGCGGCCTGCGGCTGGTGCTGTCCGCCCGAGGGCGGCTGCGTTTGTGCAGCGAAGGGCTCCGGATAAGGGGGATCGCGCCATGCTGACTGTCGAACGCGGTTTTACCTTGCCGGAGGTGATGTTGGCGCTGGTGTTCGGCAGCGTGATCGCGCTCGGCGCCGCGAAAACCTACCCGCTGTTGCGCCAGCAAAACGTGGCCGTCGGCCAGCATTTTCGGCTGGAGTCAACGCTGCGGCAACTGGCGTTCGGTATCGAGAAAGACCTGCGCCGCGCCGGTTTCTGTGCCGGGCAGTGCGCCGGCCGCCCGCTGCTGATCGGCCAGGCGGCGGGAGAAGCGGCGGGCAGCTGCGTTATCGTCGCTTACGACATCACCCGCAGCGGGCAATGGCTCACCTCGGGCGAGGATGCAGGTTATTTCGGTTATCGGCTGCGCAATGGCGGCTTGGAAGGGCAGCGCGGAGTAAGCCAATGCGACGGCGGCGGCTGGGAGCGGCTGCTCGATCGTGACGAAGTGCGCATTGAGCGGTTTCATGTGGCGATAGAGCGCGGGGAGCATGGCGGTGCGCTGGGCCGTTTGACTCTGGCGGGGCGCTCTGTCGGCGATGCGCGTATCAGGCGCAGCCTGAGCGGGAACGTCGAAATGGCGGCGTTGCCATGAACCGGTGGAGCCAGCGAGGCGGCAGTACTTTGGCGGCGGTAATGTTGCTGTTGGCGTTGGGGTTGATGTTGCTCAATGCCCAGCACCGGCAATTGGATAACGCGCTGTTACTGGCCGCCGATCAGCAGCGCTACCTCCAGGCTTACAATCAGGCCGCTTCGGCGCTGAGTTGGGGCATGCTCCAGCATTGGCCGCGCGCCGAGCTGAGTGCGGCGGCCTGGTTATGCAGGCAGCGCGCGGAACTGACGGCCTGCGCCCGGCTGTCTGCCAGAGCGGGCGTCGTGACGGTACGCGGCCTTGGGGAGATGCGCGGCGGTGAGCCGCTTTGGCTGTATCAATGGGGCGCGTTTGACGGTGCGGAATCGGTCGGCAGGGTGCAAGCGCAGCCGGGCGGCCGGCTGGATTTTTGCCCCGAGAAAAGGCCGGCCGACTGTGAGGGTTAACGCTCGCGCAGGGCGGTTATCCCGCAACGGCTTCAGCCTGCCGGAAGTGTTGGTGGCGGCATTGTTGTTCTCGGTGTCGCTGCTGGGCTTGTTACAGTATCATCAGGTGCTGTTGCAGTCGTTCCAGCGCCAGTGGCACTACCGGCAAGCCTGGGTGATGGCGCATCAGCAGTTGGAGGCGTTCGCCGTCACCGGTCGGCTCGATGCCGAACCGCTGCCGGAAGGCTGGCGACGCGAGACGGCGTTCGACGGCGCGGATGCTGATTGCCGCCGATTGACGGTCAGAGTACAAACTCCGCAACGGCAGTGGGCGACGCTGAGCCGCTGGTATTGCACCCGTTTTTGAGCCGGTACGTATCTTGTTTTAAAGGAGCCATCATGTTCACGGTTTATCATTCCAATCAGCTGGATTTATTGAAAACGCTGACCAGCGCGCTGATAGCCAGAGATCCGTTGGCCGATCCTTTTCAACAGGAAGTGGTGCTGGTTCAGAGCCCCGGTATGGCGCAATGGCTGCAAATGCAGCTGGCGGAGCAGTTCGGCATCGCCGCCAATGTCGCGTTTCCGCTGCCGGCGACCTTCATTTGGGACATGTTCACCCGCGTGTTGCCGGATATCCCGAAAGAGAGCGCCTTCAGCAAGGACGCCATGACCTGGAAGCTGATGTGGCTGCTGCCGGAGATGCTGACCCAGCCGGCGTTCGCGCCACTGCAGCACTATCTCACCGATGACGGCGACAAGCGAAAAATCCACCAATTGGCCGGCCGGGTTGCCGACCTGTTCGACCAGTATTTGGTTTATCGTCCGCAGTGGCTGGAGAGCTGGCAGCGCGGTGAACGCATCGACGGTCTGCCCGAGGCTCAGCAGTGGCAGGCGCCGCTCTGGGCGCGGCTGGTGGAGTACACGCGCGAATTGGGGCAGCCGGAATGGCACCGCGCCAATCTGTATAGCCGCTTTATCCACGCGCTGGAGCAGGCAACAACGTGCCCGCCCGGTTTGCCGCCGCGGGTGTTTATCTGCGGCATCTCGGCATTGCCGCCGGTCTATCTGGAGGCGCTGCAGGCGCTGGGGCGGCATATCGATATCCACCTGATGTTCACCAACCCTTGTCGTTATTACTGGGGCGACATTCAGGATTACGCTTTCCTGGCCCGCTTGCAGAGCCGCAAGCGCCGTCACTATCATCAGGCGCGCGAGCAAGGGCTGTTTCGCGAACCGGCTGACGCGGCGCGTCTGTTTGATGCTGAAGGGCAGCAGCAGCTCAGTAACCCGCTGCTGGCCTCCTGGGGCAAGCTCGGGCGCGATCACCTCTATTTGCTGTCGCAGATGGAAGGGGCGCAAGAGGTCGACGCCTTTGTCGATATCCCGGCGGATACCATGCTGCACGCCGTTCAACGCGATATGCTGGAGCTGGAAGATCACGCGGTGATCGGCATCACGGCAGAAACGCTGGAAAGCAGTTTCAGCAAGCGCAGGCTCGATCCGCAAGATCGTTCCCTCAGCCTGCACGCCTGCCACAGCCCACAGCGGGAAGTGGAGGTGCTGCACGATCAACTGCTGACCATGCTCGCGCAGGATCCCGCGTTGACGCCGCGCGACATCATCGTGATGGTGGCGGATATCGACAGCTATACGCCTTATATTCAGGCCGTGTTCGGCAATGCTCCCGCCGAGCGCTACCTGCCGTTCGCCATTTCTGACCGTAAAGCGCGACAGGCGCATCCGGCTTTGCAGGCGTTCATCTCCCTGCTCGATCTGCCGCAAAGCCGCTTTACTTCGGAGCAGGTGCTGGCGCTGCTGGAAGTGCCGGCCCTGGCCGCCCGTTTCGCCATTGGCGAAGAGGGGCTGCGCCTGTTGCGTCACTGGGTCGGTGAATCCGGCGTGCGCTGGGGGCTGGACGACGATAACGTGCGCGAACTGGATCTGCCCGCCACGGGCCAGCACACCTGGCGATTCGGCATTACGCGCATGCTGCTCGGTTACGCGATGGACAGCAACGCCGGCGATTGGCAGGGCATTTTGCCTTACGACGAGTCGAGCGGGTTGGTCGCCGAACTGGCGGGGCAGTTGGCGGATCTGCTGGCCCAATTGAGCCATTGGCGGCAAGTCTTGAGCGAAGCGCGCTCGCTCGAGGCATGGCTACCGCTGTGCCGACAGCTGCTGGATGCCTTCTTCGAAGCGGATAGCGATACCGAAGTGGTGCTGGCATTGATCGAGCAGCAGTGGCAACAGGCCATCAATTTTGGCCTGGCGGCGCGCTATCCGGATGACGTGCCCTTGACGATTCTGCGCGACGATTTGGCGGCGCGCCTCGATCAGGAGCGCATCAGCCAGCGCTTCCTCGCCGGGCAAATCAACTTCTGTACGCTGATGCCGATGCGCTCGATTCCGTTCAAGGTGGTGTGCCTGCTGGGCATGAACGACGGCGTGTATCCGCGCACGTTGCCGCCATTGGGTTTTGATCTGATGGCGCAGCAGGTTAAGCGCGGCGACCGCAGCCGGCGCGATGACGACCGCTATCTGTTCCTGGAGGCGATTCTGTCCGCGCAACAACGGCTGTATATCAGCTTCATTGGCCGTTCCATTCAGGACAACAGCCCGCGCTATCCTTCGGTGCTGGTTACCGAGCTGCTGGAGTATCTGGAGCAAAGCTATTGCCTGCCGGGAGACGAGGCGCGCACCGCAGACGACAGCGCCCGGCGAGTGGGCGAGCATTTGCTGAAGTGGCATGCGCGCATGCCGTTCGCCGCCGAGAATTTCTTGCCGGGCTCGGAAGCGCAAAGCTATGCCGCCGAGTGGCTGCCCGCCGCCGACGGGCGCGGGGCGGCGCACCCGGCGTTCAACCAGCTGCTGCCCGCCGAAACGCTGCAGCAAATAGCGTTGGATGAGCTGCTGCGGTTTTACCGCCATCCTATTCGCGCCTTCTTCCAGCTGCGGTTGGGCGTCAGCTTTATCCTGGAAGAGACCGAGCTGCCGGACGAAGAGCCCTTCACGCTGGATAACCTCAGCCGCTACCAGTTCAACAGCCAACTGCTGAATACCCTGATTGACGGCGACGATCCCGAACGGTTGTTCCAACGGGTGCGCGCCGCCGGGGGGTTGCCCTATGGCGCCTTCGGCGAGATCTATTGGCAAAAGCAGCAGGAAGAGATGAGCGAACTGGCCGAGCAGGTGCGTGCGGAACGCGCAGAGAGCCACAGCCTGGAATTGGATATCGATATCGCCGGCGTGCGCCTCAGCGGCTGGCTGCATCAGGTGCAGGATGACGGCCTGTTGCGCTGGCGGCCCGCCACGTTGTCGGCGGTGGACGGCATATTGCTGTGGCTGGAGCACCTGGTGTACTGCTGCGCCGGCGGCACCGGCGAGAGCCGCATGTACGGTCGCAAGAACTCCGCCTGGCGCTTTGCCGCGCTTGCGCCTGAAGAGGCGCAGGCGCAGCTGGCGGAACTGCTGGCGGGCTATCAGCGCGGTCTGTGTCAGCCGCTGTTGTTGCTGAACAAGAGCGGCTGGGCGTGGCTGAGTCAGTGCTATCAGCCGGAAACGCAGCAAATCGACTGGGAGGAAGAAGCGCAAGCAAAGGCTCGCGCCAAATTGCTGCAGGCTTGGCAGGGCGATCAGCGTATTCCCGGAGAAGGGGAAGATCCCTATGTTCAGCGAGTGTTCCGCCAATTGGACAATGACTACCTGGCGCAAATACTGGCCGAAACAGAGCGTTATCTGCTGCCGGTGGCGTGTCATAACCTGGGGTAACAATCCCCCGGTGGTGCTGTGCGGCGGGAGGTGGTAAAAATAACGAAGGTTATATTCAACCATTGGGGTAATTCCCGGTCTTACATAACGTACAGGCATATACCCGCCGCGTTTTGGGGCGCCACATTGGCGAAGAACCCGGCGAGTACAGATTTGGTTATGTGGTTTTGATGTACGTCGCCAGCGTCAGGGAGTGGGCGTGGCGATGTCAGAATAGGGGTTTATTTTGGATATGCGCAGACAGTTGGCCCGCATCACCGGGCTGGTATTATTGGCTATGTGTTGGGCGCCGTTGAGCTGGGCCGCACAAGGATGGCAACCACTGGCGGAGAAGATCAACAAGAGCGAGCACGATCCGCGTCAGTACGAGGCGATCAAGTTGGCTAACGGCATGACGGTGCTGCTGGTGTCCGATGTCCAGGCGCCGAAATCGCTGGCGGCGCTAGCATTGCCGGTCGGGTCGCTCGAAGATCCGAACAGCCAACTGGGCTTGGCGCACTATCTGGAACATATGGTGCTGATGGGCTCCAAACGTTATCCCGAGCCGGAAAACCTGTCCGAATTCCTGAAAAAGCACGGCGGCAGCCACAACGCCAGCACGGCTTCTTATCGCACCGCCTTCTATCTGGAAGTGGAGAATGACGCGCTGGAGCCGGCGGTCGATCGCATGGCCGACGCCATTGCGGAGCCGCTGCTGGATCCGGGCAATGCCGATCGCGAGCGCAACGCGGTGAATGCAGAATTGACGATGGCGCGTTCGCGCGACGGCATGCGTATGGCGCAGGTCGGTGCGGAAACCCTCAACCCGGCGCACCCGAGCGCGCGCTTCTCCGGCGGTAATCTGGACACGCTGAAAGACAAGCCGGGCAGCAAGTTGCACGATGAGCTGACGGGGTTCTATAAGCGCTACTACTCCGCCAATCTGATGATGGGGGTGCTGTACGGCAATCAACCGCTGCCGCAGCTGGCTGACATTGCTGCAAAAACCTTTGGCCGCGTGCCGAATCATGACGCCAGCGTGCCGCCGATCACCGTACCGGCCGTCACGCCGGAGCAGCAGGGCATCATCATTCACTATGTGCCGGCGCAGCCGCGCAAGCAGCTGAAGGTTGAGTTCCGCATCGATAACAACAGCGCCGCGTTTCGCAGCAAAACCGATACCTACATCGGTTACCTGATCGGCAACCGCAGTAAAAATACCCTGTCCGACTGGTTGCAGAAGCAGGGATTGGCGGACGCCATCAATGCCGGCGCCGATCCGATGGTGGATCGCAACGGCGGCGTCTTCGCCATCAGCGTCTCGCTGACTGACAAAGGCTTGGCCCAGCGCGACCAAGTCGTCGCCGCCATTTTCAACTACCTGAAAATGCTGCGCAGCGAAGGTATCAAGCAGAGTTACTTCGACGAAATATCGCATGTTTTGAACCTGGACTTCCGCTATCCGTCGATCACGCGCGACATGGACTACATCGAATGGCTGGTAGACACTATGCTGCGCGTGCCGGTTGAGCATGCGCTGGACGCGCCTTACCTGGCCGATCGCTATGATCCTAAGGCGATCGCTGAACGTCTGGACGCCATGACGCCGCAAAATGCGCGCATCTGGTTCGTCAGCCCCGATGAGCCGCACAACAAGACGGCCTATTTCGTCAATGCGCCTTACCAGGTCGACAAAATCACGCCACAGCGCTTTACGCAGTGGCAGCAGTTGGGCAGCGGCATTTCCCTGTCATTGCCGGCGCTCAACCCGTATATTCCGGATGATTTCACCCTGACCAAACCGTCGCATGAATTCAAAAAGCCGGAAATGGTGGTGGATAAGCCCGGCCTGCGCGTGCTGTATATGCCGAGCCGTTACTTCGCCGATGAGCCGAAGGCCGACGTCACCGTCGCTTTCCGCAACGCCAAGACCATGGATTCCGCGCGCAACCAGGTGCTGTTCTCGCTGACGGATTATCTGGCCGGCCTGGCGCTGGATCAGCTGAGCTATCAGGCGTCGGTCGGCGGGTTGAGTTTCTCGACGTCGCCGAACAACGGCCTGATGTTTAACGCCAACGGCTTTACCCAGCGCCTGCCGCAGTTGCTGACGGCGCTGATCGAGGGCTATTCTAGCTTCACGCCGACGGAAGATCAGCTGGCGCAGGCCAAGTCCTGGTACCTGGAGCAGTTGGACGCCGCCGAGAAGGGCAAGGCGTTTGAACTGGCCATTCAGCCGGTGCAGATGGTTTCCCGCGTGCCGTATTCCGAACGCAGCGAGCGCCGCGAAGTGCTGAAAACGCTGACGCTGAAAGACGTGCTGGCGTATCGCGACAGCCTGCTGGCCGAGGCCACGCCGGAGCTGCTGGTGGTGGGCAACATGAGCAAGCAACAGGTCGATACGCTGGCGTCGACGCTGAAGCACCGTCTGGGCTGTACCGGTATTGAGTGGTGGCACGGCGAAGACGTGGTGGTGGACAAGAATCAGCTGGCCAACCTGCAACAGGTAGGCAGCAGCACCGACTCGGCGCTGGCGGCGGTCTACGTACCGACCGGTTACGACGAAGTGACCGGCATGGCCTACAGCTCGCTGTTGGGGCAGATTATTCAGCCGTGGTTCTACAGCCAGCTGCGCACTCAGGAACAATTGGGGTATGCGGTCTTTGCCTTCCCGATGTCGGTGGGCCGCCAGTGGGGCGTAGGCTTCCTGTTGCAGAGCAACAGCAAACAGCCGGCCTACCTGTACCAGCGCTATCAGGATTTCTATCCGAAAACCGAGAAACGCCTGCGTGAAATGAGTGAGGCCGATTTTGAGCAGTACAAACAGGCGCTGATCAACGAACTCAAACAGCGGCCGCAAACCCTCAGCGAGGAGGCCAGCCGGTTCGCCAATGATTTCGATCGCGGCAACTTCGCCTTTGATACCCGCCAGAAGCTGATCGCGCAGGTGCAACAGCTGACGCCGACCAAACTGGCGGATTATTTCCACCAGGCAGTGATCCAGCCGCAGGGGCTGGCGGTGTTGTCGCAGGTCAGCGGCAGCGGGCAAGACAAAGCGGATTACGCGGCGCCTAAGGATTGGGTCACCTATCCGAACGCGTCGGCATTGCAGCAGATCCTGCCGCGTAAAGTGGCTACGCCATGACGGAAGTCGCCCCGCAGAGGCTAGAACCGCTGACGCTGCCGCTGTTTGGCGAACGCCTGATCGAGGCGTCGGCGGGCACCGGCAAAACTTTTACCATCGGCGCGCTGTATCTGCGCTTGCTGCTGGGATTGGGGGGGGAAGCGGCGTTTCCCCGCCCGTTGACGGTCGAAGAAATCCTGGTGGTGACCTTTACCGAGGCCGCCACCGAGGAGCTGCGCGGGCGTATCCGTGACAATATCCACGGGCTGCGCATCGCCTGCGTGCGCGGCATCAGCGCTAACCCGCTGTTTTCGGCGCTGATGGAAGAAATTGACGATTTGTCTGACGCCGCTGCGCAGCTGCTGGCGGCGGAGCGGCAGATGGACGAAGCGGCGATTTACACTATCCACGGTTTTTGCCAACGGATGTTGACCCACAACGCCTTCGAGTCCGGCATGCTGTTTGAACAAACGCTGGTGCAGGACGAACTGCCGCTGCGGCGGCAGGCCTGCGCCGATTTCTGGCGCCGTCATTGCTATCCGTTGCCGCTGGGCGTGGCGCGAGCGATCAGCCAGGAGTGGAGCGGCCCGGAAGCGTTGCTGGCCGACCTTTCCGGTTATCTGCACGGTGAAGCGCCGGCGCTGCGGCGGCCGCCGAAGGACGAAGAAACCGTCCTGATGCGCCACGAGCAGATCGTCGCGCGCATCGACGCCATCAAGGCGCAATGGCGGGCGGCGGCGGGCGATCTTGAGGCGTTAATCGCCCAGTCCGGCGTCGATAAGCGCAGCTACAGCAGCAAACACCTGCCGAACTGGTTGAACAAGGTCGGCGAATGGAGCGGGCAGGAGACCCAGGATTACCAACTGCCGAAGGAGCTGGACAAGTTTCGCCAGTCGGTGCTGCTGGATAAGACCAAGAAGGGCGAGCCGCCGCGTCATGCGCTGTTCACGGCGATAGACGAACTGTTCGATGAACCCTTGACGTTGCGCGATCTGATCATGGCGCGCGCGCTCAGCGAGATCCGCACCTCCATTCAGCAGGAAAAGCGCCAGCGCGCCGAGCTGGGGTTTGACGACCTGCTCAGCCGTTTGGACAGCGCCCTGCAAAGCGGCGGCGGCGAACAGTTGGCGCAGGCGATCCGCCAGCGCTATCCGGTGGCGATGATCGATGAATTCCAGGATACCGATCCGCAGCAATACCGTATTTTCCAAAAACTTTACGTCGGCCGGCCTGATTGCGGCCTGCTGCTGATCGGCGATCCCAAGCAGGCGATTTACGCCTTTCGCGGCGCCGACATCTTTACCTACATGCGCGCGCGTTCAGAGGTGAGCGCCCACTATACGCTGGAGACCAACTGGCGCTCGTCGCCGTCGATGGTCGCCAGCGTCAATCACCTGTTTTCTCAGGTAGAAAAACCTTTCCTGTTCGGCCAAATCCCCTTTATTGAGGTTAACGCGGCGGAAAAGAACCAAGGGCTGGCGTTTGAATTGCACGGCAAGCCGCAGCCGGCGATGCAATTCTGGCTGCAGCAGGGGGAAGGCGCGGGTGTAAGTGATTACCAACAGCTAATGGCGCGCCTGTGCGCCACGCAAATTCGCGACTGGCTCAGCGCCGGGCAGCAGGGCCTGGCGCGGCTGCAGAGCGGCAAGGCGTCACGGCCGGTGCAAGCCTCTGATATCACGGTGCTGGTGCGCAGCCGCAACGAGGCGGCGTTGGTGCGCGATGCGCTCAGCGCGCTGTCTATTCCGTCGGTCTACCTGTCCAACCGCGACAGCGTGTTTGACACCCCGGAGGCCAAAGACCTGCTGTGGTTGCTGCAGGCGGTGCTGGCGCCGGAGCAGGAGCGCACGCTGCGCAGCGCCATGGCCACCGGGCTGATGGGGCTGGACGCGCCGACGCTGGACGGCCTGAGCCGCGATGAGCGCGCCTGGGACGCGCTGGTTAATGAATTCGATAATTACCGCACGCTCTGGCTGCGCCGCGGCGTGTTGCCGATGCTGAGCGAGGTGATGAAAGCGCGCCAATTGGCGGAGAACCTGCTGGCCAGCGCCGGCGGCGAGCGTCGCTTGACCGACGTGCTGCATCTGGGGGAGCTGTTGCAAGAAGCGGCGGCGCAGCTCGACAGCGAGCATGCGCTGGTGCGCTGGCTGGCGCAGCAGATCGCTCAGCCTAATCGCCAGTCCGACAATCAGCAACTGCGGCTGGAGAGCGACCGGCATCTGGTGCAGGTGATCACGATCCACAAGTCCAAGGGGCTGGAGTTCGATCTGGTGTGGCTGCCGTTCGTCGGCAACTTCCGCCAGCAGCAGCAGGCGCTGTATCACGATCGCCACAGTTTCCAGGCGCTGCTGGACCTCGACGCCAATGAAGAGAGCCAGGCCTGGGCGGAGGAGGAGCGGTTGGCGGAGGATCTGCGTCTGCTGTATGTGGCGCTGACCCGCTCGGTGTACCACTGCAGTATCGGCATTGCGCCGCTGTTCCAAGGCACGCGCAAGAAACAGGGCGATACCGACCTGCACCGCAGCGCATTGGGCTATCTGGTGCAGGGCGGGCAGCCCGGCGACGCCGTGTATCTGCAGGAGCGGCTGCAGCAATTGGTGGGCGGCGGTATCGCGCTGTCGCTGGTTGAACCGCCGGATGCAGAACCCTGGCAACCCCAGGCGTCGCTGGCCGAAGCGTTGGCGGCGAAAAGCTTTACCCGGCGGATCCAGGATTTTTGGCGGGTGACCAGCTATACCGGTTTGCAACAGCACGGCGCGAGCCTGATGCAGGATCTGCTGCCGCGTCTGGATGTCGACGCGGCCGGTGAGCGCGGGGAAGAAAGTGAGCCAGCGCTTACACCGCATACCTTCCCGCGCGGCGCAACGCCCGGCACCTTCCTGCACAGCCTGTTTGAAACGTTGGACTTCACCCAACCGCTCGATGAACAGTGGCTGCTGGAACAGCTGCAGCAGCAAGGGTTCGCCGAACACTGGCAACCGATACTGCTGGCGTGGATGCAGGTGCTGCTCAATACGCCGCTCGATGACAGCGGCGTGACGCTGGCGGCGCTGACACCGCAGCATAAGCAGGCAGAGCTGCAGTTCTATTTACCGATCAACCGGCTGTTGCAGGCGAAGGAGCTCGATGCTCTGGTGAAGCGTTACGATCCGCTTTCCGCCCGCTGCCCGGCGCTGGATTTCCATCAGGTGCAGGGCATGCTGAAAGGCTTTATCGACCTGGTGTTCTGCTGGCAAGGCAAATACTACCTGCTGGACTACAAGTCCAACTGGCTGGGGGAGGATAGCAGCGCCTATACCCGGCCGGCGATGGAGCAGGCGATGGCGGAGCATCGTTATGATCTGCAATACCAGCTGTATACGCTGGCGTTGCATCGTTATTTGCGCCATCGGTTGCCGGATTATGATTACCGGCGCCATTTCGGCGGGGTGATTTATCTGTTCCTGCGCGGCGTGGATGCGGCGCACCCGGGCAACGGCATTTTCACCTGTCTCCCCGCGTTTGAACTGGTGGCGGGAATGGATAGCTTGTTCAGCGGCGAAGCTGCGGCGACGGAGGAAAAATCATGATCGCACTGCTGGAGCAGGCGGTGGCGCTTGGCGCGCTGCGCCCGCTGGACGTGCAGTTCGCCCGCGTGGTGGCGAGCGAAGACGAGCCTGATATTTTACTGGCCGCCGCCTGTCTGAGCGCAGAGGCGGGGGCGGGGCATGTTTGCCTGATGCTGGAGCAGCTGCAGGCGGACACGCTGTTTGAAGGGCGCCAACCGGCGCTGGCGCTGGCGCTATGGGAGGCGGCCGGGCGACCGGATAGCGCACGTTGGCAGCAGCGCCTGGCGAGCAGCGCGGCGGTTGGGGACGGCAGCGGCGCTACGCCGCTGGTGCTGCGTGGGCAGCGCTTATATCTGCAACGCATGTGGCAAAACGAAGGTGAAGTGGCGGCGTTTATCGGCGGTGAAGGTGAATCGCTGACGGTGCCGGAGGAGGCGTTGCGCGCCATTCTCGACCGCTTGTTCGGCGCGGCGAGCGATGAACCCGACTGGCAGAAGATCGCCGCCGCGGTAGCTGCCACGCGGCGTATCGCGGTGATTTCCGGCGGACCGGGCACCGGTAAAACCACCACCGTCGCTAAACTGCTGGCGGCGCTGGTGCAGCTGGATGAAAGCGCGCGCTTGCGGATTCAGCTGGCGGCGCCAACCGGCAAGGCGGCGGCACGCCTGACGGAGTCGCTTGGCAGCGCCAGCCGTCAGCTGGCGTTGACCCCGGCGCAGCAGGCGTTGTTCCCAACGGAGGCGGCGACGTTGCACCGTTTGTTGGGGGCGCAACCCAACAGTCAGCGCATGCGCTATCACCGCGGTAACCGGCTGCATTTGGATGTGTTAGTGGTGGATGAGGCCTCGATGGTCGATCTGCCGATGATGGCGCGCCTGATTGCGGCGTTGCCCGATCGGGCCCGGGTGATTTTCCTCGGCGACCGCGATCAGCTGGCCTCGGTGGAGGCCGGCGCGGTGCTGGGGGATATTTGCCGTTTTGCCGAGCAGGGATACAGCGAGGCGCGCGCCGCAGAGCTGAGCCGCCTGACCGGTTGTTCGATCGCTGGGCAGCGGGCCGACGCGCAAGCGGCGGTGCGCGACAGCCTGTGCCTGTTGCGCAAGAGCTATCGCTTCGACGCCCGTTCCGGCATCGGTCAACTGGCGTTGGCGGTCAACGCCGGTGCGGGGGATCGCGCGCTGGCGGCATTAAACGGCCGTTTCGGCGATGTTGCGGGCTATGCGCTGGCGACGAGCGAAGAGTATCAGGCGCTGCTGGACGCGTGCGTGGCGGGCTATCGCGACTATCTGCGGCTGACTGCCGAAGGCGCGGATGCGGCGGCGGTGTTGGCCGCCTTTAGCCGCTTCCAGGTGCTGTGCGCGCTGCGTGAAGGGCCGTTCGGCGTTGCCGGCCTGAATGAACGTATTGAACTCGGGCTGCAGCGCGCCGGTCTGATCGACCGCAAACCGGGTGTGCTCGGCCGCTGGTATCGGGGGCGGCCGGTAATGATCGGCCGCAACGACAGCGCGCTGGGGTTATTCAATGGGGATATCGGCATTACTCTGCCGGATGAGCGCGGCGAGCTGCGCGTGCATTTCCAACTGCCGGACGGCAGCATCAAGTCGGTGCAGCCGAGCCGTTTGCCGGCGCATGAAACCGCTTATGCCATGACGGTGCACAAGTCCCAGGGATCGGAGTTTGAGCATACGGTTCTGGTGTTGCCGAACCATTTCCTGCCGGTGCTGACGCGTGAACTGGTCTATACCGCGATCACCCGTGCGCGTCAGCAGCTCTCGCTGTACGCCACGGACGCGGTGCTGCTGCGGGCCATTCGCACGCCGACCCAGCGTCGCAGCGGATTGGCTGAACGGCTGCAGACGACGGAATAAGCGATGAAGGGGCGCGGTAGCGGCCGCGCCCACAGGGATTACAGATCCGCCAGCAGAATTTTGGAGCGGCGTTGGTAGTTGTACAACGCCTGTTTCTGCATCGGCAGCACGTCGACCTCCGCCGGGGTGAAGCCACGCTCCTGAAACCAGTGGATGCTGCGGGTGGTCAGCACGAACAGCTTCTTCAATCCCATCTGCCGCGCCTGATTTTCCACCCGCTGCAGCAGCATCTCGCCGCGCGAAGAGCTGCGGTAATCGGGATGCACCGCCACGCAGGCCATCTCACCGATTTTTTCCTCCGAGAACGGGTACAGCGCCGCACAGGCGATGGTCAGGTTGTCGCGTTCGATAATGGTGAACTTGTCGATCTCCATTTCCAGCTGTTCACGCGAACGGCGCACCAGAATACCCTGCTGTTCGAGCGGCCGAATGAGTTCCAGAATACCGCCGATGTCGTTGATCGTCGCCCGGCGCACCTGTTCGGCGCTTTCCATCACGATTTGGGTGCCGATGCCGTCGCGTGAGAACAGCTCTTGCACCAGCGCGCCGTCCTCCTGATAGCTGATTAGGTGGCTGCGGCGCACGCCGCTGCGGCAGCCTTTCACCGCGCCGCGCAGGAAGCGCACGGTGCCGGAATGGTAATCACCGCCTTCCTCCAGCTCTTCAAGACGCTTTTGCGCGTCGTTGGGGAACAGCTCGGAAAGGATGTTGCCTTCCGCGTCGGTCACGCCCTGCGAGGAGCAGAAACCGATCATTTTTTCCGCTTTCAGTTTGATCGCCAGCTGAGTCGCGACTTCCTCCGAGGTCAGGTTGAAGCTCTCGCCGGTCACCGAGACGGCGACCGGGCCGATCAGCACGATGGCGTTGCTGTCGAGCTGACGATGGATCGCTTCTTCATCGATGCGGCGAATGCGGCCGCTGTGGCAGTAGTCGATGCCGTCATCGACGCCCAGTGGCTGCGCGATGATGAAGTTGCCGCTGACCACGTTAATGTGCGCGCCCTGCAGCGGCGTGTTGTTGAGGCTCATCGACAGCCGGGCGGTGATGTCCAACTGCAATAAACCGGCCGCCTGCTTGACTAACTCAAGCGTATGGGCGTCGGTCACGCGCGTATGCTTGTGGTAGATCGGTTCATAGTTGTGCTGCGCCAGGTTGGCGTCGATCTGCGGCCGTGCGCCGTAAACCACCACCAGGCGAATGCCCAGGCTATGCAGCAGCCCGATATCATTGACGATGTTGGAAAAATTCTCGTGTTCGATGGCTTCCCCACCGAGCATGATGACAAACGTCTTGCCGCGGTGGGCGTTGATATAGGGGACGGAGTGACGGAATCCTTGCACCAGCTCTGTACTACGTTCCTTCACGGGCAAACCTCTTTGCATATTTATACGATATTTTTGTATTTTTATTCTTTTATTGCGCCAATGGCAAGTGGGAAATCGTCATGAAGAGCGAGCTAAGGGCGCTAAATCGTTAATAAATTGAAAAACCATAAAAAGATTTTCTGATGACAGGGCTGGAATGATTGGTTAAAGTTTTCGGCATTCCCAAGTCATTGGTGTTTTTTTCATCTGTTGTAAACAGTTATTACTGCCGGAGCCGCATGCCAAACGCTAATCACAATCTGGGCCGCCGTCGTTTATTACAGGGCGTTGCCGCCAGCTGGTTGCTGAGTGTGAGTCGCACGGGCTTCGCCGCGTCATCGCACGTGATTGCCGTGCGCGTCTGGCCGTCCTCCACTTATACCCGCGTCACGCTGGAATCCAACGTCGAACTGAAATACAAGCAGTTCGCCCTGACCAATCCCGATCGCGTGGTGGTGGATATCGAAGGCGTGCATCTCAACAGCGTGCTGAAGGGCATCGCCGGGCAGGTGCGCGCCGACGATCCTTATCTCAAGCAGGCGCGCGTCGGCCAGTTCGATCAGAATACCGTGCGGCTGGTGCTGGAGCTCAAGCAAAGCGTCAGCCCGCACATGTTCTCGCTGGCGCCGGTGCCGGAGTATCGCAACCGTCTGGTGATGGATCTCTACCCGACCAAGGGCGGCAGCGGCGGCGAGGAGTATGATCCGCTACTGGCGTTACTGGAAGATTACAACAAAGGCGATCTGGAGCGCACGCTGCCGCCCGAAGCGCCGCAGGCCGGCAAGGCGGGGCGCGATCGGCCGATCGTCATCATGCTGGATCCTGGCCACGGGGGCGAAGATCCCGGTGCGATCGGCAAGTATAAGACGCGCGAGAAAGACATCGTGCTGCAGATTGCCCGCAAGCTGAGCGCCATGATCAAGCGCGAGCCGAACATGAAGGTGTTCATGACGCGCAATGAAGACGTGTTTATCCCGCTCAAGGTGCGCGTCGCCAAGGCGCGCAAGCAGCGCGCCGATCTGTTCGTTTCGATTCACGCCGACGCCTTCACCAGCCGCGCCGCGCGCGGGTCATCGGTGTTCGCGTTGTCCACCAAAGGCGCCACCAGCTCGGCGGCCAAGTTCCTGGCGCAGACGCAGAACGCCTCGGACCAAATCGGCGGCGTCAGCAAGAGCGGCGACCGCTATCTCGACCACACCATGTTCGATTTGATCCAGACCGCAACCATCAACGATAGCCTGAAGTTCGGCAAGGAAGTGTTGAACCGGATGGGTAAAATCAACCGGTTGCACAAGAATCGCGTCGATCAGGCCGGTTTTGCGGTGTTGAAGGCGCCGGATATCCCGTCGATCCTGGTGGAAACGGCGTTTATCAGCAATATTGAAGAGGAGCGCAAGCTGCGCACCAGCCATTTCCAGCAGCAGGTGGCGGAGTCGATTCTGGCGGGCATCAAGGCTTATTTCGCCAACGGCGGCGCGTTGGCGAGCCGATAGCGGCAGGGCCGGGCGCAAGTCCGGCTGTTTTTGCGGATTGCAGATACAAAAAAACACCCGTCAGGGTGCTTATCTGTTGTCATCAAGAGTTGGTTGCGGGGGCCGGATTTGAACCGACGACCTTCGGGTTATGAGCCCGACGAGCTACCAGGCTGCTCCACCCCGCGTCCGTCTTGATGCGGTATTACGACGAAACCACCGTTCATGTTATGCCGCTGGTACGGCATCGGTTGGTTGCGGGGGCCGGATTTGAACCGACGACCTTCGGGTTATGAGCCCGACGAGCTACCAGGCTGCTCCACCCCGCGTCCGTGTAATACTTTGTTATCGAACCCAAACGCAAAATACCGCCACTGCGGCATCGGTTGGTTGCGGGGGCCGGATTTGAACCGACGACCTTCGGGTTATGAGCCCGACGAGCTACCAGGCTGCTCCACCCCGCGTCCGATGGATGCGCACTATACTCTCCATGCGTTTTGTTGCAAACCCTTTTTGCATTTTATTGGCCTAAACCCGTTTTTCTGCTGAATTTGCCCGCAATTTGCCTTCTTTTTCATCACCATCCTCCGTGCGGCTTTTTTTATTTGCAGCGATTCCTTTATCAATGAGCGTTTGTTATCGTTCAGCCGGTAGATCATATCAGTTTGAGAGTGTGCGCGATGAAAGGACGTTGGGGCAAATACCTGCTGGGCGGGTTGATGGTGGCGGTATTGGCGGGCTGTTCGTCCAAGCCGACCGATCGGGGTCAGCAATATAAGGACGGCCGTCTGGATCAATCGCTGGAGCTGGTCAATCAGCCCAACGCCAAAGGTTCGCCGGTCAACGCCAAGGATTATTCGGATCAGCTGATGGAGATCAAGTACGCGTCGCCTTCGCTGTTTAACCGCAACAACAGCACCTATCAGGCGGTGCAAAACTGGATGGCGTCCGGCGCCGACACGCGCATGCTGAGCCAGTACGGCCTCAGCGCTTACCAGATGGAAGGCGTCGACAATTACGGCAACGTGCAGTTTACCGGCTACTACACGCCGGTGGTGCAGGCGCGCTATACCCAACAGGGCGAGTTCCGTTATCCGCTGTACCGCATGCCGCCGAAGGGTAGGGGCCGCTTGCCGGATCGCGCGGGCATTTATTCTGGCGCGCTCGACGATCGCTATATCATCGCTTACACCAACTCGCTGATGGACAACTTCATGATGGAAGTCCAGGGCAGCGGCTACGTCGACTACGGCAACGGTCAGCCGCTGGTATTCTTCGGCTACGGCGGCAAGAACGGCCACGCCTACCGCAGCATCGGCAAAGTGCTGATCGATCGCGGTGAAGTGGCCAAGGCGGACATGTCGATGCAGGCGATCCGTCAGTGGGCGGATACCCACAGCGCCGCAGAGGTGCGCGAGCTGCTGGAGCAGAACCCGTCGTTCGTGTTCTTCCGCCCGGAAGCTTTTGCGCCGGTGAAAGGCGCCAGCGCGGTGCCGCTGATCGCCAAAGCGTCGGTGGCCTCCGACCGTTCGCTGATCCCGGCAGGCACCACGCTGCTGGCCGAAGTGCCGCTGCTGGACAACAAGGGTAAATTCACGGGAAAATACGAGATGCGTCTGATGGTCGCGCTCGACGTGGGCGGCGCCATCAAGGGCCAGCATTTTGACATGTATCAGGGCATCGGGCCGGAAGCCGGCCACTCGGCGGGGTACTACAACCACTATGGCCGCGTCTGGGTGCTGAAGAACAACGGCGGCGGCCAGCTGTTCAGCGCCAATCAGTCAAACGGCGGCGGTTCGTTGCTGGTCACCCGCTAAACGCGCACGGCGTGAAAAGATTGACCCGCAAGGGCCGGATTTTCCGGCCCTTATCATTTGCATTACGAAGGTAATTAAAGCGTTATGAGCACAGCTTATTCGGAAGCCTATCTGCAGCGTTTCGGCGGCACGGCGCGGTTATACGGCCAGCAGGCGCTGGCGGTGTTCGCGCAGGCGCACGTCTGCGTGATCGGCATCGGCGGCGTGGGTTCCTGGGCGGCTGAGGCGCTGGCGCGCACCGGCATCGGCGCCATCACTCTGATCGACATGGATGATGTTTGCGTCACCAATACCAACCGTCAGATCCACGCGCTGCGCCAGCACGTCGGGCAATCGAAAACCGAGGTAATGGCGGAGCGTATCCTGGCGATCAACCCGGAATGCCGGGTGACCTGCATTGACGATTTCATTACCCCGGGCAACGTCGCCGAGCTGCTGGACCATAACTTCAGCTACGTCATCGACGCGATCGACAGCGTGCGGCCGAAAGCGGCGCTGCTGTCATACTGCCGCCGCTTCAAGATCCCGGTGGTGACCACCGGCGGCGCCGGCGGGCAGATGGATCCGACCAAAATCGAAGTGGCCGATCTGGCGAAAACCATTCAGGATCCGCTGGCCGCCAAGCTGCGCGAGCGGCTGAAGCACGATTTTAACGTGGTGAAAAACGGCAAGGGCAAGCTGGGCATCGACTGCGTCTTTTCCAGCGAGCCGCTGGTTTATCCGCAGCCGGACGGTTCGGTATGCGCTTCGCGCAGCACGGCGGAAGGGCCGAAAAGAATGGATTGCAGCGCAGGTTTCGGCGCGGCGACCATGGTCACCGCCACCTTTGGCTTCGTCGCCGTGTCGCACGCGCTGAAAAAGATGGTGGCGAAGGCGGCGCGTCAGGCGTAACGGGCGGCGATCGCCTGCACGGCGGCGGCCAACGCCGCCAGCCCGCTGGCGCGAGTGGCGCTCAGCTGAGCGCGCAGCGCCAGGCGGTCGAACAGCGCCAGCGGATCCAATTCGGCGATCTGCTGCGGCGTTTTGCCTTCCACTTCGGTCAGCAGCACCGCCAATAGGCCACGCACGATGCGGCCTTCGCTGTCGCCATAAAAGTGCAGCGTGCCGTCTTCCAGCAACTGGTGCCCCAACCAGACGCGGTTTTCACACCCGCTCAACGCCATTTCTTCACTGCGCAAGGCCTCCGGCAGCGACGGCAGCCGTTTTGCGAGCATAATCAGTTGGCGGTAGCGGTCTTCCCACTGTTTCAGCGCGCTGAAGGTGGCGATCAACGCTTCGGCGGTGATCTCTCGGCCAAAAGGATGGGGGGCGAGCATAGCGTCTCCGGGAGTCAAGTCAGTCGGCCAGCAGGTCGAGGGCGTGGGTCAACGCGCTGACCAGCGTATAGACGTCCTGTTGAGTATTGTAGGGGGCGAACGACGCGCGCAACGTGCCGCTGACGCCTAACGCCGCCATCAGCGGCTGCGCGCAGTGCTGGCCGGCGCGCAGCGCAATGCCTTGCTCCGCCAGCAGCGTGACGATGTCGCTGTGGTGTACGCCGGCGATATCGAACGCCAGCAGGCTGGAACCGGAACTGCGGAAGCTGCGAAAGCCCGGCAGCTGCGCTAACCGCTGTTCCGCCCGATCCGCCAGCTCGCGACTGTAGCGCTCCGCCGCCGCCATGTCCTGTTCGCGAAGCCAGGTGAGCGCGGCGGCCAACCCCAGCACGCCGGCGATGTTTGGCGTGCCGGCTTCGAAGCAGTGCGGCGGTTTTTGCGGGATAAAACCGTCGAACGACGCCTGGGTCAACATCTTTCCCCCTCCTTGCCACGGCGCCATCTGCGCCAGCAGCTCGGATTTGCCGTACAGCGCGCCGATGCCGGTCGGTCCATACAGTTTGTGGCCGGAGAAGGCGTAGAAATCGATATCGAGCCGCTGTACGTCGGCTGGGTCGTGAACCACGCCCTGTGCGCCGTCGATCATCACGCGCGCGCCGGCGGCATGGGCCAGCGCGATCGCCGGCGCCAGATCCGGGCAGCCGCCGGTGACGTTGGACATTTGCCCCAGCGCCAACAGGCGGGTTCTATCGTTGAGCAGGGCGGGGAGCTGCGCCAGGTCCGGCAGCCGGTCGGCGCCGATCGGCAGTTTCACTACCCGGGCGCCGGTTTGATCCGCCACCATCAGCCAGGGGATCAGGTTGGCGTGGTGTTCCGCTTCGCTCACCAGAATTTCATCCCCCGGCTGCAGACGCGGACGCAGATAACTCTGCGCCACCAGGTTGATCGCCTCGGTGGTGCCGCGCGTCCAGACGATGTCGTCGGCCGACGGCGCATGGATCAGTTGCGCGACCTGGCCGCGCGCCTGCTCGAAACGGGCGGTCAGATCCTGCGCCGCCCGATGCTGGCTGCGGTGCACGGTGGCGGCGTCGTCGCGATAAAACTGCTGCGTGGCGTCGATCACCGCCTGCGGTTTCAACGCGGTGGCGGCGCTGTCCAGATAGATGCCGTCCTGCGCGAGCGCGGGAAACTGTTGGCGAAAAAGGCTGGGGTTAAAAGGCGTCATACCCTGATTGTCACTGGCTTGAGTCGATGGGTGATCCTGTCCTATTTTGCCGCCGGAGACAAGCGTTCGCGCCGATTAGGACTTATCGCCTGGCAAAATTGGGAAAGTTTGTTATGCTATTAAATGTGCGCTTATTAATCGCATCTATACACATAAAAGGTATTTATCAGCATTTAAAACTACAAAGGAGTCCTCAATGAAGAAAACAGCCGCAGTTCTCTCTGCCCTGATGCTTACGTTCACCCTGGCCGCCTGTTCCAGCAACTACGTGATGCATACCAATGACGGACGCACCATTGTCGCTGACGGCAAGCCTAAAGTGGATAACGATACCGGCATGATCAGCTATAAAGACGCCAACGGCGTCGAACAGCAGATCAACCGCGCCGATGTGAAAGAGATGGTTGAAAGCAACCAGTAACCGTCAGGCAAAAAAAAGCACCGCAAGTTTTGCGGTGCTGCATAAAATCACTATGGACAGACAGGGTAAATGTACAGGAAGTGAAAAAACAGTAGCCTAGCTACCATGTCCGGAATCGCCGGACAATTTGCAAACACAACATCACAACCACAAGCCAAAAGTTCATCGGCGTCCTCGACACCCACTCCCTTTTCGTTCCGGCCCGGGAAGTGCCGCCACTATAGGTATTTGCTGGCGCATCCTCAACGGACAAATTATAATGGCTCGGATTAAAAAAACTAATGGCAATGCGCCGTTAGCGTTTGTCCATGGCTTGCCACACAAAGCCGCCCGATTTTCGGCGCCGAATCATTCGGATTAATGTTACACAAAAGTAGCTAATTTAATGTCTAAACGCTTACCTCCCCTCAATGCGCTGCGCGTGTTCGATGCGGCCGCTCGCCACCTGAGTTTCACCAAGGCGGCGGAAGAGCTGTTCGTGACTCAGGCCGCGGTGAGCCACCAGATCAAGTCGCTGGAGGACTTCCTCGGGCTGAAGCTGTTTCGCCGGCGCAATCGCTCGCTGCTGCTGACCGAAGAGGGGCAAAGTTACTACCTTGATATCAAGGAGATCTTCTCTTCGATCAACGAGGCGACGCGCAAGCTGCAGGCGCGCAGCGCCAAGGGGGCATTGACCGTCAGTTTGCCGCCGAGCTTCGCCATTCAGTGGCTGGTGCCGCGTCTGTCCGGCTTTAACTCAGCTTATCCGGGCATCGACGTGCGCATCCAGGCGGTGGACCGTGAAGAGGACAAGCTGGCGGACGACGTCGACGTGGCGATTTTCTATGGCCGCGGCAATTGGCCGGGGCTGCGCGCCGAGCGCCTGTATGCGGAATATTTGCTGCCGGTTTGTTCGCCGAGCCTGCTGACCGGCGATCATCCGCTGAAAACCGCAGACGATCTGGCTTATCATACGCTGCTGCATGACGTTTCACGTCGCGACTGGCTGGCCTATACGCGCCAGCTGGGGTTGCAGCACATCAACGTGCAGCAGGGGCCAATCTTCAGCCACAGCGCCATGGTGGTGCAGGCGGCGGTGCACGGTCAGGGCGTGGCGCTGGTGAACAACGTGATGGCGCAAACCGAGATTGAAGCCGGTCGTCTGGTGTGCCCGTTCAACGATGTGTTGGTCAGTAAAAATGCTTTTTATCTGGTATGTCATGACAGCCAGGCAGAACTGGGTAAAATAGCCGCCTTCCGGCAGTGGATCCTGGCGCGTGCCGCCAGCGAACAAGAGAAGTTCCGCTTCCGCTACGAACAATAAGGCCGGCCGCCGCCTTGCCGCGGTCGGTGATTTTTAATGGGATAGATCACGATGAGCAGCCGTTCCATGCTGGTTTTCGCCGCTATCAGCGGCTTTGTGTTTGTCGCGCTGGGCGCATTCGGCGCGCATGTGTTAAGCGGCACGCTGGGCGCCAACGAAATGGCCTGGATCCGCACCGGGCTGGAGTATCAGGGGTTCCACACCCTGGCTATCCTGGCGCTGGCGGTCGCGATGCAGCGCCGCGTGAGCCTGTGGTTTTACTGGAGCGGAGCGCTGTTGGCGTTCGGCACCGTGTTGTTCAGCGGCAGCCTCTATTGTCTGGCGCTGTCGCACCTGAAGGTCTGGGTATATATCACGCCGGTTGGCGGCGTGTGCTTCTTGATCGGCTGGATATTGATGTTGATTGGCGCTTTGCGTCTGAGGAAAAAGGCCGAGCGCCATGAATAAGATTGCGTTGTACTGCCGTCCCGGCTTCGAAAAAGAGTGTGCGGCGGAGATCACCGATAAAGCCGCCCAGCTGGAGATTTACGGCTTTGCGCGGGTAAAAGAGCACAGCGGTTACGTGTTGTTCGAATGCTATCAGCCGGACGATGCCGACCGCCTGGCGCGGGAGATTCCGTTCCGCGAACTGATTTTCGCCCGCCAAATGATCGTGGTGGGTGAGCTGCTGCGCGATCTGCCGCCGGAAGATCGGGTATCGCCGATCGTCGGCATGCTGATCGGCGTGGTTGATCGCGGCGGCGAGCTGCGGGTGGAAGTGCCGGACACCAACGAAAGCAAGGAGCTGATGAAATTCTGCCGCAAGCTGACGGTGCCGCTGCGCGCCGCGATGCGTGAGCAGAAGGTGCTGATGGCGCGGGAGAACCCGACTCGCCCGGTGGTGCACGTGTTCTTCATCGCGCCGGGCTGCTGTTACGTCGGTTACTCCTACAGCAACAACAACTCACCGTTCTATATGGGCATTCCGCGTCTGCGTTTCCCGGCCGATGCGCCGAGCCGTTCGACGCTGAAGCTGGAAGAAGCGTTCCATGTGTTCATCCCCGCCGACGAGTGGGACGAGCGCCTGGCCAGCGGCATGCATGCGGTCGATCTGGGGGCCTGCCCGGGCGGCTGGACCTATCAGCTGGTGAAGCGCAGCATGATGGTGCATTCGGTGGATAATGGCCCGATGGCGCCGAGCCTGATGGAAACCGGCCAGGTAACGCATCACCGCGCTGACGGTTTCAAGTTCGAGCCGAACAGCAGCAAAATTTATTGGTTGGTGTGCGACATGGTGGAAAAACCGGCGAAGGTGACCAGCCTGATGATTCAGTGGCTGGTGAAAGGCTGGTGCCGCGAAGCGATCTTTAACCTCAAACTGCCGATGAAAAAACGCTACGAGGAAGTGTCGCAAAACCTGATGAGCATCCGTGAAGCGCTGGGCGCTGCCGGCATCAGCGTTGAAGTGCATGCCAAACAGCTGTATCACGACCGCGAAGAGATCACCGTACACGTGCGCCGCATGTGGTCGGCGGTGCCGGGCCGCCGCGACGAGCGCGATTAATCGCGTTAAACCTGATGAAGGGCGCTGCTTGCAGCGCCCTTATTGTATCGGCAGGCGCAGCTGCTGCAGGTTGCCGTCCAGCGACAGATCGGTGCGCAGCGTGGCGACGTGTTTGCTGACGTAGGCCAGCTCGCGGTGCTGCTCCAGCTTGCCGCGCCATTTCTCCGGCACCTGCTCCAGGTGCTGATAGATCCCGTCCAGACTGCCCGACTGCTGCAACAGCAGCACGGCGGTTTTCGGCCCGATGCCTGCCACGCCGGGGATCTTGCTGCTGCCGATCCCCGCTAACCCCCAGTAGTCCGGCAGTTGCTGCGGCTGCACGCCGAATTCCTGCTGCACGAAAGGCATATCCAACCAGCGTTTCTGGAAGTAATCGCGGATCTGTACGTTCGGCGCCAGCAGTTGGCAATAGCCTTTGTCGGTGGAGACGATGGTCACCTGGTGGCCGCCGCCGGCGACCTTCGCCGCCAGCGTGGCCGCCAGATCGTCTGCCTCGTTGCCGGGTGAATGCCAGCTGGCGACGCCCAGTTCGGCGAAGGCTTCACGCAGCTGCGGCATCTCCTGTTGCAGGTTTTCCGGCATCGGCGAGCGCCCGGCCTTGTAGTCCGGCAGAATTTGGTGGCGCCAGCTTTCGCTGCGGTCGTCCTCGTCAAATACCGCCACCGCGTGGGTCGGGCGGCTGTGCTGAAGCAACTGCTGCAGCGCGTGGCGACAGGCGTTGACGCAAGGGGAGCCCTGTACGGCGTGAATGCGGCGGATGAGGTTCAGGGCGTCGACAATCAGTAGGTGTATCATCATGGGCGGTAAGGTCAGAAAAAACAGGGCGGCCGTTACGCCGCCCGGGATTGAGGATCAGGCGACGATTTCGTAGCAGGGCACATAGGCGCTGCCCGGCAGCTTCATGCGGTGCTGGGCGACAAAGCCCTGCAGCAGGCTGTCCATCTGCTTCATCATCTGCGGTTCGCCGTGCAGCTTGTACGGGCCGAACTGCTCAATGGCGTGGATGCCGTTTTCCTTCACGTTGCCGGCCACGATGCCGGAGAAGGCGCGGCGCAGCGCGGCGGCCAATTGCTCCGGCGGCTGGTTCGGATACAGATTGAGGTTCGCCATGTTCTCGTGGGTCGGCTCGAACGGCAGCTGCAGATCCGGCGCGATGCGGATCGACCAGTTGAAGCTGTAGGCGTCGCCGGTGTTGCGGCGGTTTTCCTTCACCAGCGGCATGGCTTTTTTCATCTGCCGTGCCACTTCCGCCGGATCGTCGATGATGATGGTGTAGTGACGGCGCGCGGCGTCGCCCAGCGTGTTCATGATGAACTCGTCCAGCACGCGGAAGTAATCGGCGCTCTCTTTTGGCCCGGTCAGGATCAGCGGCAGCACCTGCTCGCTGTTCTCCGGGTTCATCAGGATACCCAGCAGGTACAGCAGCTCTTCGGCAGTGCCGACGCCGCCCGGGAAGATGATGATGCCGTGCGCGATACGCACAAACGCTTCCAGACGTTTTTCGATGTCCGGCATGATCACCAGCTCGTTCACCAGCGGGTTAGGCGGCTCGGCGGCGATGATTGACGGCTCGGTCATGCCGATGAAGCGGCTGTTGCGGTAACGCTGCTGCGCGTGACCGACCGCCGCGCCTTTCATCGGCGCTTCCATGGCGCCCGGCCCGCAGCCGGTGCAGATGTTCAACTCGCGCAGGCCCAGCTGGCTGCCGACCTTGCGCGCGTACAGGTATTCGTTCTCGTTGATCGAGTGCCCGCCCCAGCACACCACCATGTTGGGATCTTCATCCAGATGCAGCGTGCGCGCATTGCGCAGGATCGAGAACACCAGGTTGGTGATGTGGGCCGAGTTTTCCAGGTTCAGGTGTTGGAAACGGCCGGCGCTGGCGATTTGGCCGTGCACGAACAGAATGTCGCGCAACACGGCGAACAGGTTGGCCTGCAGTGAACGGATGATGCGGCCGTCGACGAACGCCTCTTCCGGCGGGTTGACCAGCTCCAGTTTCACGCCACGCTCGCGGCGCAGCACGTTGATATCGAAGGTTTCATAGCGCGACAGCAGCTGTTTGCTGTTGTCGGTTTGGCTGCCGGAGTTCAACACGGCCAGCGAACAGTTGCGAAACAGGCGGTACAGGTCGCTGCTGGCGGTGCGCTTCAGCATGTCTACTTCCAGCTGCGACAATAAATCCATAGAGCCAAGCGGGCTGATGTGTGTAATCAAGGTAACTCCTTTGCACCCGGTGTGGGGCGGTAGTAATCCATACGCAGCAAAACAGCATCTCGTTATGGTTGGCGTGCTGCGGCGAAGCGGGCGCTCTGCCCGGCCGCAGCCTCGTTTTAACCTTACCGCCGTCCCTGCGCTTTTACCAACACAAACCGCTCGTTAGCTCAGTTGTTGAGCAATGTTTCGCACTTATTGGCGCGCCAGGCGGCCGTGCTCGGGAGCGAATGCGACGTTGCTGCGCCACGGGTTGATATCCAGTCCGCCGCGGCGGGTATAGCGGGCGTAAACCGTCAGGCTTTGCGGCCGGCAATAGCGCATCAGATCGTTGAAGATGCGCTCGACGCATTGCTCGTGGAATTCGTTGTGGTGGCGGAAGGAAACCAGATAGCGCAGCAGCGCTTCGCGATCGATCTTGCCGCCGCGGTAGCTTATCTGCACCGAGCCCCAGTCCGGCTGATGGGTGATCAGGCAGTTGGACTTCAGCAGGTGGCTGACCAATTGCTCTTCCACTACCTCTTCACCGGCGGCGTTCTGCAGGTAGTCGGCGTTGAACTCATAATTGTCGATGCGAATATCCTGCTGGTCGATGCAGTCGCCGGCCAGACGAGCGATCGGGCTGCCTTCCAGTTGGTCGACGCTGAACAGGGTGACGCTCACCTCGCCCTGGGCGCAGGCGGACAAATCGCGTTGCAGCGTGCTGCGCACCGTTTCCCAATCGGCGAACGGCGTTTGGTTGAAGCTGTTGAGATACAGCTTGAAGCTTTTCGATTCGATCAGGTTCAGGCTGTCGGCGTTGAGGCCGATCTCGCCCACCGCCACCTGAGGCAGCCCGTTGGCGTTCAGCCAGGAGAGTTCGTACAGCGTCCAGATGTCCGCGCCGTGGAAGGGCAGGTTGTCGGGATACAGCCCCAGCGGCTCGCGGTTCATGCTGCGCGGCACCGCCTGCAGCAGCGTGGCGTCGTAGCGATCGCGATAGGCGGTGGGTTTGCCCAGCGTCAGCCCTGACAGGGCCTGGTGGTCTTGATATGAGGACATCTGCTGTCACCTCGGTCAGAGATAGGTACAATGGCCGTCAGTTTAACGTATGCGAGAAAGAATATGGACCATGATGTATCGCACGCTCTGCGTGAATTCACTCAACGCTATGTCGAGTTGTGGCAGCAAGAGCGCGGCCACGCGCCGGCCAGCGAGGCGCTGTACGGCGTGCCATCGCCCTGCATCGTGGAGAATCGCGAGGACGACGTGCTGTGGTTGCCGCAGCCTTTCGAACCGGCGGCGACGCTGGAGAAGGTAGAGGCCGCACTGGAGCTGCGTTTGCAGCCGGATGCGCACCGTTTCTACACGCAGCAATACGCCGGTGACATGAGCGCGCAATTTGGGGAGCATCGCCTGAGCCTGCTGCAGGTATGGAGCGAAGAGGATTTCATCCGCCTGCAGGAGAATCTGATCGGCCATCTGGTGACGCAAAAGCGCCTCAAATTGTCACCGACCCTCTTCCTGGCGACCACCGAATCCGAGATGACGATGGTGTCGCTGTGCAACGTCAGCGGCAACGTAGTGCTGGAGCAGTTTGGCAGCGATAAGCGCACCTTGTTGGCGGCGACGCTGGGGAATTTCCTCGATGCGCTGCGCCCAGTGCTGGACTAAAGCGCGGCGGATTCGCCGTCGGTCGTGTAAGAGATCTCTCACACGGGTTGTGAGAGATCGCTCTTAATTTTTTTCACCTCTCTTTGGACCATGAGATTATTGTTATCCAGATCAATTGGTTAGAATTTCTTTAGGATAACTCTTAGTCTTAATTTAGTGTGAGACACCTCTCAAACCCTTGTGATTCCGGGAAATTTGAGCGATCTTATCATTACCGGCACGGACCCGGCGGAGCAGGAAAGCATCAGGATGATGCAGCTTCAGGAAGAAGAAAGGGATGCGCTCAGGCAAGAGCGAGGGATGGCGTCAGGAGATGCCCAGGATGTTTCAGGATTGAAACCAAGGACACCTCCAGGACGGAGATTGAGAGCCGGCGCAGGACTGTCGGCGGGTCAGGAAGGCTGAGGAACCGCGTCAGGACGATGCTGCAGGATGATGCAAGGACCACTTGGTCAGGATGGCCGCAGGAAAAGTTTTCAAGGATTGAGCAGGGAGCATGCTGTGTAGCGGGATGGCTATAAAACGAACCGGGGGCACTGTTAACGCAGTGCCCCCAACTTTTTGTTCTATTCCGCCGCGCGTGCGCCCCGTCTCAATCCTTCTTCCGCGTTAACCAATCGCGCCCAGCGTATCGCCTGCGCCCTGTTTTTTCGGCAGCAGGAACAGCGTGGCGTAGATATCCAGCAGGTAAATCGCCGCCAACAGGCTGATGGCGGCGGTAAACGATACCTGCGTCACCAGCGCGCCGATCACCAATGGCCCCAGGCCGCCGACGCCGCGTCCCAGATTGAACAGGATGTTTTGCGCGGTGGCGCGTGCTTGCACCGGGTAGGTATCGGAAATCAACGCGCCGTAACCGCCGATCATGCCGTTGACGAACATGCCCATCACTGCGCCGGCGAACAGCATCAGCATCGGATCGCTCAACTGGGCGTAGCCGATCACCATCACCACCGCGCCGACCTGATACAGCACGAAAATCTTCCAGCGGGCGAAGCGGTCGGCCAGGACGCCGAACAGCCAGATGCCGAACGTCATGCCGACCACCGTCACCGCCGTCCACAGGCCGGACTTGGTGAGCGAGAAGCCGAAGTTTTTCGCCAGATAAGTCGGCATCCAGATCATCAGCCCGTAGTAACCGAAGTTCTGCACCGAACAGAGAATGAAGATGCCGATGCTGGCCTTGCTGGTGGCGCGATCCTTAAACAGCAGGCGCAAACGCTGAAGGAAGGAGAGCGGCTGCCCGGCGTCTTTCTGCCGCACGAATTCCTCCGGTTCGCCCAGCGTGCGGCGGATCAGGAATGACGCCAGCGCCGGCAGCAGGCCGACCAGGAACATGCCGCGCCAGCCGATATGTTCCAGCAGCAACGGCGTCAGGAAAGCGGCCGCCAGCACCCCCAATTGCCAGCCCATGCCGACGTAAGCCGAAGCGCGGTTGCGTTTCTCCGCCGGCCAGGCTTCGGCGATCAGCGCCATGCCGATGCCGAACTCGCCGCCCAGCCCGATGCCCGCCAGCGTGCGATAGGCGAGTAGATCCCAATAGCCTTGCGCCACGGCGCACAGGCCGGTGAACAGGGAAAACATCAGGATGGTGATGGTCAGCACCCGGATGCGGCCGAAGCGATCGCTGAGATGGCCGAAGATCACGCCGCCCAGCACCGCGCCGATCAGCGTCCAGGTGACCAGCGAGCCGGCGGCCGATGAGGTTAATCCTAATTCGATGCTGATGGCCGGCAGCATAAAGCCGAGGATCAGCAGGTCAAACCCGTCCATGGCGTAACCGGTGACCGAGGCCAGCATGGCCTTACCGGGCGTCGCGTGATTTTTTTTCTCTGTTATTACGGACATGAATCTTTATCTGTGTGGTGAATTCGGTGGGCCTATTGTGCCGCGCGGCGGCGCACGCCACCAGATAAAAACGGCAGCCGGTCTCAGGCGCGCCAAATTTGGGCTATAAAAATGCTATGCTTTGCCGCCTTTCAGCCAGCGAGCTGAATATCATGATGAAAAGAGATCGGGAATGCAGATGAGTATACATAATCAGGTTCGCCGCAGTTTGCAGGCGATTGAACAATCCATGCGCGATTTGGCCTTGTGGCAGGCCGCGCCGCCCGAGCCTGAGGCTTTCTCCAGCACCGAGCCGTTCTGCATCGACAGCATGTCGGCCGAGGCTTGGCTGCAGTGGGTGTTTCTGCCGCGCATGTATGCGCTGTTGGACGCCGAAGCGCCGCTGCCGACGCGTTTTGCCATCACGCCTTACTTCGAGGAGGCGTTGAAGGAGCGTGAGCCGAGCAGTCTGCCGCTGTTGGTGCTGCTGCAGCAGTTGGATTTGATGTTGAATAAAGAGCCGTAATTCGCCGGCGGCGCGCAGATTTTTGCCGCCCGGCAGTGTAGAGTACTCGCGCGGATGCCGGGCAGGAGAGCCGACGGCGTCTTTCGGCTCGGTTAAACCGCGGCGGTTGACCGGGGGCTGCATTAGGATGATGAGGTGCTGCAATAATGGATTTATTAAGGTTTATCCTTCGTTTGCCTTTTACCCTGGTTAAGGGCGTTTGCCGCCTGTTGGGTGGGGTCTTGTCGCTGTTGGGGCGGTTGCTGAGACCGCTGGTCGGCAACCTCAGCTGGCGCGCGCCGGCCTGGTGGGCTGCGCTGCCGCGCAGTTTTCTGCGGCTGGAAAGCGGCGTGGATAAACATCCGAAAGCGATCGGTCTGGGCCTGCTGCTGCTGGCAGGCGCCGCGGGCGGCGCGTTTTACGGTTGGCACTGGTGGCAAAATCGGCCTCAGCCGATCGAACCGGCGCCGATGGTGGTTCAGGAGGTCAGCGCATCGCTGGCTAACCCCGCGCCGATAGATTACACCGCCGCCCGGCAAGCGCCACAAACGGTGAGCCTGGCCTTCAGCGGCTCGGTCGCGCCGATCGCCGCGGTGGGCAAAACCGTGAGCGCCGGCATCACCCTCAAACCGACGGCGGAAGGACAGTGGGCGTGGAACAATGAATCGACGCTGGTGTTCACGCCGAAAAAGCCGCTGCCGATGGGCGCGAAATATGACGTGACCCTCGAGCCCGCCGCCTTGCTGGCGCCGCAGGTCAAACTCGCCAAAACCCGCTATGCCTTCACCGTGCCTGCGTTCGACTACCGTCTGGGGCAGGCCGAGTACTACCGCGATCCGCAGAATGCGCAGAAACGAAGCGCGATTTTCAATCTGCAGTTCAACGCGCCGGTCGACGTCGCCAGCTTTGAAAAACAGATTTCGCTGGGATTGAAAGAAGGCAGCGCCACCTCCGAGAAGAAGCTGAATTTCTCTCTGGTCTATGACGAGAAAAAACTGAACGCCTGGGTGCATTCCGAGCCGCTGCAGGCGCTGGATCAGGGCGGCGCAGTACATCTGACCGTCGGCAAGGGCGTTAAATCGACGGCGGCCGGCAACGCGGTCGAAGAGGCGAAAAGCAACTGGGTCAAGGTTCCCACCCTGTACAGCCTGGCGCTGAGCGACGCCAGCGCCCAGGTGGTGGACACCGACGGCGGCAAAGGGCAGCGTGCGCTGGTGGTTGGTTTCAGCGATGCGGTGAAGGATAAAGAGCTGGCGCGAGCCGCGAAAGCCTGGCTGCTGCCGCAGCACGATCCGAGCGATGCCGAGGCCGCCAATGATGCTGAAGACTTTTACCCATGGACGGTAGACAGCGTCGGCAAGAACGTGCTGGCGCAGGCGACGCCGCTGCCGTTGACGCTTAACGAGGCGGAAGAGGCCTATCAGCCGCAGTTCAGCTTCCGTTTTGACGCCCCGGCGCACCGCTTTATGCTGCTCGAGATCGATAACCAGCTAATCTCCGCCGGCGGTTACAAAATGCCGAAGAAGGTTTATCGGGTGGTCGAAGTGCCGGAGTTCCCGAAATCGCTGCAGTTCATGTCGCAGGGCTCGCTGCTGTCGGTCAACGGCGACAAGCAGATCAGCGTGGCGGCGCGCAACGTGGCGGGCCTGCGGCTGGACATCAAGCGGGTGATCCCGAGTCAGCTGCAGCACATTGTTTCCTTCAAAAGCCGGGAATACTCGTCCACGGAATTCAACCGGCTCAACGATGAGTATTTCACCGAGCATTTCAAATACCAGACGGCGCTCAACAACGAGCGGCCGGGGGAAGTGAACTATCAGGGCATCGATCTTTCCCGCTATCTCTCCACCAACGCCAGTTCCCATCGCGGGGTGTTTCTGTTGACGCTGTCGGAATGGCAGCCGAATCGCAAACCGGCGGCGGAAGAGGCGGGCGCCGAGCAGGAGCAGGAACAGGACGAGAGCGCAGGGGAAGAACAGCCCGACGTCGGCGATTCGCGTTTTGTGGTGGTGACCGATCTGGGCATCGTCGCCAAGAGCTCGCAGGATAAGACGCGCGACGTCTTCGTGCAGTCGATCCAAAGCGGTGCGCCGGTCAGCGGCGCCAACGTATCTGTGGTGGCCAAAAACGGCGTGACGCTGCTCAGCCAAACCACCGGCGCCGACGGCCACGTGCGTTTCCCGGCGCTGGATGTGTACACCAACGAGCGCCAGCCGGTGATGTTCCTGGTGGAGAAAGAAGGGGATGTCTCCTTCCTGCCGACCGGCAGCTCTAACGATCGCGGGCTGGATTTCTCGCGCTTCGACGTTGCCGGTGAACAAACGCCGACCGATCCGCGCACGCTCAGCAGCTACCTGTTCTCCGACCGCGGCGTGTATCGGCCGGGAGACACCTTCAATATCGGCCTGATCACTCGCGCCGCCGACTGGCGCGTTGGCCTCGCCGGCGTGCCGGTGCGCGCCGAAATTCGCGATCCGCGCGACAAGCTGATGTCCACCGTGCCGCTGACGCTGGGCGCCAGCGGTTTCAACGAACTGAGCTATACCACCGATGAAAACTCGCCCACCGGCGAGTGGAACGTTTATCTGTATCTGATCGGCAAAAACAACGACACCTCCACGCTGCTCGGCCATACCGCAGTCAATGTGAAGGAGTTCGAGCCGGATCAGCTGAAAGTGAAGCTGGCGTTGACGCCGGACCGCCAGCAAGGCTGGGTCAAACCGTCTGAGCTGAAGGCCAGCATCGATGTGCAGAACCTGTTCGGCACCCCGGCGCAAGATCGCCGTGTGACCACCAGGCTGACGCTGCGGCCAATGTATCCGAGCTTCGATCGCTTCCCGGATTATGCGTTCTACGAAAACCGACAAAACAGCGACGGGTTCGAAACCGAGCTGGAAGATCGCACCACCGATGAACACGGCGCGGCTGATATTCCGCTCGATCTGAAATCTTACGCCGACGCCACTTATCAGCTGCAGCTGTTGTCGGAGGCGTTCGTTGCCGGCGGCGGTCGCTCGGTGGCGGCTACCGCCCGTACGCTGGTTTCGCCTTACGATTACCTGATTGGGGTGAAGGCCGACGGCGATCTGGGCTACATCAATCGCGATGCGGAGCGGCATCTGAACGTGATCGCCATCGATCCGGCCTTGAAACAGATCGCCATGCCGAACCTGAAGCAGGTGCTGATCGAACAGAAATACATTTCGGTGCTGACCAAACAGGATTCGGGCGTTTACAAATACCAGTCGAAGATGAAGGAAGTGCAGCTCTCGGAACAGCCGCTGGCGCTGGGCGATCAGGGCGCGGATCTGCGGCTGGCGACCGATAAGCCGGGCGACTTCGTGCTGGTGATCGAAGATGCGCAGGGCAAGACGCTCAACCGCGTCGCCTACAGCGTGGCCGGCAACGCCAACCTGAGCCGTTCGCTGGATCGCAACGCCGAACTGAAGCTAAAACTCAACCAGGCGGAATATCAGCCCGGCGAAGAGATCGAGGTGGCGATCAACGCGCCTTATACCGGCAGCGGCTTGATCACCATCGAGAAGGACAAGGTTTACGCCTGGCAGTGGTTCCACACCGACACCACCAGCTCGGTGCAGACGATCCGCGTGCCGGCCGGCATGGAGGGCAACGGCTACATCAACGTGCAGTTCGTGCGCGACATCAACTCCAGCGAGATCTTCATGAGCCCGCTGAGCTATGGCGTGATGCCGTTCAAGATCAGTACCAGGGCGCGCCAAAACAGCCTTGAGGTGACGGCACCGGAGGTCATCAAACCGGGTGAAAACCTGACGATGACGGTCAAGACCGATGCGCCGCAGCAGGTGGCGCTGTTCGCCGTCGATGAGGGCATTTTGCAGGTGGCGCGTTATCGCCTGAAGGATCCGCTGGAGTTCTTCTTCAGCAAGCGCGAACTGAACGTGAGCAGCTCGCAGATCCTCGATTTGATCCTGCCGGAATTCAGCAAGCTGATGGCGCTGACCGCGGCGCCGGGCGGCGATGCGGGCGAAGGGCTGGATCTCAACCTCAACCCGTTCAAGCGCAAGCGCGATAAGCCGGTGGCCTATTGGTCCGGCATTACCGAGGTCAGCGGCGAGAAGCAGTTCGTCTACCCGGTGCCGGATTACTTCAACGGCAAGATCCGCGTCATGGCGATTTCGGTGACGCCGGAGAAAATCGGCAAGGCGCAAACCGCCGCTACGGTGCGCGACAGCTTCATCATGACGCCGAACGTGCCGGCGATGGTGGCGCCGGGCGATGAGTTCGACGTCAGCGTGGGCGTCAGCAACAATCTCGAAGGGCTGAACGGCCAGTCGGCAGCCATCAACGTCCTGCTGACGCCGCCGCCGCAATTGGAGGTGGTGGGCAACGCGACGCAAAGCCTGACGCTGGCGGAAAAACGCGAGGGCGTGATCGCCTTCCGTCTGCGCGCCAAAGCCGTTTTGGGCGATGCGCCGCTGGTGTTCGACGCCCGTTACGGCGACCAGGCCAGCCGTCGCACCGTCAGCACCTCGGTGCGGCCGGCGGCGCCGTACCGTACTCAATCGGTGATGGGGCGCATGAGCGGCGGCAGCCAGAACGTCGATGGCCTGCGCCAGATGTTCGACGCTTTCGCGCAGCGCCGGGCGGCGGTGTCGAATTCGCCGCTGGTGCTGACCAGCGGGTTGGCGCAATACCTGGCGGATTATCCGTATTACTGTTCCGAGCAGATCGTCAGCCGTTCCATTCCGCTGATGTTGCAGAGCCGCCATCCAGAGATGAAAAGCAGCCTGAGCCAGGCGGAAGTCAGCAAGCAGCTGCGCAACCTGCTGGGCGTGCTGCGCGCTCGTCAGAACGACAGCGGGGCGATCGGCGCCTGGCGTTCGTCTCCGGATGCCGATCCTTTCGTCACGCCTTATGTGGTGCAATATCTGCTCGAAGCCAAAGCGGCGGGTTACGCCCTGCCGGAAGGCATGCTGGACGAAGCCAACGGCGCGCTGCGCGAGCTGGCGGCCAGCGGTTTCGACGATCTGTATCTGCTGCGCCTGCGCAGTTGGGCGGTCTACCTGCTGACGCTGCAGGGCGAAGTGACCACCAACTCGCTGGCGGCCGTGCAGGATACGCTGCAAAAACGCTATGGCGAAGAGTGGAAAACCGATCTGAGCGCGCTGTATCTGGCCTCTTCCTATCGTTTGTTGAAGATGGACGACGAAGCCGCCGCGCTGTTGCAACCCAGCTGGCAGCAACTGAGCAAAGCCTATGACAGCGCCTGGTGGACGCAGAACTATTTCGATCCGCTGGTGCAGGATGCGACGCGGCTGTATTTGATTACCCGTCACTTCCCTGAGAAGGTGGCGTCGATTCCGCCGCAGGTGCTGGAGAATATGGTCAAGGCACTGAAAGAAGAGCGTTACACCACCTACTCCTCTGCAATGAGCATCCTGGCGCTGGAAAGCTATTCGGCCCAGGTGGCGGCGCAATCCGCCAATGCGGACGCATTAGGCATCGTGCAGGTGGGCAAAAGCGGCGGCGACCCGCAGCGCATCAGTGAGCTGCAGGGGCTGTTCGTTCAGGGGCAGTTCAACGCTGATGCCACCGCCGTGCGCTTCACTAACGGCGGCAGCGCGCCGGCCTGGTATGTGGTGACGCAGGCCGGTTACGATCTGAACGCGCCGCAAAAAGCGCTGTCGCGCGGGATTGAGATCGTCCGCGAGTACACCGACGAACAGGGCAAACCGGTGACGCAGGTGACGCTGGGGCAGAAGATCAACGTCCATCTGAAGGTGCGCGCCAACTCGAAAGAGGGGCAGAGCAACCTGGCGATTGTCGATCTGCTGCCGGGCGGGTTCGAAGTGGTGCAGCAGACGCCGCCGGAACCGGCCGATGCCGGTGAGGAGAGCGACGATCGCGGCGGCTGGCAGTCGCCGCTGGCCGCCACCGGCTCCACCTGGGCGCCGGATTACAGCGACATCCGTGAAGATCGGGTGATTATCTACGGCAGCGCCGGCACCGAGGTGCAGGAGTTCGTCTATCAGATCAAGGCCACCAATACCGGCAGCTTTATTATTCCACCGGCCTACGGCGAAGCCATGTATGACCGAGAAGTGCAGGCCATGTCGGCCGGCGGCGGCAAGCTGGTGGTGGTGCCGGCGGGCAACGGCTAGGCCGTATCCGGCGCCAGGCCAGCGTCTGGCGCCGGTATGCTGAGAACGTATGAAGATCCTGACCGGGCGCGTGCTGCAAAACGGCTTGATGGCGGTGTTTTTACTGGCGCTGCTGTTGACCGCAATTCGGCTGTGGCCGCATCCGCCCCTGTGGCAGGGGCTGCCGCAGTCTTCCGTTTATTACGACAGGCACGGCGCGCTGCTGCGCATTACGCTGGCCAACGACGATCGCTACCGGCTGTGGACCCCGCTGGAGCAAGTGTCGCCGCTGGCGGTGCGCGGGTTGCTGCTGCACGAAGATCGTTGGTTCTACTATAACCCCGGCTTTAACCCTGTCAGCCTGATGCGCGGTTTCTGGCGCAGCTATGTCGCCGGCGGCAAAATGCAGGGCGGTTCGACCATCAGCATGCAGCTGGCGCGGATGCGCTGGCATCTCAATACCCGTACGCCGGGCGGCAAGGTGTTGCAGGTGCTGCGTGCGGTGCAGCTGGAACTGAGCTACTCCAAGCGCGATATCCTGGAAGCCTATTTGAATTACGCGCCCTACGGCCGCAACATTGAAAGCATCGGCGCCGCCAGCCTGATCTATTTCGCCAAGCCGCCGCGGGAGTTGACTCTGCCGGAGGCGCTGACGCTGGCGGTCTTGCCGCAGTCACCCAGCTACCGTCTGGAGCCGAAAACCGGCGTGCTCGGCGCGGCGTTGACGCAGGCGCGCAATCGTCTGTTCCAGCGTTGGCAGCGGGTTTACCCCACCGACGCCAGCCAGCAAACGCTGTTCCGCCTGCCGTTGGCGCTGCGGCAGCCTGAACAAGTGCCTTATATCGCACCGCACTTTATCGAACAGCTGCGCCTGCAGACGCAGCAACTGGTGCAGCGCGATACCCGCGTAGACACGACGCTGGACGCCGGGCTGCAGCGGCTGGTCGAACGGCAGGTCAACGCCTTTATCGCCCGCAACCGCAGCCGCGGCATCCAAAACGCCGCGGTGCTGCTGGTGGACAGCCGCGATATGGGGGTGCGCGCGCTGGTGGGCTCGGCGGACTATTACAATCGTCCGATCCAGGGGCAGGTGAACGGCACCAACGCCAAGCGTTCGCCGGGATCGACGCTGAAGCCGTTCATCTACGCGCTGGGCATGGAGCAGGGCGTGCTGCATCCGATGACCATTCTGAAAGACGTGCCTTCGTCGTTCGGCGCCTATGCGCCGGAAAATTTCGACCGGCGTTTTCTCGGCCCGGTGACCGCCACCGACGCGCTGAATTTCAGCCGTAACATCCCGGCGGTCTATGTCGCCTCACAGCTGCGCCAGCCGACTTTTTATCAGTTCTTACGCCTGACCGGCGTCGCCAATATGGCCAATGAGAGCCACTACGGACTGTCGCTGGTGCTGGGCGGCGGCGAGGTGACGGCGCAGGAGCTGGCGAAGCTGTACGCGTTGCTGGCGAACCGCGGCGAGCTGCGGCCGCTGCGATTGCGGCTGAACGAGGGTGAACCGAGGCCGGTGCGGCTGTTGAGCGAGGAGGCCAGCTTCATCACGCTGGATATGCTGCGCCAGCACCGGCGGCCGGGCGATACGCTGGCGCAGCGTTCTTCGTCGCTGCCGGTGTACTGGAAGACCGGCACCTCATGGGGCTTTCGCGACGCCTGGAGCGTCGGGATTTTCGGCCCTTACGTGCTGGTGGTGTGGGAAGGCAACTTCGATGGGCGCGGCAACAATGCGTTGGTCGGCGCCGAGGCGGCCGCGCCGCTGTTTTTCAATATCATCGACAGCGTCAACGCCAGCTATCCCGCCCTGCGGGAACCGAAACATCCGTTCCCCAAGCGGCTGCGGCGGGTAGACATCTGTCTCGCCAGCGGCGATCTGCCGACGCCGTGGTGCCAGCAAAAGGGCAAGACCTGGTTCATTCCCGGCAAGTCGCCGATCAAGGTAGACAGCGTCTACCGGCCGGTGGTGCTGGATATTCACAGCGGCGAGGTTGTTTGCCCGCCGTATGACGCGGCGCAGACCCGCACCGAAATTTTTGAATTCTGGCCTTCCGATTTGGCCAACGTGTTCGCCCAGGCCGGGCTGCCGAAGCGGGCGCCGCCGGTCAATCGCTGCAAGGACAACGGCATCGCCGTCGGCGGCAACGCGCCGCGCATCACCTCGCCGTTGAAAAACACCACTTATACCCTGCGCCAGTCGCAACAGGGACGGGACAAAATCGCCTTCAATGCGGTGACGGACGCCGACAGCAAGACGGTGTACTGGTTCGTCGACGATATCTATCTCGGCAGCAGCGCCAGCAAAAAACCGATCGACTGGCGGCCGATCAACAACGGGCGCTACCGCATTCGGGCGGTGGACGATCGCGGCCGCGCCGATACGCGCCTGGTGACCATCGAATGGGTGAACTAGCGTTGCGTCTCATGCCTGTTATACTCGCGCCCGAAACGGCTATTGACCTGGGAATGCGATGTGATTGAGATTTTGTATCAGGATGAACACCTGGTGGCGGTGAACAAACCGTCGGGCTGGTTGGTGCACCGCAGTTGGCTGGACCGTCATGAAACTCGCTTTATGATGCAGACGGTGCGCGATCAGCTCGGGAAGCACGTATTTACCGTGCACCGTCTCGATCGTCCGACGTCCGGCGTGCTGCTGATGGCGCTCTCCAGCGAGGTGGCGCGCCTGCTGTCGCAGCAGTTCGAGCAGCATCAGGTGCAGAAAACCTACCATGCGGTGGTGCGCGGTTACGTGCAGGAGGAGGCGACCCTCGACTACCCGCTGACGGCGGAGCTGGATAAAATCGCCGATAAACATGCCGATGCCGACAAGGGGCCGCAGCCGGCCGTGACGCACTACCGGCCGTTGGCGCAGGTAGAGATGCCGGTGGCCGTCGGCCGCTACGACAGCGCGCGTTACAGTCTGGTGGAACTGCAGCCGGAAACCGGCCGCAAACATCAGCTGCGGCGCCATATGGCGCACCTGCGCCACCCGATCATCGGCGACAGCAAGCACGGCGATCTGCGGCAGAATCGCGGGATGGCGCAGCATTTCGGTTGCCCGCGCCTGATGCTGCACGCCAGCCATCTGCAGCTGACGCACCCGGTGACCGGCGAGCCGCTGCAGGTAACGGCGCGCTGGGACGAGGCCTGGCAAGGGGTGATGGCGCAGTTCGGCTGGGCGGGGGTATTCCCTGAACTTGCCGGGGTTGAGTTTAGCGCGGCTAACGGTCAGGATAGCTGACAATTTTTAAAGGTAATGAAGGGAGTAGGAGCCATGGCTCAGGTTGGTATCTTCGTGGGAACGGTCTACGGCAATTCGCTGCTGGTGGCGGAAGAGGCGCAAAACATCCTCAGCGAGCAGGGCCATGAGGTCAAACTGTTCGAAGAGGGCACGCTGGAGGCCTGGCAGTTTTATCGTCAGCACTACGCGCTGGTGATCACCTCCACCACCGGGCAGGGCGATCTGCCGGACAGCATCGCGCCGCTGTTCCACGCTATCCGCGATCAGGTTGGCTATCAGCCGGAGCTGCGCTATGGGCTGATCGCCCTCGGCGACAGCAGCTATGACCACTTCTGCGGCGCCGGGCGCACGTTCGATGCGCTGCTGCAGGAACAGGGCGCCACCCGCGTTGGCGAAGTGCTGGAAATCGATGCGATGGAACAGCCGGAGCCGGAAGTGGCCGCCTGCCCGTGGGTCGAGCAGTGGGGCACGCTGCTGCAGTCATAACGTAAAAAGGCGCCGCAAAAGGGCGCCTTAACGATGATGCGGGTCAACCGATCCGCATTATTTGCCGCGGGTGAGTTTTTCCAGATCGGCTTCGATCTCGGCAATCTTGTGCGACACCACGCCTTCGAGATGGCGCAGGTCGTCGAGGATTTTACGCTTCAGATCCACTTCCACCTGATCGCGCTGGCACAGCTGATCCAGCTCGTCGATCACGTAACGCAGGTTCGGGTTGATCTCGTGAATTTCCTTGTAGCCCTGGCCGGCGTTGTCCGCCACCACGGTTTTACGCTGGCGCGGATACTTGAACTTCACGCTCTTGGCGAAGAACTCGCCCTTGTCCTTGCGGAAATAGATCTTGAGGATGTCGTTGTTGGCCTCTTGACGCAGGCTATAGCGATCGACGTCTTCCGGTTGATTGATGCCCAAACTCTTCAAGTTATCGTACATACTGCGCCCTCTTTAGATGTGATCGTTATATTCCACGACTGCGATTATGGCGGAAAGCGAGATCTGCGACTGTGACTGCCAGCGAAACGCAGACAAAAAAATAGCGGGTGAATCACCCGCTATTTCAATTTAGTCGATAGTACGCAATAACTCATTAATGCCGACTTTACCGCGCGTTTTGGCGTCGACTTTCTTGACGATCACCGCGCAGTACAGGCTGTAAGAACCGTCTTTCGACGGCAGGTTGCCGGAAACCACCACCGAACCCGCCGGCACACGGCCGTAATGGATTTCGCCGGTCTCGCGGTCATAGATGCGGGTGCTCTGGCCGAGGTAGACGCCCATCGAAATCACCGAGCCTTCTTCCACGATCACGCCTTCCACCACTTCGGAACGCGCGCCGATGAAGCAGTTGTCTTCGATGATGGTCGGGTTGGCCTGCAGCGGCTCCAGCACGCCGCCGATGCCGACGCCGCCGGACAGGTGAACGTTTTTGCCGATCTGCGCGCAAGAACCGACGGTGGCCCAGGTGTCGACCATGGTGCCTTCGTCGACGTAGGCGCCGATGTTAACGTAAGACGGCATCAGCACGGTGTTGCGAGCGATGAACGCGCCCTGGCGCACGGTGGCCGGCGGCACGACGCGGAAGCCTTCCTTCTGGAAGCGCGCTTCGTCGTAGTCGGCGAATTTCATCGGCACTTTGTCGTAGTAGCGGGTTTCCGCGCCGTCCATCACCTTGTTGTCGTTGATGCGGAAAGAGAGCAGCACGGCTTTCTTCAGCCACTGGTGGGTGACCCATTGACCGTCGATCTTCTCGGCGACGCGCAGGGCGCCGCTGTCCAGCAGGCCGATCACCTGGTTTACCGCTTCGCGCGTTACGGTGTCTACGTTCGCCGGGGTGATGTCCGCACGGCGTTCGAAGGCGCTTTCAATAACGTTCTGTAATTGCTGCATGCTGTTCTCTTTCCTGATGTTGTCGGTAAAAAGTTACTTGTATCACATTTTATCGTTTGGGGTGAGGGCCTCTGTCAACCGTTGCTCCAACTTTCTGCGCGTTTCTTGGTCGAGCGCGCGCCGCTCGCCGTCGGCCAGGATAAACAAATCCTCGACCCGCTCGCCGATGGTGGAAATGCGCGCGCCGTGCAGCGACAGCCCCAGATCGGCGAACACTTCGCCCACCCGCGCCAGCAGGCCGGGTTGGTCGAGCGCGGTCAGCTCCAGGTAGCTGCGGCGATCGGTGTGGGTCGGCAGGAAGGTGACCTCGGTCGGCACGCTGAAGTGGCGCAGCTTGGAAGAGGGGCGGCGCACGCGCGGCGGCTGGTACTCACGCTGGGTGATGGCTTGCAGCAGCGCCTGGCGGATCGCCGCGTGGCGATCCTGCGCCAGCGGGCTGCCGTCCGGCTCCAGCACGATAAAGGTGTCCATCGCCATACCGTCGCGGTTGGTGAAGATCTGGGCGTCGTGCACGCTCAGGTTGCGGCGATCCATCTCCCCGGCGACGGCGGCGAACAGATAAGGACGATCCGGGCTCCAGATGAAGATCTCGGTGCCGCCGCGCGTCGCCTGGCGGCTGACCAGCACCAGCGGCTGGGTGGAATCGTGGGCCAGCAGATGGCGGGCGTGCCAGGCCAGCTGATTCGGCGAGTGGCGCAGGAAATAGTCGGCGCGGCAGCGGCTCCAGATGCGGTGCAGCGCCTCTTCGTCGATGTTGTCCATGCGCAGCAGCGCCAACGCCTGCAGCCGGTGGTGGCGCACGCGTTCGCGCAGATCCGGGCTGTTTTGCATGCCGCGGCGCAGCTGTTTCTCGGTGGCGAAATACAGCTCGCGCAACAGGCTCTGCTTCCAGCTGTTCCACAGGGTTTCGTTGGTGGCGCAGATATCCGCCACCGTCAGGCATACCAGGTAGCGCAGGCGAGTTTCGCTCTGCACTTCGCTGCTGAACTGCTGGATCACCGTCGGATCCTGGATATCGCGGCGCTGCGCGGTGACCGACATCAGCAGGTGGCAGCGCACCAGCCAGGCCACCAGTTGGGTCTCTCGCGAGTTGAGGCCGTGCAGCTCGGCGAACTCCACCACGTCCTCCGCGCCGAGGATCGAGTGATCGCCGCCGCGCCCTTTGGCGATATCGTGGAACAAGGCGGCCAGCAGCAGCAGTTCCGGGTGCGGCAGGCGCGGATACAGCTCCACGCACAGCGGATGGCGCGGCCGGGTTTGCGGATCGGCGAAGCTCTCCAGCTTCTGCAGCACCCGGATAGTGTGTTCGTCGACGGTATAGGCGTGGAACAGATCGAACTGCATCTGCCCGACGATCTTGCCCCACTGCGGCATATAGGCCCACAGCACGCTGTGACGGTGCATCGGCACCAGCGCGCGCGACACCGCGCCGGGATGGCGCAGGATGGCCATGAACAGATCGCGCGCTTCCGGGATGGTGCACAGCGGCTGTTTCAGGTGGCGGCGCGCGTGGCGCAGCTGGCGCACGGTGGTGGAGTAAATGCCTTTGATCTCGCGGTTGCGCACCATCAGGTAGAACATGCGCATGATGGCTTGCGGCTCGCGGATGAACAGCGTTTCGTCACGCAGATCGATCAGAGCGCCGCGCAGTTGGAAATCGTCGTTCAGCGGACGCGGTTTTTCGGTGGCGTCCAGCGCCAGGATGGCTTCGTCGAACAGCTGCAGCAGCATGTGGTTCAGCTCGCTGACGCGCCGCGTCATGCGGTAGAAGTCTTTCATCATGCGCTCGACCGGCTCGTTGCCTTCGCCTTCATAGCGCAGCAGCTGCGCGACGCTGAGCTGGCGATCGAACAGCAGACGGTTGTCGTAACGCGGCAGCACCAAGTGCAGCGCAAAGCGGATGCGCCACAGGAAGCTCTGGCATTCGTTCAGCTCGTTGCGTTCGGCCTGGGTGAGAAAGCCGAAGCCGACCATTTCGTCCAGCGAGGTGGCGCCGAAGTGGCGGCGCGCCACCCACAGCAGCGTGTGGATGTCGCGCAGGCCGCCGGGGCTGCTTTTGATATCCGGCTCCAGGTTATAGCTGGTGCCGTGGTAGCGCTGATGACGTTCTTGCTGCTCGTTGATCTTGGCGTGGAAAAACTGCGGCGAAGGCCAAAAGCCGTCGCTGAAGATATGTTTTTGCATCTGCAGGAACAGCGCGACGTCGCCGCAGATCATGCGCGATTCGATCAGGTTGGTGGCCACGGTCAGATCCGCCAGCCCTTCCAGCAGACACTCTTCCAGGGTGCGCACGCTGTGGCCCACTTCCAGCTTGAGATCCCACAGCAGGGTGATGAATTCGCCGACCCGCTGCGACTGTTGCTCCGTCAGCCGGCGCTGGCTGAGCACCAGCACGTCGATATCCGACAGCGGGTGCAGCTCGCCGCGGCCGTAGCCGCCGACCGCCACCAGCGCGGTTTCCGGGATATCTTCAAAGCCGTAGAACGTCCACAGCCGGCGCAGCAGGCGATCGATGAAGTCGCTGCGCGCCGCCACCAGGCTTTCTGCGCTGGAGCCGGCGTCGAACGCCGCCGCCAGCCACAGCTGAAACTGTTCCAGCCGCTGTTTCAGCACCGGGCAGGTGAGCTCGTCGTCGCCGTAGGCGCTGGGGGAGGCGGGCGGCATCGGCACGGCCGGGGCCGCCTGTTGAAGAAGATTGTCAGACATAGTGCGCAGCCCATAAAAAAGGCCGGCATAAGCCGGCCTGGTGATATTCTGCACGCGGCGTTCGCCGCGGTGCTTACATCTCGTGCGTAATGATGTTGGGGATGGTGTCATCCTTGCGCAACGTCATTATCTCGCAGCCGTTATCAGTCACCACAATAGTATGCTCATACTGCGCCGACAAGCTGCGATCTTTGGTTTTTACCGTCCAGCCGTCTTTCATGGTGCGGATGCGGTAGTCGCCGGCGTTGACCATCGGTTCGATGGTGAAGGCCATGCCCGGCTGCAGCACCACGCCGCCGTCGTCCGCGTCATAGTGCAGCACCTGCGGCTCTTCGTGGAACACTTCGCCGATGCCGTGGCCGCAGTACTCGCGCACCACGGAGAACTTCTCGGCTTCGACGAATTGCTGGATAGCCTTGCCCAGGGTGCGCAGACGGATGCCCGGTTTGACCATCTTCAGCGCCAGATACAGGCTTTCCTGAGTAACGCGGCACAGGCGCTCGCCCAGAATGGTCGGTTTGCCGACGATGAACATCTTCGAGGTGTCGCCGTGGAAACCGTCTTTAATCACGGTCACGTCGATGTTGACGATGTCGCCGTCTTTCAGCGTTTTGTCGTCGCTCGGGATGCCGTGGCACACCACTTCGTTCACCGAAATGCACACGGATTTCGGGAAGCCGTGATAGCCGAGGCAGGCGGAAATGGCCTGCTGCTCGTTGGTGATGTACTCGTGACAGATACGGTCCAGCTCGCCGGTGGTCACGCCAGGTTTGACGTGCGGCTCGATGATCTCCAGCACTTCGGCGGCCAGGCGGCCGGCCACGCGCATTTTTTGGATGTCATCAGGTGTTTTAATTGAGATTGCCATGAAATTCGTCCGCAGGTGTCGTTATCGTCGACAATAAGAAGCAGTGACTTATGGTATCAGCCCGGCCGGGGGCTGCCAAATTTCATTTCCTGACGCCCGGCGAAACGCAACAAAAGTTGGTGTCGGCGGCGGGTTTATGGTATAAAGCGCGCCGGCGATCCGTGTCTTGGTTCTTGTGACCTGGCGGGAATGAGCCGAAAATACTTTAACTGCACTCATTTTGTGTAAATAACACACACGTATCGGCACATCCGCCGGGGTGCCCTGAGGTGACTTGTCGCCGCCAGGGTCGGCGTTATGGGATACGTGGAGGCATAACCCCAATTAATCTATAGAGGTTTAATCATGGCAACTGTTTCCATGCGCGACATGCTCAAGGCTGGTGTTCACTTTGGTCACCAGACCCGTTACTGGAACCCGAAAATGAAGCCTTTCATCTTCGGCGCTCGTAACAAGGTTCACATCATCAACCTGGAGCAGACCGTACCAATGTTCAACGCCGCTCTGGCTGAACTGAGCAAGATCTCTTCCCGTAAAGGCAAGATCCTGTTCGTTGGTACCAAACGCGCAGCAAGCGAAGCGGTAAAAGACGCTGCGAACAGCTGTGACCAGTTCTTCGTGAACCACCGCTGGTTGGGTGGCATGCTGACTAACTGGAAAACCGTTCGTCAGTCCATCAAGCGTTTGAAAGATCTGGAAATCCAGTCTCAAGACGGCACCCTGGACAAGCTGACCAAGAAAGAAGCGCTGATGCGCACTCGTGAACTGGCCAAGCTGGAAAACTCCCTGGGCGGTATCAAAGATATGGGCGGTCTGCCAGACGCACTGTTCGTTATCGATGCCGATCACGAGCACATCGCGATCAAAGAAGCCAACAACCTGGGTATCCCGGTATTCTCTATCGTTGATACCAACTCCAACCCAGACGGCGTTGACTTCATCATCCCTGGTAACGACGACGCAATCCGTGCAGTAAACCTGTACCTGACTGCTGTTGCTGCCGCTGTGCGTGAAGGTCGTTCTCAAGATCTGGCCGTTCAGGCGGAAGAAGGCTTCGTAGAAGCTGAATAATAAGGCAAGCTCGTCACTGAGCCCTTATTAACCAGGTATTGACATATGTTGGTTAGGGGGGCCTGTAAAGGCCCCCTTTGCTTATCTGAATGAGAACTGTCTCCACGCGAGATAACCGAGGAAAAATAAATGGCTGATATTACCGCTGCCCTGGTAAAAGAACTGCGCGAGCGTACCGGCGCTGGCATGATGGATTGCAAGAAGGCGCTGGTTGAATCCAACGGCGACATCGAACTGGCAATCGAAAACATGCGTAAGTCCGGTGCGATCAAAGCCGCTAAAAAAGCAGGCAACGTAGCTGCTGACGGCGTGATCAAAACCAAGATCGAAGGCAACTACGGCATCATTCTGGAAGTTAACTGCCAGACTGACTTCGTTGCGAAAGACGCCGGTTTCCAGGCGTTCGCCGACAAAGTGCTGGATGCCGCTATGGCCGGCAAAATCACTGACGTTGACGTGCTGAAAGCACAGTTCGAAGAAGAGCGCGTAGCGCTGGTGGCAAAAATCGGCGAAAACATCAACATTCGTCGCGTTGCTTCCCTGGAAGGCGACGTGCTGGGCAGCTACCTGCACGGCGCGCGCATTGGCGTTCTGGTTGCGGCTAAAGGCGCTGACGAAGAGCTGGTTAAGCAAATCGCAATGCACATTGCGGCGAGCAAGCCAGAGTTCGTGAAGCCTGAAGACGTGTCTGCTGAAGTGGTAGAAAAAGAGTACCAGGTTCAGTTGGACATCGCCATGCAGTCCGGCAAGCCGAAAGAAATCGCAGAGAAAATGGTTGAAGGCCGCATGAAGAAATTCACCGGCGAAGTTTCTCTGACCGGTCAGCCTTTCGTTATGGATCCGAGCAAATCCGTTGCTCAGGTGCTGAAAGAGCACAACGCTGACGTGACCAACTTCATTCGCTTCGAAGTGGGCGAAGGCATCGAGAAAGTCGAAACCGACTTCGCTGCTGAAGTTGCCGCGATGAGCAAACAGTCTTAATGACTGTCGATGGAACCGCCGTCTGGCGGTTCCATACTATCCAGCCAGAATTACACCGGTGGCAGGCCCTGCAGCGTGATGCTCACCTCAGGCGCGTTTCATCGGCTGAAATCCCCAATACTAATACTGCTTCTTAGGACAGAACACCATGGCAACCAATGCAAAACCCGTATATCAGCGTATTCTGCTTAAACTGAGTGGCGAAGCCCTGCAAGGTGCAGAAGGTTTTGGTATCGACGCCAGCGTTTTGGATCGCATGGCTCAGGAAGTGAAAGAGCTGGTCGAACTGGGAATTCAGGTCGGTGTAGTTATTGGCGGCGGGAACTTGTTCCGCGGCGCGGGGTTGGCGCAAGCCGGCATGAACCGCGTAGTGGGCGACCACATGGGAATGCTGGCTACCGTGATGAACGGCCTGGCTATGCGTGATGCACTGCACCGTGCCTATGTGAACGCCCGCCTGATGTCAGCGATCCCGCTGAACGGCGTATGTGATAATTACAGCTGGGCAGAGGCTATCAGCCTGCTGCGCAACAACCGCGTGGTGATCTTCTCCGCCGGTACCGGCAACCCGTTCTTTACCACCGATTCCGCAGCTTGCCTGCGCGGCATCGAGATCGAAGCGGACGTGGTGCTGAAAGCCACCAAAGTGGATGGCGTATACTCCGCCGATCCGGTGAAAAACCCGGATGCGACGCTGTATGAACAATTAACCTATCAGGACGTGCTGGAGCGCGAGCTGAAAGTGATGGATCT